>JAGBBE010000130.1 GCA_017938645.1 Clostridia bacterium
ACAGAAACATCGGTATCATAGAAAGACAATTCCTTGGCACGCTCCAAAAACGACAAAAACGCCTCGTCAGTGGAAAAATCCGCTGTTGAGGCGTCCCAATCGCTTTCGCACATATTCAGCACCGCGAAGATCGTGTACGTTTCTGAACGGTACAGCGAATCCAGCGTAATGGTGCTGTGTTTGTGGTAATAGCTGCTGTCTTTGTAGTTGTGCAAGGGTTGGAACATGGTCTGACTGCGGCTCCGGCGCATGTGATGACCAAAGATAGCAATGTTTCGGCTGGGCGCTCGGTAGTCCGTGCGGCTCAGAGAGAACAGCGTACCGCAAATGCTTTCTTTTCCCGAAAAGCTGTGCGTCAGGTAATGCTCCACATCGTCGGTCAGAACAACGGGATAGTCGATCTTTGTGCCGGGAATATGCAGCCATGCGATGAAGTCGCTGTTCGTTGATTTGAGGGCAGCGAGGTCGATACCTGTGTTTGATGTGCCGGATGCTTGAGAAGACGATGCAGCCGGTGAAATTGTTGGCTGTTCGGATTGCGAGGGAAACGTTGGCTTGAGCGTCGCTTCTGCTGCCGTAGGCAAGGCTGATGGAACAGGCGTGATCTTTACGATCTCAGTCGGATGCAGAAACAGTTCTTCGGATGGGCTTGTACCAGCTGCCCCTGCATCCTGTCTTTCTAGTTCTGCTGAGGGCTGCACTGATGCTCTGACCTCCAGAACCAACTGTTCATACTCCTGCGCATCCTGCCGGATCTGCCATTCCTGCATCAGCAGTGATCCGGCGATAGCCATAACTCCTGCAACCAACAAAATCACAGGTAATAAATATGTGCGCTTTACTCTCAAAGGCATTCCTCCCTTTATTACAGTCCGCTGTTATGGCGGTACTGCGCTGCATAGTAGTTTCCCAAAGTGGCAGGCGCATTGAACAGTACAGCCAGCAGATAGCCCTTAATGTTTCTGATGTTGCTGGCGTTCTTGCTCATGCACTCATGCACATACTGGATATGCAGGCTTGTGATACTTTTCAGACGCTTGTGCACAAGAAGCGCAGGCTGTTCTTCACCCGATATCATGAATGTGGGGCTTTTGGAGCAAAGCACTTCTACCATCAGAGAAACCAGTTCATCCAGCCACTGCCGGTCATACTGATAAACCAGCGCATCATAGCTGATGCGGTCATGGATTTCATTCTGGATCTGCAATGGATTTTTGCCACCTTTTGATGGATAAGGGATGGATGGATAAGGATTTGCTCCGTAAGGAATTGATTTTTCAATATTTTCTGGATGAGTATTTGTTCTATCAGTAATTAATTGCGTGGGATTTTCCAACGTAGGTTTTTCCAACGCAGGATTTCCCTGCGTTGGGTTATCCAGTATTGGATTTTCCAACATTGTTTTTTTCCGATGCTGGCTCTTCGTCCGCATACGGCCTGCGCGGCTGCTCATAGATCACATATTCAATGTCAGCAAACTGACCCTTGGCGTTTTTGTTCCTGCTCCGCTGAACATATCCGGCGCGTTCCAGTTCCCTGACCGCTTCGCGGATCGCATCCACTCCCTCACGATTGATATGGGACAGTCCTTTTAGTGTATAGTCCCAATCCTCCGGCAGAGACAGCATGACCGAAAGCAGCCCCTTGGCTTTCAGCGTCAGCTCCTTGTTTTTCAGATGATGATTGGCCATAACGGTATAATCCCTCGTTTTTTCCACACGAAAGACAGGCAATATTTATCCCTCCTTTCGTTTTGAAAATAAAACACCTCGTGCAGAAGGATGGCTTATCATCTCTCATGTGCCTGCTGCTGACGCCGATGCCAGCCTTCCAGCAGTTTGAGAATGACTTGCTCCATTTGCTGAGGTGTATAGGACTTTGGAAAATATCTGCGGAGCTTTTCATTGGAAAGAGTTACTCGATCCTGCTCGCTCTTTTTCTCCTCGGGCATGATTGCCCGCATTACATCGATTGAAAGCCTCCGTTCCTGGCTGAATTTTTTGAGACGCTGTGCCTGTGAAAGAGAAGGAGTCGCCTGCTCACTGTCCATGGCATCCATAAGCTGCTCCTGCTCAGATGGTTTCAGAAAAGAAAGTTCAACAGCCGGGTTAAACGCGATTTTCTTTTCATCCACCATATTAAGCAGCGGACGGATCAGTTCCGTAAGACGGATGTAGCGTTGGATCTGTTTGTAGCTTTCGCCAGTTCCTTCGGCAACAACTTCTGTGCTTCGTTTGCCCAAATAATGTGGGACAACTTGTCCCACATTACGAGGACGTCCCTTTACCCGATCGATGGCCTCTAACTTCATCCGATAAGCAAAAGCCCTCTCGCTGGGGAGAAGGCTTTCACGTTGTATGTTGCTGTCAACCATGATGATGGTTGCTTCATCATCGTCAAGTTTGCGAACGATCACAGGCATAGTTTCCAATCCAGCAAGCTCACAGGCTCTTTTGCGCCGATGGCCTGCGACCAGTTCATAGCCTCCTTTCTCTCGCAATCGTGCAATGGCGGGAACCAATACTCCATGGTCTCTGATGCTTTGAGCTGTGTCAAGCATACGATCATCATCCAGAACCTTGAAAGGATGATTCTCAAATGGATGAAGCTCACTTAACGGTATTTCCATCACTTTTTCACGCTGATCGTCAATGCGGCTTTCCTCTGTGGTAAACAGATCATCGACAGATGTCAGCTGTACGTGCTTTGCGCTGCTTTTCAATTTTCATCACCTCCTGTGTAAGCGCACGATATGCTGTGGAAACCTTTCCCTTAGGATCGTGAGCGAAAATGCTTTTCCCTTCTGCGCTGATTTCGGCAGCCCGTACCGAGTGCGGGATATCCGTTGCAAACACCTTGATCCTGCTTCCGTAGGTTTCCCGCAGCAGACTGGAAATTTCACGGGCATAGGTAGTTCTATTATCTACCATCGTGAGCAGGATTCCATCGATCCTGAGTTTCGGATTGATCTGGCGCTGTACTTTCCCAATGGTTTTCAGCAGCTGTTCCAGGCCCTTCGCTGGCAGGTATTGCGCCTGCACAGGGACAATCACGCTGTCTGCAGCAGCCAGTGCATTCACCGTCAGCATTCCCAAGGAGGGCATGCAGTCGATCAGAATGTAGTCATACCGCTTCTTGAATGGTTCCAACACCTGCCGCAAGATCGTTTCCCGGCTCATAGCATTTACCAGCGATACTTCCATGCCGGACAGTTCGATACTGGCTGGCAGCAGATCGACGCCTTCCGGATGATGCAGAAGGGCGTCGGCTGTGTCAATGGATTTGTCCATGAGAACTTGCCCCATGAGCCTTGATAAGGTCGCAGGCAATTCATCCGGGCGAGGATAGCCAAGGCTGATTGTAAGACTGGCCTGTGGATCGCAGTCTACCAAAAGCACTTTCTTGCCTTCTTGTGCAAGCCCAATACCAAGATTGGCCGTTGTGGTTGTTTTGCCTACGCCGCCTTTTTGGTTGGCGAGGGCGAGTGTCTTTGGTTCCATGTTCATCTCTCCTTATTTATAACAATAATCAAATTTTCCCTTCTTACAGACCTTAAAATTATTTTTTAATTCTATCCGAAGCTCAGCCGGCAAATCTTGATAGGCTATATATGGAGGATTTCCAACAATAAAATCAAATGCTCCGCATACCTCTTGGGATAAATAATCCTTGCACCCTATATGCCAATTGATCGCTTCCAAATCATATTTATGTACTATGGCATTCAAACGTTCTTTACATTTGTTTACCAGCACTTCATCTATTTCGTAGGCAAAAATATCAGTCTCTAATCCTTTGGCTATCTCCCGATTGGAATAGCCCTCTCGAAGAGCGGCTTCAATATATCTTTTGACTATCTGAACGAGAAATTGACCATCGCCGCAGCAGTTCTCTAGAATCCTTTTCCCAAGCAGCGCATCCTTGTACCCGGCTAAATCTAGCATCAAAGATACAAAATTCTCTGGTGTGAAGGTTTGGCATTTCCCTTTCAAACGTGGGTCTTTAATAACAGATTCCACAGCGCACCTCAAATGTGATCGTATTCTTGCTTATCAATTTCAACAACATCCCCTATATCACAGTTCAAGACCCTACATATCCGGGCTATGACTTCCATAGAGACATATTCATTCTTGTTTAATTTCGTGAGGGTTGCAGGAGATAAGTTGGCATTTTTTCTAAGCTGCGCTTTAGATATTTGTCTTTCAATAAGCAAAATCCAAAGTTTCTTATAGTTTACAGGCATACATACACCTCGTTAATCTACGCTAATGCTTGGATAATAGAGTATAGTTAATAATACTACCAATTTCTATAAAACACAAGAAGCACTGATGCGTTCTCAAGAGGTTTTAGCAAAAAAGCGAAAGGAGATAAGTCTTCAAAATACAGCTATTGCGTGCTATAATTCTGATTAAGATGGTGAGGGGAGATATTGCCATGGAAACTCTAAATCTCATATTGAGACCACTAACGGTTCAAGAGCTAGAATTGCTAACTGTCAACCTTCTGGATTTCTTTTCTCCGATGGCTAATAGAGCTATGAGAGAGTTACTCTCTCTTCCTGTGAATAACAAAGTAATGCAACCTCTTTCAATATTTAATTTCACCCAGTATATAGAGAAAAAAGGCATTCTAACAAATGCCCTTGCTTATCATAAGCACATATCTGTCCTCATCCGGAAACTCGTAAATGAAGGATTGCTTACACATGCCGGATCTTCAACTGGCAGTCCTATGTTCAATGAATGTTACTATTCTTTGGTCGTTCATTCAGAGCTGCAAAGAAGTGGTGATTATTGGCTTTCCAGCATAATAGGTGAACGATACCTTAGATCTTTGTTGGAGCGTTTCATCGTGCGTATTGAAGGCGAAAACTCGGATGGAATACCCGGAACAGGCTCTGGCGTTCTAATCTCTAGCGATACTATTCTCACATGCGCACATAACATTGATGATATAGACATTGCTTCCTGTTGGATTGGAGATAAAGAATTATCCATAGTAGAACAACTGACCCACCCTAAATACGATATTGGAATCATCAGAATTAATCCCATCTACGACAGCGAATCCTATCCTTACTTCGGGCCACCAATGGTTCTCGACAAAACGCTTACACTCGGCTACCCTCCGCTACGTGGAATCAGGGAGCCTTTACTTCTAGCTCAAACAGGAGAAATCAATGCAATAGGTTCTCAAACTTTTACTGGATGTGAGTGTTTGACAATATCGTCGGTTACCCGTCCTGGAAATAGCGGCGGCCCCGTATTTTCCTTACAAGGATATATCGTCGGCATCGTAATACAACAAGCATACGCAACCGCTTCTTTTTCCGTTCAAGAAAAGGACTCGGGCAAAGCTCCGCTTGATTCTCCATTCTATCTAGCCATATCATCCAATACCATCAGAGATGCTATTGCCGAAATAGACTCTGATATATCTATTCGCTTTGAAAACTTTAATCGTTAGCTTCGACCACCCAATCAACCGCCTGATGAGCTCTTTCTAATCGGTTCTCTATGCAAAAAGGCGTTCTCACCCGAACGCCTATAGTAAAATGCTGTTGTCCACCGTCCAAAACCATTGATTTATAAGGCTTTCCTTGAACATCCTATAAGAGCACTCACATCACAAAGAAAACGCTTGATCCATAAGGGATTGAGCGTTTTTCTTTTATGTAGAAAACTGACCCACAACACAAAATCAGGCGAAAGTGCATTCCAAAGTGCATTTTCGCCCTTTTCTTTTACGCTTCAACCCCTTTTGCCACAACACTTTGAAGCGTTTCATACGGTGCAATGTGAGATGCATTTTCTTACAAAAATACATTAAAGTTCTCCACAGCCTGCCGCTGTTTTGTTACCCCTTCGTGCCTTGTGCGAGCGTAGGTGGTTTCTAATCATAGCACAGTGGTTTTTCATGTCCAAGCACCCATCCTTTCTTGCAGGTTTCTCTTCCTAATTCTCTACACAGAATAACCTTTTGGAAAAAAACTTCACAAAAAGAACAAAAACATATTTACATATCTATCAAAATAGTTTATAATATGTCCTACAAAGATGAGGCTCATAAATCCTCATATAAAACAAGGAGGTCACCTATTATGAAGAAATTCCTGGCGTTCCTTCTGACCCTGATGATGCTGATTTCCGGCATGAGCTTTGCTCTGGCCGAGGATATCACTCTGGACGTCATCATTGCTCAGTACGGCCCCAACACCAATGACTGGTTCCTGGGCACCGGCATGAACGGCACCAACTTTGTTGACAAGTTCGAAGCCGAGAACCCCGGCGTAAAGCTGAACCTGGAAGTTGTGTCCTGGAACGACATCTCCACCGTCGTCTCCACCCGCATCTCCAACGGCACTCAGCCTGACATCCTCAACATCGACCTGTTCGCCAACTACGCCAATGAAGGCCTGCTGCTGCCCGTCAGCGACTACTGCCCCGAAGAGCTGTTTGCGGACTTCTTCCCCTCCTTCATTGAGGAATCCGTGATCGACGGCACTGTGTGGGCCGTACCGGATCTGGCTTCTGCCCGTGCCATGTTCTACAATGTGGACATGTTCGAAGAAGTGGGCATCGAAGTGCCCGAGACCTGGGCTGAGCTGGAAGATGCCTGCGTCGCCATCAAGGACTTCTACGGCGACGAAGTTTACCCCTTCGGCATGGATATGACCACTGACGAAGGTCAGGCCAACTTCGCTTACTTCACCTGGGGCAACAACGGCGGCTTCACCGACGCTGAAGGCAATTGGGCTGTGAACACCCCCGCCAACGTCGAAGCCATCGAGTTTGCCGTGAGCATGGTCAACAACGGCTACACCAACCCCAACCCCGCCACTCAGACCCGCTACGATCTGCAGGATATGTTCGGCGCTGGCAAGCTGGCCATGGTTATCGCTCCCAACCAGCTGCCCACCTACCTGGCTGACAAGGGCTACACCATCAACTTCGCCACCGCTGGTCTGCCCCACAACGAAGGCGCTACCGGTTCCTCCGTTGGCGTTATGGACCGCATCATGGCCTTCAAGGATGATTCCTTCGCTGATCAGGCTGCCCGCAACGAAGCCATCGGCAAGTTCCTCACCTTCTTCTACAACCCCGAGAACTACGTGGGCTGGGTCTCCATGGAAGGCTTCCTGCCCGCTGTCAACTCCGCTGTTGGCGCTCTGATCGAGTCTGACGCCTCCTTTGGCGCTTGGCTGGATGTTCTGAACACCTCTCGCTTCTACCCCGCCGCCACCGCTGGCTGGGATGATGTGAAGACCGGCGTTATCAACGTTGAGCAGAACGCTCTCACCGGCGGCAACGTTCAGGAACTGCTGGATGCTCTGCAGGCTGAACTGACCAAGTAAGATTCTGCATCCTTCAAGGGGCCGGCCCTGTGGCCGGTCCCTTCTTTCCGATTTTACACAGTACTCCGAAAGGAGCATTTGCACATGAATAACATCCTTGTTCGCCATAAGTGGGAGCCTTATGTATGGCTGCTTCCCAGCATTCTTCTGATGGCGATTTTTGTTATTTTCCCCATTGCTATCGTTTTCCGCATCGCTTTCAGCGAAGTATCCCGCGCTGGTATCATTGGCGGCTTTACAGGTTTTGATAACTTCGTGCAGGCCATCCAGAATCCCGTTTTCCCGACCGTCATGGGCAACACCATTATCTGGGTTCTGTCTGTGGTTGGCCTTTCCACGCTGCTGGGTTTTGTGATCGCCATGATCATGAATCAGCCCTTCCACGGCCGCAAGCTGGCCCGCTCCATTCTGGTTTTCCCGTGGGCCGCCTCTCTGGTCATTCAGGCTTCTGTCTGGAATTATATTATCAAGTTTGAATACGGCAATCTGAACAACGTGCTGCTTAATCTGGGCATCATCAGGGACGCGATCAATTGGCGTGCCACCTACCAGATCGAGTTCATGTGGGAATGTGCCGTGGGTATCATTGTAACCATTCCGTTCGTCACCTTTTGCGTGCTCAGCGGTCTGCAGTCCATCGACGCTGCCTACTATGAGGCTGCTACTGTGGATGGCGCCGGTTTCTGGCACAAGCTTCGTGCTATCACCATTCCGCTGGTGAAGCCCTCTCTGACGGTGAGTACGGTGCTTAATATTATTTACGTTTTTAACTCCTTCCCCATCGTCTACACCATCACCAAGGGCGCGCCCGCACATAAGACCGATACGCTGGTTACCTATCTGTATATGCTGGCGTTCTACGAACAGGAGAAGGGCCCGGCTACAGCGTTGAGCGTGATTGGCTTCGTCATTCTGTGCATTGCCGCAGGCACTTACATGGTTATCACCATGCGGAAGGAGGAGGAACTATGAAAAATATCGCTCCTCTGAAAAAGAACCGCATTGCGCTGATTGTTTGCGCCATAGCCACTGTCCTTGCGCTGGTGATATTCTGCCTGCCCGTACATGAATTCACCACGGCGGTGTTCAGCAAAAAATCCGGCAACACCTTTGTAGGCGACGAACGCTATGTGCAAGCCCGCGCTGAGGTGGAGGCCGCCGCTGCCGAATTTGAAAGCGCTGAAATCCGCGAAACAGTCACCGAGCGCGTCAACTCCAAGGGCAAAACCACCTCTATGGTATCATTTGAAGTGGTGACTACGCAGAAGCTTAATGCGTGGCAAATGATGGGCTTCGGCTTTGTCAGCTCCCGCGTGCTGATCGTCATGGCCGTGTGCATTGTTCTTGCGGCTGTGCTTGCTGCACTGAGCCTGCCCGGCGCGCTGAAGACGGACCACCGCCGTCTTTCCAAAAAGAACCGGCTTCTTCGTAAGGCTGCTTGCTGGATGTGCCTGATTGCTCTGGTACTCACTCCCGTGTTTGCCATGACTGCAAATCTTGATTTTTCCCGCAAGGTGGATTTGATTGCGGGCGGTTTTGAGATGGATCAGGCGGATGTGCATCTCAGCCGTCTGGATGCGTTGCTGTTCAACGGCACGGGCGGCGAGGAACTTCTCTCCCTCATCAAGGGTGTAATCAACCACCTGCCCAGCTCCTTCTGGCTGCTGATTCCTGTGCTGTTTATCGGCCTGCTGGGGTATGTGGTGCTTTCGTTTGGTGAGCTTGGGCATGTACTCAGCCGAGGCTTCCTGTATTTCTTTGTCGTCGTGCTGTGCATCTTCATCCTCTATCCGTTCTATGTGATGCTCATCACCGGTTTCCGCAGCAATACAGAAACCACGGATATGCATTTCCTGCATATGCTGCCTACCAAGTGGGTGTGGTCTAACATTCCGGATATCATCAGCCGCAATGTGCTCACCTACCTGTTCAACTCCATCCTGCTCTCAACTGGTGCAACGCTGATCGCCATGCTGTGCGGCATTCCGGCGGCATATGCTATGGCGCGTATGAACTTCAAGGGAAAGAAGGCTTTCCTTGGTTTCGTCATCATGAGTCAGATGTTCTCCCCTGTCGTTTTGCTGGTTGGTATCTCCACGCTGATGAACACCATCCGACTTAATGACAGCATCATCGGCCTTATGCTGATCAACGCAGCCTTCAATCAAGCGTTCGCCATCTGGCTGCTTCGCGGCACCTTTGTATCCATCTCTTCTGAGATGGAGCAGGCTGCGTGCATCGACGGCTGCAACAGTGTAACTGCGCTTATCCGCATTCTGCTGCCCATGGCTGCGCCCGGTATTGTGACCACGTTAATCTTCGTGTTCATCAACGCATGGAATGAATACACCATCTCCACCGTGCTCATTTCCACCCCGGCCTTCAAGCCCATTACAGTCGGTATTACGCAGTTCAGCTCTTTCAACATGATTGAGTGGCATTACCTGTTTGCTGCTGCACTTCTGGCGACCATCCCGGTTGTTATCCTGTTCATGTGCATTGAAAAGCATCTTGTGTCCGGTTTGACTTCCGGCGGTGTGAAAGGATAAACAATGGAGCATATCTACAAACACTTTCAGCTTGACGGTCTTCCCATCAGCTGCGCCCGCTACGGCAGCGGCCACATCAACGAAACCTACCTGCTGGTCACCAGCCGTCCGCACCTGTATATTCTGCAAAAGCTGAATCCACGTGTGTTTGGCAATCTGACCGGATTGATGAACAACGTCATTGCCGTGACGGAGCACCTGCGCAAGAAGGATCCCGATCCGCGTCACTCGCTGATACTGGTGCCCACAGCGGATGGCAAGCCTTATCTGATGACGGACAACGGCGAGTGCTGGCGTCTGTATGAATTCGTTCTGAACAGCCTGTGTATGGATAAGTCTGAAACCAGCGAGGATTTCCGTCAGAGCGGCGTGGCCTTCGGCCAGTTCCAGAACCAGCTTGCGGATTTCCCGGCTGAAACGCTGGTGGAAACCATTCCCCACTTCCATGACACTCCTGATCGCTATCGTCTCTTCCGTGAGGCTATCGCTGCTGACAAGGCGGGCAGGCTCAAGGATGTGAAGGCAGATGTAGATGCCTATCTCGCTCATGAAGAGGAAGCCGCCACACTCATCAACCTGCTGAATGCCGGCGAGCTGCCCCTGCGTGTTACTCACAACGACACCAAGCTCAACAATGTCATGCTGGATCTGTCCACTCGTCAGCCGCTGTGCGTGATCGACCTGGACACGGTGATGCCCGGTCTGGCTGCCAATGACTTTGGCGATTCCATCCGTTTCGGCGCTTCCACCGCTGCCGAGGATGAAAAGGATCTGAGCAAGGTAACCATGTCGCTGGATCTGTTCCGCATTTACGCTGAGGGCTTCCTTTCCGCCTGCGGA
>JAGBBE010000131.1 GCA_017938645.1 Clostridia bacterium
GGAAGTGGTGGTCTTACCGGCGTCGATATGAGCCATGATGCCGATGTTGCGCACCTTATCCAGCGGGTGACTTCTAGGCATAACGAAGGGTCTCCTTTCACATTACAAGCTTTCTGTACATACCTTCCAACCAGACGCGGCGCCACGCCGCGTCCGTTCGCATCGTTCTTACCAGCGATAGTGGGCGAAAGCCTTGTTGGCCTCGGCCATACGATGCATTTCTTCCTTGCGCTTGACGGCGGCGCCAGTGTTGTTGGCGGCGTCCATCATCTCAGCGGCCAGACGCTCGGCCATGGTCTTCTCGCCGCGCTTGCGGGAGAAATCGACCAGCCAGCGCAGAGCCAGGGTCTGACGGCGCTCGGGACGGATTTCGATCGGGACCTGGTAGGTGGCGCCGCCCACACGGCGGGCCTTGACTTCCAGCTGGGGAGCAACGTTGGCCAGAGCGGCGTTGAACACTTCAGTGGCGTCCTTGCCGGTCTTGGCGGCTACGGTCTCGAAAGCGGAGTAGCAGATGCGCTGGGCAGTGCCGCGCTTGCCATCCAGCATGATCTGGTTGATGAGCTTGGTGACCACGGTGGTCCCATATACGGGATCGGGCAGCACCTCGCGCTTGGGAATAAATCCGCGACGGGGCATTTGATTTCCTCCTTCGTTGGGGCGAATGATTCGCCGCAATGCGCCTCATTGGCGCAACGTAAGATTTTAGCGGGGCCTTGAATGCGTTTTCAAAGCGCAACTGCGCACAGGTTTCTGTCGGCCTTCAGCATCGGCCGCTCCCGGCACTACGGGAAAGTCACGCGGTGTGCATGGCAAAGGCTGCGTCCCTCATGCTCCTTGCAGGGGACATGCCACACTCTTGCGCCCACTCCGAAACGGGCTGCAAGCTGCAGCGCAGGAAAACGTGCTTACTTCTTGGGCCTCTTCGCGCCGTACAGGGAACGGGACTGCATTCTCTTGGCAACGCCGGCAGTATCCAGAGCGCCGCGGATGATGTGGTAACGAACGCCGGGCAGGTCGCGAACACGGCCGCCGCGGATGAGAACCACGCTGTGCTCCTGAAGGTTATGGCCGATGCCGGGAATGTAGCACGTACCTTCGATCTGGTTGGTCAGACGGATACGGGCGATCTTACGCAGAGCAGAGTTGGGCTTCTTGGGGGTCGTGGTCTTCACGCTGAGGCACACGCCGCGCTTCTGCGGGCAGCCCTGCAGGATGGGAGCCGTCGACCTGTTAGCAGCCTTCACGCGACCCTTGCGGATCAGCTGATTGATCGTGGGCATAGAGACACCTCCGAATTGATATGCTATAACGCGCCGCAGCCCGGGCGCTTTATAGTCTCTTTGGAATGGCGCGTGCTCACTTGAGCACAGCGGCGGACGCGGTTTTCACATCCACCGTGCAGAGCCTGCCAAGCTCCTGCATGCTGTCCACCACGGTTACGGGCACGTTTTTCTCCTCGCACAGACCGTTGATCCGGTGATAGATAAAACCGTCCGCATCCTTACCAAGAAAGACCCTTGCGGCCTTGTCCTCATTGAGGGCACGAAGCACCTGTTTGGTACCGACTACGCGCTTGTCCGCCTGTTTGAGCAGGTTTTCCATCAAAGCCGCCTCCTTTGCCTGGTTCGAATCCGCCGTGGCTGCATACGCCCGGCGCCGCTTGCTTTTCCCGCCTTTATCGCGGCAAAAGGGCATACCAGTGCGCATACTTCGCACAACCATATCATAATAGCACGAAATCAAGCCCCAAGTCAATCGTTTTCGCAGAAAAAAATTGCGCGCAAACCCTTGAAAAATCAGGGTTGCGCGCAATTTGACATTCTGGTTGACATTATCCCTTATTCGCCATTTGCAGGAGAGTTTCTGATCTTGAGCAGTTCCGAAAGAACCAGCTTCACAATTTCGCCCGCTCCGGTGGAAAACAGCGAGTGCAGGAGCCTTACGACGTTTCTCCTGGTTTTGGAATCCAGCCCGCGGATGGCCTCCAGCATCTTTCCGGCGCTCTCCAGCCAGTCTGTGGCCAGATCCGTGACCAGTTCTGCCTGCGCGGCGTCCACCACCTGATACAGCGTATCCACCAGGAAGCGCCTCTCCTCCATGTCCATTCCGGCCAGCCATGCGTGAATTGTCTCATCGGTAAGTCTGCCGGTGACGTCCACGCCGGCCAGCGTCACAAAAGCACCGTTCTCCACCTGCCAGGTCATGGCGTCGTGCTGAAGGATGCCCAGCGTCGCGGCCTCCACCACCGTATAAACCGGGTGATAGTTCAAAAGCATGCCCACCACGCTGCTTTGCGGGAGATAGCTTTCAATGCGATCACTCACCAGCGCATAACCATGGCTGTGGAGGGTTTCCTCATCCACGCCCGGCGCGTCGAAGGCATACACGCGGCGGATGCGCTCGCGCGTGGACGAATCAGTGGTCGCCGCCGCATACACCGACAGATTGCCGCCCTTGCTGTGACCGCACAAAATCAGCGCGTCGCCGGTCCTGCGGGAGGCGCGCAGCGCATATTCCGCCGCCTCGTGCTGGGACGGCACGGTCATGTAGGACATGTTGAGGTCTTCTTTCCAGCCTACCACGGTCAGATCCGTTCCCCGGTAGGCCACGCAGCTCAGCCCGCCCGGCAGCCGGTAGGTGCAGGCGCTGAACTGCATCTCGCGCCCCACGTCAATTTCATTGACATAGTCGCACATGCCCCAGTCCCGGTAGCGTTCCAGCCCTGCGCACGTTTCAAACAGCGCCCATCGCTTTTTCTGAAAGCGGTCAAAGCCGGAAGGATCCACATTTTCCCGAAGAAAATCCCACGCCTGCGCAATGGTGGACGTGCGCCCGTACGTCAGATGTCCCTCCATGGGCAGATAGACCAGCTGGCTTATCACCAGCGCATCCAGCGAGTCAAACGGACGCCGTTCAAGTTTCTGATGGCCGACTGTCATGGCGTGATCACGAATGTTCGGCATGCGGTTTTTCCCTCCCCTCTCCGGTCAGTATACAGGATTGTGCCAATCGTATGCAAGCATGAACAAAATTGCAAACAGGCGCTCTCTTCCGCGCAGGAAGAGAGCGCCCGTAGTTTCAGCGACACTTTTTTCTTTTGATGAGACGGTACAGTTCATAGGCTACAGCTGCGACTGCAATCGAAATCCCATAAAACAGCCAGTATTTCTCGTCATTCGAAAGGTGCAGGGAAGGTTCCGATAGGATTCCTGCCACTGTCCAGTGAAACAGATACAGCGGCATCGTAATCTGTCCCAGATAAAGAAATACTCTGCTGCGAATTACGCGGGTGCAGCTTTCCTGCGACATCGTGATCGCAATTCCAATCACGAAGCACAGCATGATCGGGCGAAGCGCCCACATTGGATCTGTGTAGCTGATCACAAGCGGAAGAACCAGACAGATCAGCTGAATCAGCGTCAGCCAGATCCGGCCAATCTTTTCACGAACCTTCGGAATCATTGAGCTGCCCAGTTCATAGGCCAGCACGCCCAGCAGCAGGTCGCTGAAGGATCTGATAAAATTATCCGGAAACAGGCAGTTGCCATCCATGACAGTCAGTGCATACAGAAACACCGGCACAAACAGTGAAACGACCGACATCACACTTCTGGACAGCGTTTGTACCAGAATGCAGAACAGGGGGAAGACCAGGAACAAGGCTGACAGATACCACGAGGGCACAAGCACGTTCAGCCTGTAGCCTCCTGTGAGCATAAGCATCTCCAGCGGAAGATCACTCAGGAAATGAATAACCTCTTTGATTCCCTGATCAGGGAGCATCCAGATCTTTACTGCCTGATAAGCATATTCCATCATCATGGCCGTCCATGCAAACGGAACAATCTCACGAAACTTTTTCCACGTGTAGCCAATCGCGTTTCGACCTGCGTTTTCCAAAGAGACGAGTTGCGTCTGACGGAAATGGCCAGCAGTGAGGTAACCTGTGAGCATGAAGAAAAAATCCGCAAAAATCCAGGCATTGCTGAACGGATACCAGCTCAGCCCCATATGATACTGATGGCATCCCATCACGCCCAGCATGGCTAAAAAACGATATAAATCGATCAGACTGTTTCGCTCTTTTCTCCTAGTCAATACGGCCCCTCCCTTCCCGAATCATTTTGATTGATGCCGTCTATTTTACCATATTCAGGTTGTTCTGTCCACGCAACAGATGACCATGTATTCATTGTCCATATGCTGTGCTATTAATGAGTGTACATCGTACTGGAGGACGTCCACTTTGCGCCAAAAATTGGTTTACTTCTCTCAGTGTGTCTTGCGCTGTTTGTCCTTTCCACCCATGCCGAAACTCAAACCTTCTCCGTCCTGTTTTCCATCGGCTATGATAAAACCATTCTTTTCCTAGGCACTATGTCCTGCCTCACCGACTCAGACGACGATTACCTGATGGCAGGAAACTTCCAGAACGGCTGGTTTATCAACCTTTATGCCTACTACGGCAAACCGGAGCAGAAAACAGACAACTGGCTTTCAGAAGCTTTGACCGATCTTCTCAAAACCTTCAAAACCGTCCTGAACCCCTGTCAGGACGGTTTTGCTATGCTTATTTTTCGGGATACTGCGCGCGGCTGCCGCCGATGAAGGGCAGACGAGAGTAGGCCATGACCACATGCGCCTGACCCACTTTGGTTTCGCCCTCGCCCATGCGCAGCGGAACCGCCACAGGACGCAGATGCATGCCCACCAGCGTGTCGCCCACGTCGATGGCTGCGTCGGCCTGAATGCTCACGGCCACGGCAGGCTGATCAAAACGCTTGTAGGCCGCAGCGCCCACGCTGCCGCCGGCCTTGGGCACAGGCATCACGTTGACCTGCACAAGGCGCATACGGTCGAGCACCTCCTGCTCCATGACCAGCGCGCGGTTGAGATGCTCGCAGCACTGAAATACCGGATGAAGGCCCAGTTCGCGGCAGGTATCGATCATCGTCATCGCCAGCGCGTCGCCCAGTTCCGGCACGCTGTTGTGGCCGATGTGACCGCCCGCCACCTCGCTGGTGGAGCAGCCCATCACAACCACGGAGCCCTGCCTGAGGTTCGCGGCATTTTTGAGATAGACAATGCACTCCCGAAGCTGAGAGGTAATTTCCTGATACTGTTCGTACATGACTGAAAAAACTCCTTTAGTCCTTCGCATGCACAAAGGCATACGCGCCGATGCCCACGGCGATGGACAGATTCAGCGAATCGATTTTGTCGTTGTGCGGGATGCGCACGGCCTGACCCATTTGGGCGAACTCAGCAGGCAGACCGCTGCCCTCGTTGCCAAAGATCAGTGCAAAGGGATATTCTGCCTTTTCGGTGGCTTCTTCCAGCATCACCGAACCGTCCAGCATAAACGGATACAGCGCATGCGTGGGATGCTCCATGCGGTAGAGGCTGAAATCCTCGTAATACTTGACGCGGAGGCTGAACACCGCGCCCATGGTCGCGCGCACCACCTTGGGATCAAACACGTCCGCAGCAGGACGGATGATGGCGATGTCCTCAATGCCCAGACCCAGCAGCGTGCGCTGAATGGTGCCCAGATTGCCCTCATCCATGGGATGATGCAAAACCACATGCGGCGCGTCCTTTTTCAGATCGCTCTGCCATTTTTCAAACACCACGGCAGCAAAGCAGTTCTGCTTGCCGCTGATGCGGGAGAGCGCCTTGTCGGCCACTTCCTCGCGCACGCGGTGCTCGCGGCAGATTTCGCGCAGCTTCTCAACGCCCTCGCCCTGCGCCTTTTCGCTCAGAAGCAGACGCATGGCGCGCTCAGGCGCGTTGTGCATCAGCTGCAGCGACGGAAACACGCCCGGCGCATAGCTGTAATTCAGGTCGGAACTGTACGGTTTCAGAGGCGGCATAGGTTCCTCCGTTTATCTGGACGCGGAGGACATCCGCGCCTCGTATTCTTCCTTGAACAGGCTGTAGACCACGCTGTCGGCATAGGTGCCGTCGTAGAGAAGCGTGGTGCGGCGCAGCGTACCTTCGCAGGTGAAGCCGAGCTTTTTGATCACGCGCCTGCTTCTCTGGTTGATGGGATAGTGCGCCACGCTCACCACCGGGCATTCCAGCGTTTCAAAGGCGTAGCGAAGCACCTCACGGCAGGCCTCGGTGGCGTAGCCCTGTCCCCAGTAGTTTTCGCCCAGCACATAGCCGAGCCTGCGGCAGCCCTCCAGCGGACGGTACGGATCCTTGTGCAGGCCCACCGAGCCGATCACATGGCCGGTGCTCTTGTCCACGATGGCCCATACGTCTCCGGCGGCGATGAATCCCTCCACCACGCGGCGGCTGTCGTCCAGACACTTGTGCGGAGCCCAGCCAGCCATGGGACCTACCTTTTCGCTCTGGGCGTAGCCGAACACGTCCACGGCGTCATTGGGATGAAAAGTGCGCAGCACAAGCCTCGCCGTGCCCAGCACCGGAAAGGTCTGCGCGGCGGCGCGCCGGCTTCTTTTGAACAGATTCACTCCTCATCGCCTCCGTCAGAGCGGTCGTCGATGCTGTCCTCGTCGCCGAAGGCCTCGTCAAAGGCGGTGTCGTCCATGCCCATCTGGCGCGCGCTGTTGCGTGCGTCGTGTACGAGCTTTTCCATGCCGCCGTCACGGGTGGCCGCGCAGTAGAACACCGCGCTGGAGGCGTTGAGGTAGGTCGCTACCATCAGCGAAAGGAACTGAGCCGCGACCAGAGCGATGATGGGGTTGATATCCACAAGCAGCAGCTGGATCAGGCTGACCAGCAGGTTCCAGCCGATGAAGCTGAGCTGGAGCATGAAGTAGCTCATCTTGAGGTGCTTCATGGTTTTCTTGCTCCTGCGGATGGCCTCGGAGGCCTTCATTTCGGGATGCTCGGCCAGATAATAGGGCGCCATGCTGTAGCGCATCGCGGCGATGATGCCGGGAATCACAAACAGCAGCGACCACAGGAAAATCTTCACGAACATGATCACATGCAGCCACAGGGAGCGCAGAAAGAGGTTCATACGTCCAAAGAGACCCTGCATCACGCCGATTTCCTCGCCGTCATTGAGGCGGATGAAATAGTGATTGCAGCTGATCATGAGTGCGGGCGTCACCACCAGCGCAAGCAGATTGAGCGCAATCAGCGCAATCCACGTGCTCTGCGGCACGCTTCCGATGGCGGCAAACAGGCGCTGGTAGAGTTCCAGCAATTCAGTAAACTGCACGCTCTCCGCCGTAACACCCTCAGGCATGGACTGCAGCGCATACGACAGGCTGCTTACAATGCCGTTGATGTCCTCGGTAACAACGCTTTGCAGCACCTGGGCAACGGTGAGAAAAATGCTGGTAAAAAAGGTGACCACCAGCGCGTTCTGCCAGTATCCCTTCAGCACAAGCTTTGCCCGGTGTTTGAAAAAGAACGAACCCAAAACCATTGTTTTCTCCCCTTGTCTTTATTCGAACAGGGCGTCCACAAACTCTTTGGCGTCGAAGCTCTGCAGATCCTCAATGCCCTCGCCCACGCCCACGTACATCACCGGCACGCCCAGTTCGCGTACGATCGGGAAGGCGATACCGCCCTTAGCAGTGCCGTCGAGCTTGGTCAGAACGATGCCGTTGATTCCGGCAGCCTCGCGGAAGGCCTTGGCCTGCGCCAGACCGTTCTGACCGGTGGTGGCATCCACAACCAGAAGGCAGCGCACCGCGGCCTCGGGATATTCGCGGTCAATCACGCGGCGCATTTTTTCCATTTCGTCCATGAGGTTCTTTTTGTTGTGCAGACGGCCTGCGGTGTCCACGATGAGCAGGTCGGCATTGCGCGCCTTGGCTGCCTGAATGCCGTCAAACACCACACCGGCGGGATCAGCGCCTTCCTTGTGGCGAACGATCGGGCAGCGGGCGCGCTCGGACCAGATCTGGAGCTGGTCAGCGGCGGCGGCGCGGAAGGTATCGGCGGCGCAGAGGATGATGGTGCGGCCCAGGCCCTGGAAGCGCAGGGCGAGCTTGCCGATGGTGGTGGTCTTGCCAACGCCGTTGACGCCGACCATGAGGATGATCATGGGCCACTTGAGCGGCATCTTTTCAGCGTCGAGCATACCAACCAGAATATCCTTGAGAGCCTGTTTGGCCTGGGTGGAGGACTTGAGCTTGGCTTCTTCCACATGGGCGCGCAGCTTGTCGATGGCTTCCATGGCGCAGGCGGTGCCCATATCGCTCAGAATCAGCGCGTCGGTGAGATCGTCATAAAAATCCTCGTCGATGGGACGGTCGTTGGCCACAGCGGCCTCCATGGCCACGGCCATGTGCTCACGGCTCTTGAACAGGCCGTCGCGCAGGCGGCTGAACAGGCTTTTCTTTTCACTCATTGGTATGGGCCTCCTTATGTTTCTATATTTGGGAGGTGTCGGAGGGGTTTACCCCTCCGACTCTTATTCGTATCTCCCGGCTTTGCCGGTCGGGCGGGGCGTTTGCGCGCTTTCGCGACTGCTACATTAAAACACCGCAGGTGCGGCGGAAAAGATCGCGCAGCGAGCTTTTTCGACGGACGGATTACTCATAATCGGTCAGGTTGACACTCACCATGCTGCTCACGCCGCGCTCCTCCATGGCCACGCCAAAGAGGGTGTCGCAGCGCTCCATGGTGCCCTTGCGGTGGGTGACGACCACAAACTGCGTGTCGGCGCTGAATTCCTTGAGATAGTCGGCAAAATAGCTGATGTTGGCGTCGTCAAGCGCGGCCTCGATTTCGTCGAGAATACAGAACGGCGTGGGCTTGAGCTTGAGCATTGCAAACAAAAGCGCGATGGCGGTAAGCGCCCTCTCGCCGCCGGAGAAGAGGCTGAGAAGCTGGCGCTTCTTTCCCGGAGGCTGCACGATGATCTCAATGCCGCAGTTGAGCGGATCGGACGGATCGGACAGGCTGATCTCGCCGTAACCGCCGCCGAACAGGCGCGTGAAGGTTTCGGCAAAGTAGCCCTGCAGGGTCGAGAACTGACCCACGAACACCGTCTTCATCTGGTCAAGCAGCTGGGTGATGAGCGACTGCAGATCGCCCTTGGCCTGCTCGAGGTCGTTCTTCTGGGCGCTGAGCTGGGTGAAACGCTCATACTTGACGGTGTATTCCTCAATAGCTCCGACGTTGACCGAGCCCATGGCGCGGATGCGGTCGCGGATGCGCTGGGCGTCGCGGTCGGCCTCGCCTTCGTCAAAGCTGCTGGTGAGGGTTTCGCCGTGGGCGATTTCCTCATTGGCCTTGCGCTGGTCGTATTCCTCTCTGGCCTCCTGCGCTCCTGCATAACTGAGCTCGTAGTTGTTCCACAGGCGGTCATTTAACGTGCTCAGGTCGTTGCGGATGCGGCCCAGCGCCATCTCCTGACGGTGCATGCGCTCGGTTTCGTGCGAGGAAAGCCTCTGCGCCGCGTCGATGTCACCCTGAATCTCGCGCAGCTCCTTCTGCTTGTCGTCGCGCTTCTTTTCAGTGGCCTCCACATGCGCATGAGCCTCCTGAACATGGCGTTCGCAGGCGGCGATCATGTCGTCGGCCATCTGCTGGGCGCGCTCGGCCTCGGCCACGTCCTCGGCGGCCTGCGTGCGCTTGTGCTGCAGGTTGTCCAGTTCCTCGCGGCAGGCTTCGCCGTCGGCAATGAGGCGTTCCTTGTCGCGTTTGAGGCGGTCCACGTCATGCTCAGCGTTCTGCAAAGTGAGCATGGCGTCGGTGAGCAGCTCCTGCGCGGTCTCGCGCTCGCGGCGGGCGCGGTTGAGCGCGTCGGAGAGCTGTTCGGTCTTTTTGTCCAGTTCTTCGGAGGAAAATTCCTCCTGGGTGGACTGCATCTCGATGCGGCGAAGCTCCTGGGCGATCTCCTCAAGACTTTCGTCCAGCTGTTCCACCGCCATCTGAAGCGCTTCCAGACGCTGACGGTGCATGTCCATGTCGTTTTCGGCGCTCTTTAAGCGCTCGGTGTCGCGCACCACGGCGATTTCCTGCTGATGCAGCTCGTACTGGGCGCTTTCGCGGCGTTCCTTTTCGCCGGCGCGGCGCTGTTCCATCTCGGCGATTTCCTGCTGCGCCTTTTCGGCGTCGGCGTTCAGCTCGCTGAGCTTCGCGGCCAATTCCTTCATCTCGCGCTCGCGGCCAAGAAGGTTCTGCGCCTTCTGCTGAATGCTGCCGCCGGTCATGGAGCCGCCGGAGTGCATCACATCGCCCTCCAGCGTAACCAGGCGGAAGGCATGGTTTCCGGCGCGCATGATCTGGATGCCGCATTCGAGGTTTTCGGCAACCACTGTGCGTCCCAGCAGGTTTTCCACCACATCCCTGTAAATGGGATCGTAGGTGCACAGCTCGCTGGCCACACCCACGCAGCCCTTCATCTTGAGCACTTCGCGCTCGCGGGCGTTGAGCGTGCGTCCGCGGATGGTGGAAAGCGGCAGGAACGTTGCGCGTCCCAGACGGTTCTTGCGCAGATAGTCGATGAGCGTTTTCGCGTCCTGCTCGGTTTCGGTGACGATGTTCTGCATGGCCGCGCCCAGCGCCATGTCCATGGCGGTTTCATACTCGCGCGGGACATGCACAAGCATGGCCACAACGTCGTGCACGCCTTTGAGCTGGGCGCGCTTGGCGTAGGTCAGCGCGTTTTTGACGGCGTACTGATATCCCTCGTAACCGTCCTGCAGCTCCTTGAGGGTACGCAGACGGGTTTCGGTGGCGCGTGCGGTCTGCAGATCCTCCTGCACCTGCTTCTGGCGGGCGAGGATGTCCTGCAGCAGCTGTCTGGTGGTGCGCTCAAAATTCTCCGCGCCCTCACGCAGCTCCTGAAGGGTGTCCTCCTCCATGCGCAGGTTGGCGCGCGCCTCGTCCAGCGCAGCGGAGAGGGCGCTTTCGCGGTTTTCCTCCTGCGCGATCTGGGCGCTGATTTCCTCGCGTCTGAGCGTCATCTGCTGCTGCATCGCGCTCTGGCGCGCATGAGAGGTGCGCACGTTCTGCATGCGGTTCATGCGGTCCATGATATAGGACTTGTGCGCGGAGAGCTCGCTTTCCAGCGCATCGGCCTTCTCGGTGGCCTGCTGATGCGCGGCGCGGCGCATTTCCAGCGCGTTTTTCGCATCGGCAAGCAGCTTTTCGGCCTCGTTCAGGCCCCCGTCGGACTGGGTCATCGTGGCTTCGATCAGCCTCAGCCTTGCGCGGAGGCTTTCGCTCTCGCCGTCGAGGCGTTCGATGGTCTCGCCGCCGTTGAAAATGCGGTTTTTGATGTCGCTGAGCGCCTCGCGGGCGGCGTGCAGCGCGTCGTTCTGACGCAGAAGCGCGTCATGCGCCATGCTCAGCGCCTGCTGGATAGCCTCCTGCTCGTTTTCACCGGCCTCGCGGCGCGCAGTGGCTTCCTCCAGCAGCTGTTCGGCCTCGCGCACGGCGTCCGCCACCTGCAAAAGAGCCTGCTCCGCGGCGCTTTCGCGCTCGTGCAGACGGTCATAGCGCAAAAGGTACAGCCGCACGTCCAGTTCGCGCAGGGTGTCGGTCAGCGCCAGATATTCCTTGGCCACGTCCGCCTGCTTTTTCAGCGGCGTGAGGTTGCTTTCCAGCTCGTCCAGCACGTCCAGAACGCGCACGAGGTTCTCGTCGGCCTTCTTCAGACGGCCCTCGGCCTCCTCCTTGCGCGCACGGAAACGGCTGATGCCCGCCGCCTCCTCAAAAATGACGCGGCGGTCTTCGCTGCGCTGGCTGAGGATGGCGTCGATGCGGCCCTGACCGATCATCGAATAGCCTTCCTTGCCCACGCCGGTATCGCGGAAGAGGTCGATGATATCGCGCAGACGGCACGCAGCGCCGTTCATCAGGTATTCGCCGTCTCCGCTGCGGTACACGCGGCGGGTGATGGAAACCTCGTCAAACGCCACATTGAGCTGGTGATCCGTGTTGTCAAAAACCAGCGTGACTTCGCAGTAGTTGAGCGCCTTGCGCTTTTCGGTGCCGTTGAAAATAACGTCCGTCATGCTGTTGCCGCGCAGGCTCTTGGCGCTCTGCTCGCCCAGCACCCAGCGCACAGCGTCGCCGATGTTGCTCTTGCCGCTGCCGTTGGGGCCAACAATGCCCGTCACGTTCTGCGGGAACACAATCTCCGTGCGCTTGGCGAACGATTTGAAACCGTATATTTCGAGTTTGGTTAAACGCATTCAGTTACTCCTTCGCACAAGGGGCAGTGCCCCTTGACCCCGGACTGCGCTTCGCGCAGAGTTGAGCTCCGGTGTTTTGTGTGTGCGTATCAGACCGCCCCTCCACGGAGGGTATCGGGGCTTGCTTGTCCGGATTATTTCTTCAGTTCCTTCAGCGCCTTCTTGGCGGCGGCCTGCTCGGCGGCTTTCTTGCTGTTGCCTACGCCCACTGCCACGGGCTTGCCCAGCACGCTCACCTGCGCGGTGAAGGTACGGTTGTGGTCGGGGCCTTCCTGCGCGATGATCTGATACGCCGGAAGATCCAGACCGTTGGCCTGCGTAAACTCCTGCAGGGCGCTCTTGTCGTCGTGACCGCGCCATGCGATGAGCTTTTCGTCCTCGCTGTACATGCGCAGGATCACCTCATGCGCTGCGCGGATGCCGCCGTCCACGTAAATGGCGGCAAACACGGCTTCCATGGCGTCAGCCAGAATGCTGGGCTTGTGACGGCCGCCGGTCTGTTCCTCGCCGTGACCCATCACCAGCACGTCGCCCAGTCCCAGCGACATCGCCAGCACGCTGAGCGTGCGCTCGCACACCAGCGCAGCGCGGCGGGCAGTCAGTTCGCCTTCGTGCAGATTGGGATATTTCCGATAAAGCATGTCGCTGACGCAAAACTCCAGAACTGCGTCGCCCAGAAATTCAAGGCGCTGGTTGTCCGGCAGCTTTGTGGAGGGATGCGTCAGCGCCAGGCGCAGATGGGCTTCATCCTTGAACGCATAGCCCAGTGCCTTTTGCAGATTCTGCATGGTTTTCCTCCTGATATAAAATACGGCTTACGCCCCCGGCAGATATTCCGCCGGGGGCGTGGGAACCATTCTCCGTCACCCAAGCCCCGCGCGAAGCGCGGTAATGGGTCCAGGGCTTTAGCCCTGGTGGGAATCGATGTACTTGACGACGTCGCCGACGGTCTTGAGGTTGAGGATCACTTCGTCCTCCACTTCGATGCCGAACTCGGTTTCGAGCTCAAGGATCATGACCATTACGTTGGCGCTGTCAGCGCGCAGGTCTTCGACCAGACGGCTGTTTTCGGTGATGGTGGAAGCATCCACCTGCAGCTGATCGGCGATCATGCCGCGTACCTTTTCAAAAGTCATGGGATTCATCCTCCTTATGGTATAAGTGCAAATGAAATGCAGTTTTCCTGCGGAAAACCCTTATTCAGCCTTGGGCTCGTCCTTGGGCAGCAGCGCTTCGATCTTGCCGACCACGTTGCCTTCGACCATCTGGACGGCCTGGCGGATGGCGCAGGCCATGGCGTGGCCCTTGCAGGAACCGTGCGCCTTGACCACATTGCCGCGCACGCCCAGCAGAGGCGCGCCGCCGACTTCATTGTAGTCCATGGCTTTCTTCACGCGGCGGAAGGCGGGCTTGGCCAGCAGGCCGCCGATCTTGGAACGGAAGTCGCCGTAGATTTCCTTTTTGATGATGCCCATGAGGGTACCGGCAACGCCTTCCATGAACTTGAGGATCACGTTGCCCACAAAGCCGTCGCACACAATGACGTCGGCCGCGTCGTTGGTGATCTCGCGGGCTTCCACATTGCCCACAAAGTTCAGCCTCTTGTCCGCGCTGAGCAGCTCATAGGTTTCCTTGGTGAGCGCGCAGCCCTTTTCAGCCTCCGCGCCGTTGTTGACCAGACCGATGCGGGGGTTTTTGACGCCGCGCATGCTCTCCATGTAGGCGCTGCCCATCATGGCGAACTGATGCAGATACTCAGGACGGCAGTCCACGTTTGCGCCGCAGTCAATGAGCAGGAAGAAATCCTTGCCGTTGGGCAGAAGCGGAGCCAGCGCAGGACGGTCGATGCCCTTGAGGCGGCCCAGGCGGAACATGCCGCCGGAGAGCACCGCGCCGGTGGAACCGGCGGACACAAACGCATCCACCTGACCGTCGCGCAGTTTCAGCATGCCGTCAACGATGGCGCTCTGCTTCTTGCGGCGAACAGCCATGACCGGGGCTTCGTTGTTGGTGATGATTTCAGGACAGTCGGTGAGGGTAAGGCGGGCGCGCAGCTTTTCATCCGCACCGGCAAAAACCTTGTCCACCGTCTCCTTCACCACGTCGATGGGGCCTGCGAGCTCGATTTCAAGCTCCGGGTACAGGCCCAGCGCTTCCTTCGCGCCCTCGGCAGGGGCCATGGGGGCGTTGTCGCCGCCCATGGCGTCCAGATAAATCTTCATTTGTGATCGCCTCTTTCGTCAGTCGATCTTGATGCAGTACACGGCGCCAGCCTTGCTGCCGGTGGTGCCGATCACCATGAGGTTGCCGTACACGGCGGGAGAAGCGTCCAGCGTGAGCTTGGCCGTCTCATCCTCGGCGGTGAGCTGCAGGGTGTTGAGGATCGCGCCGGTCTTGGGATTCATCAGATGAATCTTGCCGTTTTCCTCGCCCTGGATCAGCCACGCGTCGCCGTCGGCGTTGTACACGGCCACGGGGCTGGAGATGGTGTTGCTTTCAAGCATGGTTTCCCACTTGAGGGAACCGCTCTTCTTGTCCAGCGCGAGCACGCGGGCGGGCTCACGGCCGTTGGACACGGTGAAGATCACCAGATCGGAGATGCTTTCCTGACCCACCACGGGGCTGGCGTACACGCCGACGTCCTGCTTGGAGGCATAGGCGACGTCCTCAGGCAGCTCGTAGGTCCAGTCGATCGCGCCGGTCAGGGCGTTCACGCGGCGGATGGCAACCCTCGCGCTGGCCTTGGTGCGCAGGGTGAGGGTGTTGCCGGTGTACAGCGCCACGGTGGACTCGTCCTCAACATCCAGAGCGGGCGTGGAGTCGATGTTGTCCTCGGTGTCGATGGCCCACACAGGCGTGAGGGTGTTGATATCCACACACTGCAGCACGCCGTTCTGGTCGCCGTAGTAGACGTAGTTGTTGTACATGGCGACGCTGGCGTCGATGTTGGTGTTGGTCTTCTTCTGCTCGGTCATC
Source organism: Clostridia bacterium (assembly GCA_017938645.1). Next base: position 15,114 of record JAGBBE010000131.1, read on the forward strand.
AGGGTCTTGTAGCCCTGCAGGCCGCTGGAAAGCTTCACGGAATTGCTCTGGTAGTTGTAGGCGTCCTTCACAGGGCCGAACTCAGCAGAGTAGATCAGGCCGTTCTGGCTGCCAACAACCATGGTGCCGGTTTCCTTGTCAAACAGCGCGGCGCCGGTGAAGCCGGAGTAATTGCTGTTCTTGTCCTTGCCGTCGCCGGCGATGAGGCGTTCCTTCTCATTGGTGATGAGATTGAGGATGTGGTAGCCGTTCTTGACGGTCTTGTTGGCCAGCTTGGCGTTGTACTGACCGACGCCCAGAATGGGCGTGCCGTTGGTGGCCACGCTCAGACCGCCGCGGCTGGGAGCGCCCAGCTCGATGGGATCGCGGGTCAATTCGCCGGTGAGGAGGTTGAAGAAGTGCACCTTGCCGTCCTGGCCGGCCACGATGACCTCCTTAAGAGCGGTCACTTCCTTCTGGGCGTCATAGATGCCCATGTTGCGGCGCAGCTCGGTGGGCCACTTGACGATCACGGGCTGACCGGGAGCGGCCACGCCGTAAACCGTGCCGGAGTCGGCGATCCTCATGGAGCCGACGGGCTGGGTCCAGACCACGGAAAGCTTCTCGTCCTTTACGTCCACGGTGGAATACGCAGCGTTCTGACGCAGCGGGCCGGAACGGAAGGTCAGCACGCCCGCCTGACGCCAGCCGGCATAGTCAGCGCCGCCCACGGTGGTGGTGAAGGCGTTGAGCATATTGATGGCGCGGGAGCGGTTATAGTTGTCCACTTCCTTGGAGTTGTTGTAAAGCGTCGCCTTCAGGCCGATTTCGCCGGGCGCAGCAGATCCGTCAGCCGCAGCGGAGAGGCTGGGCAGAGGCGGAGTGGTGGGCACGGGAGTGGGCGTAGGCACGGGGGTGGGAGTGGGCGTGGGAGTCGGAGTCGGGCTGGGAGTGGGCGTCGGCGTGGGAGTGGGGCTGGGAGTGGGCGTCGGGCTCGGGGTAGGCGTGGGAGTCGGCGTCGCCGTGGGAGCCTCGGTGGGTACGGGAGTGGGGATCACAGGCTCATTGCCCAGCTGAACGGACACGCTGTATCCGGAGGGCGTAAAGTTGAGGCTGCTGTCGTCCATGTACTGGGCGGTGTAGCTGCCGGAATAGGCGTTGAGCACATCCACGGCCAGCGTCCATACGCGCTTGTCGTCGGTTTCGGTCATCACGCCGTCTTCATCGTCATAAGCGCTGACGATGAGGGTGCCCTCGTCATCCACCACGCGCACAGCGCCAACGGCGGTGGAGGTGGTCACAGTGAAGGTGATATGCGCAGGCACGGCGGAAAGGGAGGTGTCACAGGTGAAGGCCTGCACGGCAGGACCCTGCGCCTTGGGCGCGGCAATGCTTACCGGCGTGGTGGCGTTGAGGCCCTCGCCCTCCTGACCCTTGCGGGTAGCGTACACGGTATAGCTGCCTTCGTAGCCCTCGCTGACGGTGCAGGCAGGCTTCCACAGAAGCACATTGGAGTTGGAGATCACCTCGCCGGTGGCCTCCATGGCGGCGGAATAGGTTCCCTGATAGACCGTCCGGCCCAGATCATCCACAATGCGGATCCCCTCGACGTTCTTGGCGGTCTGCACGGTGAAGAGCACCTGCGTGGGAGCCGTGCTGTCGGCAGCGGTGGCGCTGAAGCTCTTGAGGTCGGTCTCCTGGGGGACGATCATTTCCTTGACCGTGTTGAAAGCGCCGACAACTGCCTTCTTCACCGGAGCAACCTTGGCGCCGAAGCCGCCGATGTTGTCCCAGTCAGGCAGGCAGATACCGGCCAGAAGGCCGCCGATGACGAGCAGAATCAGGATGATGGGCAGCAGAATGCCGCCGCGGCCGTCGTCGTCATCATCATAATCGTCATAATGCTCGGCGCGGGGATCCTTGCGGCGGAACTCCTCATCCTTGGGCAGGCGGGACTGCGGATGGGGCTGCGCGGGGCGCGTCACAGGACGGCGCACGGAGCTGTCGTCGTCAAGCATCTGCTGGGCAGGACGCGGCGCGGGACGGCGCACGGGCTGCTGCTGCGCGGCAGGACGGGCCTGCGGCTGAACCGGCTGCGCGGGGCGCTGCACCGGA
>JAGBBE010000132.1 GCA_017938645.1 Clostridia bacterium
AGAGACATCCGAAGCTGTGCTCTCCAGATCGGAGTAGAACGTGAAATCGTGCTCAGATAGGCAACCGTCCGAAATACTCTTCACAACGGAAGCGCCAACTGCGTCAGATGCAGGCTTAATCTGCTTGATCATGTTGTCTAGCAGATCGTAGAAGATGTGCCGGGCATACACCGTGACCTTATCAAGCTCAGGCACTACACGATAGATGCGGAAGGGCTGATCGCGCAACTGGCGTGCTTCGACCACATCATTGCGGAAGCCTACATTGGAAGTCGTGCTCTGCTGCTCGGTACGAACATAAGTCAGGTACTCCGAGGACATGTAGCCATGCTTGCCATCCGGGCAGGTCACTTCATACCAGGAGGACGAGGTTTTCTCGATGACGATAACCTCGGTGCCTTTCTTGTACTTGCCGAGGATCTTGTACTTCGTGCCGGTACCGGAACGCAGACGAAGCGGATCTCGGCTCGTGCTAACCTTGTATACTTCCACGTCATAGGTGGTGGTCTGGTACTGCTGCGTGACCAGATTGATCTGCGGGGTCATTGCTGCGGGCACAGGGACGCGCAGGATGCCGCCATCCGTGAGCTTGCGCCACTTGTCACGATCGTCGATGGGATGCACCAGCGTCAGTTCCCATTCACCGTTCAGCGTTTCGGTGACGGTGCAGGATGTCGGGCGGACCGCACCCAGACCGTTGGTGGAAAAGTCTGTACAGTCAGCGGGGTATACACAAATCAACGGATTTTCCTCCTTTCGGACATAGTAAAAGCGCCACCCCTATGAGTGACGCTCAGATGTGAAACTGTGTCAGTCAACAAAATACCGTTCACAGTATTCCAGAGAGATATTCAGAAATTCTTCAAGCAGATCCAAGTCTGCATACATACCATGATTGGATCGTGGAAATTCCATATAATCATGCGGTACGCTGTGTTCTTCCAGAGCTTCTTTCAGCAAACTGCGCTGTTTAGCTGGGATCACATGATCCCGTAAGCCATAACCAACGAGCGATGGAACTGAGTTCGTGTCCACCAGCATGGACGGAGAAATGGGCTCGATCAGGGAGAGATATTCCCCGGAAAGCATCATTTCATCGGTCGCATCATGGCCGGTCATCACCGACACAAATTCTGCCTCTGTTCTGATTCCGTTGACCTTCATCAGCAGGCCCCAATCAGCAGGTTCAAAGTACGTCGGCCCTGCAAGCTGAAACACGAAACGAACGGGTATAGCCGACCGTTCAGAGAAGCTGTACGCATAATTCATGGCAAGGGTTCCTCCGGCAGACACCCCGGTAGTCGCCATCCCGGTTATCGTATATCCCTGACGAAGGCACTCCTCATAGATTGCTGAGACACAATTTGCAACCTCGCTGTTCATCAGGTGCAGATCAGCATCCACGCCCTGATTCTGAAGCGTATAATCCAGCGTTGCCGCTATATAGCCCTTGGACGCATAGTAGCGACACCATGCTGCGCCATCCTCCTTCGAGCCGGAATTGAAACTGCCTCCGTGAATAAAGAAAATCAGATGCTGCGGTTCATTTGGATTCAGTCCGGCAGGGATATACAGATCGTAGGCATGACCATGAGCATTCTCATAAGGAAGATCGTTGTATGTCTGTCCGACCGTCTCATCCCATCTTACACGCAGAAGACGCTGAGGTGCGCTGCCCGTAAGAGAAATCGCAATCAATGCGCTGATCAGGAAAACACAGATGAACAGAATCATCATCAGAAATGTGAAGGTTTTCTTTTTCATGCGGAACAGCCTCCTATATCAGGCTATCGAGCAGAAGACGACCGCAGATCGCGCCAGCCAGAACAGCTGCAGCTATTACGGCAATGATAATCAGGAAGCGTTCCTTGTTCTTCATTATCACACATCCTCGTCCAGTCCGAAATACATCTGCTCCCACAGTCCGGGAGCTTCGACACGCTCCACCATCGTATTTCCTTCAAAACGCTCCAGCGTTACAGTTCCGGTCATGCGGATGTAGCTGGGATCAAGTCTGGCTTGCCGGACGATCCACAGCAGCAGTCCGCTGGCCTTGGCCTGTGCACTGGTTTTGGCGTTGGCAACGGTAAAGTATTCGATGATCTCTTTTGCAGCATAAGTCACACGGATATGCTGCTGGCCATCGTTGTAATCGTAGCAGAGTTTCTGATGATAATGCTTGCGGGTCACAGGGTCGAATGCGGGTTCTGATTGCGTGTAGGTCAGGCAGCGAGGATCATCGCCCAGCTTTTCGCCGTTTTTCAGCAGCAGGAAAATGGGAAAATGCTCGTAGCCATAGGGCTTGTGTGCGGTGATATAGCTGGAGATTACCTGATAATCGCCCACCTTGGCACGACCCCAGTACCAGTGGTGCATCACCCAGTACATGCCGATATTGCCCCAGTTGTGATCGTGATAACCTGTACCGGTGAAGGACATGGTCTGTCCATTGGCAGTAATGGCAGCTTCCACCGATCCCTCCGGCACGGAGGGCAGCCATGCAAAGAACTTATTTTCATCAAAGAGGAAATGACCTGTCTCAGGTCGCCAGGAAGCCGCATTAGCCGTCAGCTTCACATCAGCCTGCACCTCCTTGCCAGCCACATGAATACGGTAGGTATGCAAATCACCCTCAAAGCAGCTTTCGCCGTAGCGGACGCAGCAGCCTTCCCTGCTCATGGAGCAGTCCTTCGCGTCCACCTTGATCGTTTCACGGATGGCTTCCTCGCCACGGGTCAGCGCAAAAGTGATGCTGGGTGCAAAGCCGATGCATGCCGCTGTTACCGGCTGAGAATAGAAGCCGATTACCAGCGACCAGCCGTCGTTCAGCTTGGCGTCGAAGTACCACCATTCGTACTCTCCGAATCTTCCGCTGGTGTGCAGACCGTCCTCCCATGCTTTCACACAATCGGGCTGTAAGCCCAAGCGGAGATAATCATCCTTTGTTTTTGCTAAACGAGCAATTTTTCCGCTCATGATACACACTCCTATTGACTCGCAGATCATATGATGTTACCATTGTAACACCGCGCAGAATGAACGTCAATTCACACAATAGAAAGTGTGACAAAAGGAGACGAATGTATCATGAATAACTCGCAGCAAAAGGCCTTTTTCCAGCGTTGCCTGTATGATGCATTGCTGAATTTAATGGAAGCAAAGCCCTTACCAAGTATTAGCATAGGAGAATTGTGCAACGCAGCAGGGGTATCTCGCATGACATATTATCGGAGCTATGAGCATATGGAAGATATTCTGCTGCAGCATTTGGACAGCTGCTTTTCTTCTTTCATGCTGGATGTCGCCGAAGTTAAGGACGACCTTGAGAAAATCATCATGCTGTTCTTTAGCTACATCGGAGAGGAAGAAGACAGGTTCTTCCGATGCCTCGCAAGCTCAACTGCTGTTCATTTGCTCAACGATCGTTTTTATCAGTATATTTCTGAATTGATTACGCTCATCTACCCAGACCAGCACATATCACCTTATATACGATCTTATCTGGCAGGCGGCTCCTATCGTATTGTTGTAGATTGGCTGCAAAACGGTCAGGATGAATCCTGCGAAGCCATGACACAGATATTGCTTTCGTTGATAGGATGTCTCAGACACTTCGAAACCAGAGTGTTCTAATGTATCAACGAAAACATAGCATGGATGATGAAAAAGAAAAAGCGAACACAGTTACAAATACCGCCAGTTAGGCTCAACCATCAAATAAGTCACATTTCCAGTCCATGAAATCGTACTGTTCCCGGGCGGCAGGGTCGGAAAGTCGCCGCTCATACAGCTGTTCATGGAAGTGATGCCGGAATATGCCTCCTGCAGAACAGAATCAATCGTGATCTCACCGTTCACATCAGAAAGCTCTACGATTGTCATGTCAACGATCAGCGTGATCTCACCGGTGCCGGTGACCGTGATGATCGGTTCAGAGGGTACGTTGCCTGGGTTCTGCATGGTCACATATCCGCTGGTACTGCCGCTGGCGGGCTGGATGTTCTTGACGGGTACATCTGCCTCATACCAGAAGGGCTTGCAGCGGAAATTGACAACAAAGGATCTGTGCGGATTTCCGCGCAGGATCTTCTCAAACGGAATTTGGTTGATGATCCGGGCATAGTAAAAGCCACCATCGCGGTTAGCGAAGGTGACTGTGCCGGAGCCGCGAAGCCAACCAGCGATCTCAGGGATCCGAGAAGGATCTGCGATCACGCAAGTGGCTGTCATAATCAGATCATCATAAACGTATTCGCCCTCCAGCGTAGTCAGGCTACCCGACCTGCCGGGGACATTGGTGAAGGTAGCGCGTTCAGACGGGATGGTCAGAGGAGGCTGCTCTGTAACATAAATCCCGTATTCGGTTGAGCGCGCACCGTTCCATTCAAACCAGTCTTGCAAGGGTTTCACCTCCACGAGAAAAGCGCCACTCCGAAGAGTGACGCCTTAAGGGCTTATGAGTTATTCGCATTTCTTGATTCGATCAAAACCATGAATCGCAGCAAGACAGGAACCGTTCTCCCAATCGATGTGAATACCACCTGCATCATCGACATGGGTAACGGTTCCTTTCAGGCCTGCTGGCATATGGCGATAAGGATCGCACATCTCCACCAGTTCAACCTTGGTACCCGGTGTGTACTCAGCGCGAAGCTGAGCAAGAATCTCCGGACGGATCTGCATTGAAAACATCTCGGTTCCTCCTTTCTTCAGGGTAGCGTATCTATCACTCTGAATGGGCAGGAAGTCAAGTTATTTATGCAAACCGGAGGCCCTTGCCACGTTGCTGCCTTCTAGTGAGCGTCGCGATTTCAACCGCCAACGAGCGGATGTCCTGCTCATCGCGCACATAGAACGTATTACCGGACAGGTTCACGCTGCTTTGCTGGTTGTAAGTGCGCCGGTTATCGCTAGAGTTGTAAGCGATAGCACCTTCCTTGGCTTCACCCGTTAAGTACCGGGAAGCGTTGCGGATAATGCGTGCCTGCGCCTTGGTTTCTTCCAAAACACCAAGACCGAAACCACGCATCGTCTGAACGCCAACCTCCTCCTTGAACACACGAGAAGGCGACTTGATCTTTAGCTCGGACTTCGCAGCGTTTACGGCAGCACGAGCCGCAGAGCGCATGGCTGAGATAACACCCGACCGACCAGCGTTGATACCGGCTTTAAGACCCGCCATAGCATTCACACCTGCCGATCGCAGCGTCGAGCTTGTCAGGCTTGCGTTGACAGCGGACTGGACATTCGAGGCAACTGTGGAACCAGTTGTAGTCATGCTATACGAGGTCATGGCCTGCGCCATACCGGTAATCGCATTTGTGCCAATCGGCCCAAGGAGCGTCGAAGTGAGAGCGGTGTTCAATGCTGTATCAACAGCAGTTGCGATACTAGCGGCATCTGTAGTGAAGTCATACTCTGTCATACCAACACCAACACCGGCAGCGACATTGGAGCCAACAGGCTTCACACGCGTACTTGGCGATTGGATGCCAAAGGCGAGATTCAGAGCTGATTCAAGGTTGGAAGCGACGGTCTCGGCATCAGAATCCCAACCGCCCTCTGTCATGCCTGCAGCAACACCTTCGAGGATATGCTGACCGGTCTCGGTGGTATCAAGTCCCTGCAGGAAAGTGAGAATGTCTTGGAGATTTTGAACATCCTGTTCGGACACCTGCTTGCCCTGCTGGATAGCAGAAACCACCTCAGCAACATAGGCAGACAGCTCAGCGACCGTTTCGGGGCTGAAGTCCA
>JAGBBE010000133.1 GCA_017938645.1 Clostridia bacterium
CGGTCGACGTCAGTCTGAACATATTCTTCATTTTCTGCGCAAATATGTGCCCGGCTGCGAGAATGTCAAGCTCAAAGCTACCGCTTCGCACGTGGGTATTCGTGAGAGCAGGCATATCAAGGGAGATTATCGCTTAACGTCTGAGGATTTGCTCAATGGAGTCGTTCCGGATGACAGCATTCTCGTTGCTGCCAACTCCGTGGACGTACACGGCCGTTTCGGTCCTACCAGCAATGAATATATCGCCATTGACGGCGATTACTACGGCGTTCCCTACCGCAGTCTGATTGCTTCCGGGGTGGAGCAGCTGCTCATTGCCGGCCGGTGCGTAAGCGCAGATTCCACCGCCGCAGGCGCCATTCGCGTCATGCCTCCCTGTATGGCAATGGGCCAGGCTGCAGGCGTTGCTGCCGCTATGGCGATCAAGCATCAAACGACTGTACGCAAAGTGAATGCACAGGAATTGAGAGACACTCTTCGCGCCAGAAATGCGTATCTGGGTTAAAAATTGCGTTCCATACAGCAATCATATTTCGTTTTGTCCAAATTTGGAGCGCTCTAAATTTGAATTTATGGTCGGAGCCATCCGATCATAAGAAATAAAAAGGAGGACTACCCCATGAAGAAACTCATCGCGCTTCTCCTGACGGTCATCATGCTGCTGCCCATGTTCGCAGCTGGCGCTGAAGGCCTTGACACCAGCTGGATTCTGGAAGAAGACACTTCCATCTCCGGCGACATCTCCTTCTGGATGCCCTTCAAGGGTTCCCAGGGCATGGACGCGCTGATCGCGGACTTCAACACCGTGTATCCCAACATCAAGGTTACCCTGAACACCTACAACAACAACTCCGACGGCAACCTGTCCGTAAACACCTCCATCATGGCGGGTGAAGTGGACGTGCTGGCTTCCTTCGGCCTGTCCAACGCCTACAAGCGCTGGGACGCTGCTATGTACGAGGATCTGACTGAGCTGGTTGAGGAAGAAGGCATCGATCTGGTTGCCAACTGGGGCTCTGATGCCTTCCAGATGGATGAGTGCATCTACACCTTCCCCTGCGGCGGTCTGAGCTACTATGTATCCATCAATATGAACGCCTGGGAAAAGGCCGGTCTGGGCGAGCTGCCCACCGAGTGGACCTGGGATGAGTATCTGGCTGCCTCCAAGGCCATGACCGAGTACAACGAGGACGGCACCGTGAAGGTATACGGCGGTTCCGACTACCACTCCGTTAACTACTTCACCTATTGCTTCGGCTCCATCGCTGGTAAGAATGCGTACTATGATGAAGATGGTACCTCTTCCTTTGATAATCCCGCTATGATCAAGGCACTTGAACGCGAGGTTCAGGCTGAATTGGTCGACAAGATCTGGTTCCCCAAGGCCACCTACCGCGGCGACAACCTGCAGAGCCAGCAGACCTTCCTGGTAGAGCGTGTTGTCAACTCCACCGTGAACCCCAACATGGTCCGCTTCCTGCCCGACACCGAGAACTATGGCGTTGACTTCATCACCGGTTTTGCTCCGTGGCCCGTTGAAGAAAAGGGTCAGGTCAACTACATGAGCGGCGTTGTTCCCTTCTCTCATGCCGGTATCTGCACCACCCCCGAAGGCCGTTCTGATGAAGAATTCGAAGCCTGCTGGGCTTTCCTGAAGTGGTACTCCACCTACGGCGTGAAGTATCTGGCCGCTGCCGGCCACCAGCCCAACTGGGCCGGTACCGAAGCCGGTTCCGCGCTGGCTCTGCTGTTTGGCTCCGAGGAAGAAGCCGCCAAGTTTGTGGATGTTGAATCCTTCAAGCGCGTTGTGGGTGTTGCCACCAACCCCCAGTACTACGAGGATGAACTGACCGCTTACTCCACCGTGAGCTCCACCCTGAATGAGTACGCCATGTATGCCCTCAACGGCACCATGACTGCTGAAGAAGCCATGCTGGAAGCTGCCAAGATCGCCGACGAAGCCATCGCTAAGGAACGTTAATCTAATCCCATTGTTCCCGGCGGTTCACGCCGCCGGGAACATCTTCTTCCTGAACAAAGACCGGGATATGCTGAGTTAAAGAGGGAATCGCCATGAGTAAAAAAGTGGTCAACAGACAACAGAGAAAGGAAAATATCGTCGGATATGCATTCATTTCCCCGGCGTTGATTTGCTATCTGCTTTTTATTGCCTTTCCTTTCTTCCTGACAATCATTCTTTCCTTTACAGAGTTCAACTTCCTGAAAGTAAAATCCCTTGCCAAGCTGGGCAAATACATCGACTGGATCGGCTTTGAAAACTTCGTGGAAGCTTTCAAGGACCGCCGCTTTGTTGCAGGTATTAAAAATACCTTTGTATATGCCATCGCCACCGTGCCTGCATCCATTATTATCGGTATCATTCTGGCCTATCTGCTCAACGGCAGAATCTTCGCTAAAAAGCTTTTGCGTCTTGCTTTTTTCATTCCTTACATTTCGTCTATCGTCGCACTTGGTGCGGTTTTCAAATTCCTGTTCCGTGAAGACGGACTGGTCAATAATTTCCTGATGAATCTGGGCTGGATCAATGCACCGGTGAAATGGACGGTTGAGGCGTCAGTCACCAAACTGCCCATCAGCCTGCTTGTCATATGGACATCGCTTGGTTATGTGCTGATTGTATACATGGCGGCGCTACAGAATGTGCCGCGCACCCTGTATGAAGCCGCAACCATCGACGGTGCCAACGGCGTTCAGCAATTCCTGAAGATCACGCTGCCGCTTGTTTCGCCCACCACTTTCTACCTGGTCATCATCCGTATGATTGCTGTGTTCAAGATCTTCGGCTCTGTCAACGTGTTTACGATGGGTTCCTCCATCACCTCCAACACCTCGATCGTGCAGGAGATCTACGCCACGGCCTTCAGCACCTATCAGCACGGCTATGCCTCCGCACAATCCGTTATCCTGCTGGTGATTATCATCTTCTTCACGGCCATCAACTTTGCCGGCCAGAAGAAGTGGGTCCATTATTGAGAGGAGGAACAAAAGTATGAAACGGCACGAACTGATGTGGGCTGCCATCAAAACCGTTCTTCTGGGGATCTTTTCCCTGCTGTTCCTGCTGCCGATGTTTTGGATGGTCACCTCTGCACTCAAAAATACCAACGAGGTGTTCGCAGTCGACTGGCACTGGCTGCCTTCCGTATGGCGCTGGGACAACTTTGTTACTGTATGGACGGATCCTGAGGTGAGTATGCTCAATGCCTACAGCAACACAGCGTTCATCACGGTGATCAGCACCGTCTGTCAGCTGATGATTGCCTCTATGGCGGCATATGCTTTTGCCAAGATCAAATTTCAGGGCAAGAACGTAGTGTTCACCATGTTCCTGGCAACCATGATGATGCCTACCGAAGTTACCATTGTTCCGCGCTTTATTCTCTTTAAGACCGTAGGTCTGTACAACAATCTTTGGGCCGTTATCCTGCCGCACTTTTTCAATGCAACATCCATCTTCATGCTGCGCCAGTTCTACATTGGCCTGCCGGATGATTTGATGGAAGCGGCCAAAATCGACGGCGCAGGGCATCCGACCATCTTTGCCCGTATTCTGCTGCCGCTGACCAAACCTGCACTGATCTCACTGATGGTGCTTTCCTTTATCAGCTGCTGGAATGAATACATGACGCCGCTGATCTTCCTGGTCAAAAAGAACATGTATACCATTTCTCAGGTCATTCGCTGGTACATGCTGGATGATCTGCAGCGTTACGATCTGAACATGGCTGCCGCTACCAGCGCCATTGTTCCGGTGGTTATCCTGTTTGTTTTCTGTCAGCGCTACTTCGTCGAAGGTATTGCCACCTCCGGCGTAAAAGGTTAATTTCTTCTTTACGCCGTCCGAAGGGGCGGCGTTTCACTATCACAAAACAGGGAGCGATAAGACATGATCATTTCTGAGTGCAGGCAGCAGCACACGGTGGATATTTGTGTTGTGGGCGGCGGCCTTTCTGGCTTGATCGCTGCCGTTTCAGCGGCGCGCCACGGAGCAAAAGTGCTGCTCATGCAGGATCGGCCTATGCTGGGCGGCAATGCATCCAGCGAAATCCGCATGTGGGTGCGCGGCGCGGCAGGGCTTGAAAACCGCGAAACCGGCATTATTCAGGAACTGGAGCTGGAAAACATCTATCGCAATCCCAGCATGAAATACAATCTGTGGGATTCAGTGCTGTACGAGCTTGCCTTCAACGAACCCAACCTGACGCTGCTTTTGAATTGCTCCTGTCTGGGCTGTGAAATGAAGGACAGACAGATTGCCAGCGTAACGGGCTGGCAGCTGAACACTTATCTTTTTCATACCGTTCAGGCCAAAATCTTTTTGGATTGTTCCGGCGACAGCATTCTGGCCCCGCTTTCAGGAGCCAGATACCGCATGGGCCGCGAAGCGCGCGCGGAATTCGATGAATATGCCGCGCCGGAGACCGCGGACAAGTACACCATGGGTTCCAGCGTACTCATTCAGGCTCGGCAGACAGATCATGCCTGCCCGTTTACTCCGCCTTCTTTTGCCTATTGTTATCCCGATGATGAAAGCATGTATCTGAAAAATCATGATATAATAGGCACGGGCGTGAACTTCTGGTGGATCGAACTGGGCGGCGAGGATGATACCATTCTGGATGGCCAGCGCATCAATGAGGAACTGCTGCGTATGGCCTATGGTGTATGGGATCATATCAAGAATCACGGCGATCACGGCATGGAAAACTGGGAGCTGGAATGGATCGGTTTCCTGCCCGGCAAACGGGAAAGCCGCCGCTACGAAGGCCCGTGGATCCTGAGTCAGCGCGACCTGGAGGAAGGCAGACATTTTGAGGACGCGGTCGCCTTTGGCGGCTGGACCCTGGACAATCACAATCCCAAGGGCATGAAATTTATGGGCTATTCCTCCGTGCATATCACGCCCAAGGTGCCTTATGAAATTCCGTTCAGATGTCTTTATTCCGTCAATGTACCGAATCTGATGTTTGCAGGCCGCAACATCAGCGCCACACATATGGCCATGAGTTCCACCCGCGTGATGGCCACCTGTTCCGTAATCGGACAGGCAGCAGGTACAGGCGCTGCGCTTGCCATTCGCCGCGGCTGTCTTCCGGCGTATGTAACAGCACATCACATCAAAGAACTGCAGCAGCAGCTTTTGGAGGATGGCTGCTTTATTCCCGGCCTTACCCGTTCTCTCAGCGGCAATGCGGATGTATGCCTGTCTGACGAGGCGAAAGCCATTCTGGAAAACGGATGGGAGCGCCCGCACAACCAAGAAGCCAATACCATCGCTGTTCCCGATGGAGAAGCGCTGAATGTAACGCTGCGCTCTCCTGCCCGCACCCTGCGGCTTGCCCTTGATCCGGATTTTTCAAGAGACAGCATTTCGGACATCAGCCAATACCGCAAATTCGCCATGCGCGCCCATGTGGAGTGGCCGGAAAAGCAGGTGTCCATGCCTGCCAACCTGCTGCGTGCGTGCCGCGCAGTGTTTACGGACGCTGACGGCAGAGAAACCGTAACGGAGGTTCGTGAAAACCGAAAGGCGCTTTTGCGAATTCCGCTTCCTGAACAAACGGTTTCAGTTCGTCTGGAGGCGCTTGAAAGCTGGGGCGGGAAGGAAACGCGCTTTTTTGGCTGTGACACGTCGGACTGATCGAAACGGAGTGTTTTTATGCTGAATCACCCTTTGCATGACCGCCTGTATACCATTGGACTGGACTACGGTTCCCTTTCCTGCCGGAGCATTCTGGCGGATGTTCGAAACGGATCCATCCATGCAGAGGAAACCTTTGTCTATCCGCACGGCGTGATGGATACATCGCTGCCGGATGGTACGCCCCTGGCGTCCGGCTGGTATTTGCAGCATCCTTCCGACTATGTGGATGCGCTGCAGGCGGTGATTCCGTCGCTGGTGAGAAAAAGCGGCATTTCGCCGAAACAGATCGTGGGCATCGGGGTGGATGCAACAGCCAGCACCGTCATTCCTGTGGATGAAACCATGCAGCCGCTTTGTCTGAATCCGCTTTTTTCCTCGCACCCGCATGCATGGCCCAAAATGTGGAAGCATCATGCCGCCTATCCTCAGGCGCAAAAACTGACCGCTATCAGCAAAGAACAGCAGCGTCCCTATCTGGACTGGTATGGCGGCGCTGTTTCCGCTGAATGCCTGCTTTCCAAAGTGGTGGAAACTTTTGAATGCGACCGGACAGTATATGATGCAGCATATGCCTTTATGGAACTGGCGGACTGGATTCCTTCGCGGCTTGCAGGGATGCCGGCATTCAGCACATCCCTTGCCTGCGCCAAATCCTTTTATGATCTGAAAACAGGATATCCGGACAGCGACTTTTTTGCAGCCGTCCATCCGGATCTTGCCGGGCTTCCTCAGAAAAAACTGATGAAGCGCTTTTCGCAGCATACGTTGGCACATTCCTGTCAAAAGGTCGGAGAACTGTGTTCCGAAATAGCACAGGCGCTTGACCTGTGCGCCGGAACAGTCATTTCAGCCGGACATATGGATGCTTACACCCCCATGGCGGCGCTTGGCATCGATCACCCCGGCGCGATGATGATGATTCTTGGAACTTCCACCGGCATCATGCTGCTCAGTGAAAAAGAGCGCCCTGTCAGCGGTGTCACCGCCAGTCTGCCGGATACGTTTTTTCCGGGGCTGTGGGGCTATGCCTCCGGTCAGGCCAGCGTAGGAGACGGGCTTCAGTGGTTTGCAGACCATTGCGTTCCCGGCGAATACGAGAGAGAAGCCGAAAAACAAGGCTTGTCCGTGCAGCAGTATCTTACACAGTTAGCCCAAAAGCTCTCACCCGGCGAAACAGGGCTGCTCTGTCTGGACTGGTTCAACGGCAACAAATCCTGCCTTGGCAATCCCAGATTGTCGGGTATGTTCCTTGGCCTGAGTCTGCAAACCAGACCGGAACACATTTACCGCGCCATGCTGGAAGCAACAGCATTCGGTGCACGCGTTATTGCAGAGACCTACCGCAATGCCGGTGTGCCTGTCCATGAGATCCGTGCCTGCGGCGGTATTGCAGGAAAAAATCCGCTGATGATGCAGATTTATGCGGATGTGCTGGGTATGCCAATCTCCGTCAGCCGTTGCAAACAGGCTCCGGCACTGGGCGCGGCCATTTATGCCGCAGCGGCAGCGAAAGAACAAACGGGATATCCGGATGTGTTTGCGGCTGTTGAAAACATGGCAGACCGGAATTTCACTGTCTATACGCCTACTGAGCAGCATCAATCCGTTTACGAGGCGCTTTATCGCGAATACTGCACACTCCATGATTATTTTGGCTGCGGCGAAAACCGAGTGATGGAACGGCTGTATCATCAGAGAGCAAAGGGAGGAAACCAACCGTGACTCTGTTTCATTCCTCTTATCCGGACAACTACGATGTGATCGTGGCAGGCGGCGGCCCCGCCGGCATTGCTGCGGCTGTGTCCGCGGCACGTCTTGGCGCCAGAACCGCGCTGGTTGAGCGCTACGGTATTTTGGGCGGCATGCTGACATCCGGACATGTGCAGCCCATCCTGGGCCATGCCGAAGGCAAAACCATGTATGATGAGATCGTGGCGCTGCTGCAGGAAGGGCATACGGACGTTCCTTCCATTGCCACACGAAACGGCAGGGAAGTTGGCATTGATCTGGAGGAAGCCAAACACCGGCTTCTGAAGCTATGTGTGGAAAATGGCGTTTTTGTTTATCTGCAAACACCCGTGGCCGATGTGATCATGGATGGAAACCGCATCACAGGGGTGGTCGTCCTGACTCCCAAAGGGCTTGAGGAACTGCACGCCTCTGTTGTGGTGGATGCTACCGGCGACGGTTTTGCTGCCATGCGCGCGGGTGCGCCTTTTGAGATCGGCCGTGCTTCCGATGGCAAGTGTCAGCCTGCAACACTGGAATTTACCGTTGAAAACGTGGATAACAGCCACCATTTCTTCTGCTATGGCGGCAGCGATCCCGTCACGCTTCCGGACGGACGGCGCTACAGCGAAGTATGCAAGGAAGCCTGCGCACGCGGCGAACTGCCGGAAAACGTGAGCATCGTGCGTATCCACCATACGCTTCGCTCCGACGAACGCAATATCAACGCCACGCAGGCAAACGGTTTTGATACCCTGACCCCGCAGGGCAATACAGCGGCGGAATATCTGCTGCGCGAACAGATCCCGATCGTGATAGACTTTCTCCGAAAGCATGCGCCGGGTTTTGAAAACTGCCGTCTGAAATCCTCCGCCACCACGCTTGGGGTACGCGAAACACGGCGTTTTATCGGCGATTATGTCATTTCAGATGAAGACGTGGAAAAAGGCGCGCGTCATGCTGATGTAGTAGTTCACAAGGCATGGTTCCTGATCGATATCCACAATCCGACAGGCGGCGGCCAGGCGGAAAAGCATTCTCAGCCTGCTACCCCCTATGATATTCCCTATCGCAGTCTGCTGCCCAGGGACGTGGAAGGTTTGCTGCTCAGCGGGCGAAACATCTCCGGCACTCACCGTGCTCATGCTTCCTACCGGGTGATGGGCGTAGCGATCCCGACGGGACAGGCTGCAGGAACGGCGGCGTCTCTCAGCGTGCAAAAGGGCTGCGCACCGCGCGAACTGGATTATCGTTTCGTACAGCAGGCGCTTAAAGCGTACGGTACCCGGCTCTTTGCAGAAGATTGAAAACGAGGCGAATAGTTATGGCATATAACGATCCCATCCGTGTGCTCTGTTATGGCGATTCCAACACCTGGGGAACGATTGGCCTGTGGGAGGAATCCACCCTGCCGACAGACCGTTTTGACCGGAATCACCGCTGGACAGGGGTTTTGCAAACAGCGCTGGGCGATGGTTTTGAGGTCATTGAAGAGGGTTTGGGCGGACGCACCACGATCTATGAAAAGCCCGGCGAAGCCTGGAAAAACGGCGAGCCCTATCTGATCCCCTGTTTACACACCCACAGGCCGGTGGATCTGATTGTGATCATGCTTGGTACCAATGATCTGCAAATCCACAAAACCATCACTGAGGAAGAATTGCCTGTTGGTATTTCCCGATTGGTGGATCTGGTTCAGGCATACCCCAAAGCAGGCCGTGATGGTACAGCTCCCAAAATCCTGCTGCTTGCTCCGCTGGAGGTTTGTCCATCCGCGCCTGAAGGCCGCACCGCTGTTTTCCAAAAGTTCCGCTGTGATATCGGCCGGCAGCTGAGTTTGAAAATGCCGCAGGTATATGCACAGGTTGCCAAACAAAAAGGCTGCTATTTCTTTAATACACAAGATGTGGCAGCACCTGGCCTGGCCGACGGTGTGCACATGGATGCCAAGTCCCATATCAGCCTCGGCAAAGCGGTAGCTGACTTCATCAAAAAGGAAATCTATCCGTCTAAGCCTGCTGTAGTGGACTACGATGGCAGCCGATCCAAGCTGTACATGCGTTTTCAGAAGCAGATGCACGCTGCACAGGGGATGGCCATTCACAATGAGCGGGCATATCTTTTGTATGATTCCGGCTGGTGCGCTGTCCACGATCTGAGCGAGCGCGATGCAAAGCCGCTGGACTTTTTCCCGCTTGGCTCCATGAACGAAGGAACGCCTACCAAGGACTACCGCAACCATGCCAATCAGGCTATGTTTGGCACCCTTCAGCACGGCGATAACCCTATTCCGCTTCTGTATGTAACCATCGGTAAAGGCATCGGCACAGATGAGGACGGTTTCTATTACCGCTGTGCGGTGGAAAACATTGTGCGTACAACGGATGAAAACGGTGTGGAACATCACCGGGCTGAAACGCTGCAAACCATCTGTTATCAGCCGGAAGGTATTGAGAATACAGCCTTTATGCCGCCCTGCTGGGGTTGCCCGGCTTTTTTCCCAGACACGAAAAACGGTTTTCTGTACATTTTTTCCGCGCGCTACCGCACCAAGCGCGGCTGTGTTCCCGAAGGCGAACAAAATGCGTTTCTCATCACCAAATTCCCGCTGCCCGAGCTTTCTGCGGGTTCAATGGTGCATCTGACTCCGGCAGATATTCTGGATCAGTTTGCAGTACCTTCGGATACGCTGTTTACACAGGGCGGTCTGCTGGCAGGTGACAAGCTGATTTATACCTTCGGCCTCCCTGAGCAGAATTATCCTGATGAGATCATGGTTTTTGATCTCAAACAGAAAAAGCTCACAGCGCACATCCGCAATCTGGATGAAGCCCTTCACGGCGAGGAACTGGAAAGCTGCGCGATCTACTGCGGCAATCTGATGCTCAACACCTGCGCGGGCGGCATATACACCTTATGCGCACTCCCCAAAGAAGAGGAGCCTGCTGATGACTGATGAAATTCTGTTGCATAAAAAGGTACCTCTAAGTGGCAACTACGATGTGGTCGTTGCCGGGGGCGGCCCCGCAGGGTTTACGGCAGCCATTTCTGCTGCGCGTGCTGGTTTGCGAACGGCTTTGGTGGAGAAACTTTCCTTTTTTGGCGGCACAGCCACAGCAGGTTATGTGGTGCCCATCAGCGGCTTCTTCCATCAAGACAGACGCGTAATTGGGGGCATTGCGTGGGAATTTGTTGAACGCCTACAAGCCATGAACGCTGCGCAGGTGGAACTGCCCAAAGGTCATGTGTCCTTCCATGTAGAAAGCTACAAACTGCTGTGCGAGCGCATGCTTGTGCAGGAAGACGTAGCGCTATACACTAACGCCTGTCTGACGGACTGCATCATCGCTGACGACCGGATCACACACATCGTTTTTGAAGGTCCAAGCGGTGCAGAAGCACTTAGTGCCCGTTGCTTTATCGATGCAACCGGTGATGCTGTTCTGTGCCGGAAAGCAGGAGTTCCCATGCAGTCGGCGGATGAACTGCAGCCCATATCCCTGTGCTTTTTGCTGGAAGGTGTTGATGTTACGACACCGCTTCTGCGTGACAGTATTCATCACGACGGTAAAAACGGACGAGGCTCCTGTCAGCAGGAGATTCATGCCTATCTCGCTTCCTGCATGGCAGAAGGCCGGCTTTCACAATTCGGCGGCCCATGGTTCAATTCGCTTGTGCAAGGAAACGCAATAGCCGTTAACATCACCCGCCGTGCCGGAAACGCTGCCGACCGTGCCGAACGCACCCGCACAGAGCTTTTGCTGCGGGAGGATATGTTTGCCATTGTTGCGCTGCTGCGCGAAAAATATCCCGAGTTCAAACACTGCAGCATTGCAGCATCCGGCGTAGGCGCAGGCGTGCGGGAAACACAACGCATTGCGGGCATTGGCTGCATGACGCTGGAATCCATGCTTTTGGAAATAGAACCTGAATGCGCCGTATCGCGCTGCGCTCACCCTATGGATATCCACAGTGCCACCAGTCAATCGCAGCAGCTTACACCGCTTGCTCATGCGCCTGGTATCCCTCATACTACGTTGATTCCTCAAAAGTTCTCCAATCTGTTGGTAGCCGGACGCTGCCTGAGCGCTGATTCACACGCATACGCATCACTCCGCGTACAAGCCACCCTGATGGCTACCGGTGAAGCAGCCGGTGTAATGGCTGCACTTGCCTGCGAAAAAGATTGTGCATTCGCAAAGCTTGATGCTGCCAAACTGCAAAGTATGCTCAAAAAACGCAGTTTGCTTCCTGTAACGGAGCAAAAAAGCGAGAAGAATCTTAGAGACATAACTGGATGAAGGACAGGAATATGGAGAATCACTTTGGGGCATAGATACGGATAAATCCCACAGGGCTATTAAAACCGCAAGGTTTTGTCCCCCCCTGCAGAAGCGGCGCAGCAGTTTGTGACAAAAGGTAAGTTCTCCGCGTATCAATCTCACCGTATGCAAAATAATCGAAAACGCCAGCATCACGCTGGCGCTTTTTTGTGCTGTTAAGAAGGAAAATAATCGTGCTTGCGCAAACGGTAAAAAAGGTAGCCACGCTGCAAGGAGCTTAACTAGCGGTAGAAAAGTAATGCTTCCAGTTGCTTTCTCCAGCACCTGCGGGAACAAGCGCCTCCCGGATACACCCCGCTATTCAGATCGAGATTTGTTTGCACGACATAGCTCGGTTTTTTCCTCCACCTCTGCGATTCTTGACGATACGGAAGGCTGCTACAGAGTCACTTTCTTCGATGGCTTCGTAGCTACTTGATATCAAGATAATGAAGAAGTAAAAAAGTTATCCACAAAATAAGGCATAGCCTTCCTCCTTCTTCAAACTCTCATTCGGCGTAAGCTATATAATTCTTTATTATTTATTTATTATTTATTTATTACGGATGCTGTTATTACACTGACTTTATGCTATTTTTACACCATCGCTAGTGTTGTTTTTGCATTCTTTGGAAAATAAAGATCTGTAATCTTCCAGAACTTTGCCTGTATCAATATACAAGGCACCCTCAGTCACCTGAATATAGCCCTTGTCAATCAGCTGCTTACGTGCTCTGAAGTAGTTTTCACGTTTGCTGATTCCGGTCATTTGAAGCATGTACTTGGCAGAAGGAGAAAAAGAGCCATCACCGGTGCAGCCTAATAGCGCCAGCATAATCTTTGATTCGTTGCCGTTAAAAAGATGATTCACTGCTGCGAACAGTTCATTGGGAAACATGACGAATGGAGGAGTAATAGTGTCCTTATCGTGAAAAATCTGGGGTGCTTTTTCGGTGCTCATCGCTGTTTTTTTTTCCTTTCATGATGTTTTAATGAAGTATCCCCAATGTTGTGTACCTTGTGTTGAAATGTATTTGGTTGATTGCCGGACTAGGTGCCCCTCTCCCTTTGATGCCTCCGCCATACAGATCGGTCGAAAAGTTTGTCATCAAGGAAGATGGCGTCAGAAAGACGGACAGAATCAATTATCTTCCCTTCTCCTCTCGTTCTGATAAGGATTCACTGATGAAAACATTGGATGGATTCCGTGAGCTGTACATCAATTCAAAGCAGAGGGAGGCAAGTTCATGCCTCCGTGCTTTGGTGAAAAGCGGCTGCCTGGTTATTGAGCCATTCTTTAAAGGGTTCGACGGGAATAAACCAGCGATTGCACGTTTGGAATGCGGGAAAATCAGAGCGGTTTACAATCTTCTGCATTGTGGGACGGGATACATTGATGGCTTCTGCCGCCTGGGTCAGGGTATAGGATAGCTTTGGTAGTTCGGTCATACGAACACCCCTTTCTTTTTTTGATATGCGTATTATAATACTCAAATATGCGTATTATCAATAAAAATTCGCAAATGTTGTTGCAAATTTGAATAATATATGTTATTATACTCATTGAGGTGATATTATGAATGATGTGTACGAGGTCATTGACACGTTACGCAAGCACAAAAACATGACTGGAAAGAAATTGGCGGAACTGGCTGGCATGCCTGTTACCACGTTGGCAACGATTATGGGACGTAAGCCTGTTGCTATCCCGAAAAAGCACCTTGTAGCACTGGCCAACGCCCTTGAAGTTCAATGGTACGAGCTACTGAACGTCTCTGAATGCGCATACCCAGATGGAGCGAAAATTCCCAGCAAGCTGTCGCCACATGATGTAGAGGAGATCATGCATAATCTGATCGGGTATGATGAGCATTGCGATGTTCGATACAACGTCATTGGGCGTGGTACATCAGGGCCAGAAAGACAAAGAATCATGTGCGAGTATGGAATGACGATGCCAGGTACTGATCATGACGAAGAATATGTACCTGCATGTGATGTGCAATATAGGCACAGCATTATTTTCATGCTCAACCGTCTGAATACGGAAGGGCTGCTCGAAGCCATGCATCAGGTTGCTGCGATTGCACGCGATCCCAACCTGTGTAGAGGAAATACAAAGGAGGACACCATATGGCAAAAAGAAAAGCTGCCAATGGCAGCGGAACACTCAGAGAACGAAAGGATGGTCATTGGGAAGGACAGTACGTCGTCGGACGAGATCCCGGAACAGGAGTGCTGATCCGAAAAAGCGTGTATGGAAAAAACAAAGACGAGTGTTCCAAGAAGCTGCGGGAAGCAACGGCTTCCGTGGACAATGGTACCTATCGGCTGCCCAAGAAGATCACTGTGAAAGAATGGATGAACGTCTGGTTCACGGAGTACTGCAACGATCTGAAGGAGCGTACCAAACACACCTACCGTTCTGCCATCGACACCCACATCATTCCCGGGTTGGGCGCTACGAAGCTTACTGCACTGAAGCCACCGATGATCCAGCGCTTCGTGAACAGTCTGACGAACCTCGCTCCCAAGACAGTCAGGAATGTTTACGGCATCCTGCACAGGGCGTTGGAAGTGGCCGTCGAACAGGACTACCTTTCCAAGAATCCTGCCTCCGCCGTACATTCGCTGCCTCGTATCGAACCTCAAAAGGTTAGCTTCCTTGCAGGCGAGGAACTGCTCCGGTTTCTGGAGATCATCCGTGGAAATCCATATGAAATGGTGTTCCGTCTTGCTGTCTTTACTGGCATGCGTGAGGGTGAACTTATCGGCCTGAGTTGGGATGATGTGGAATTCGATGCGGGTACCATCACCGTCCGGTGGCAGATGCAGCTGGTGAAGGGCGAATACAAGCGGCTCGCGACCAAGAATGACAAGTGGAGAAACCTGACACCGGCAGCTTCGGTGATGGAGATGCTACGCACGCATCGCAAAGCACAGTGTAAAAAGCAGCTGCAGGTTGGCGAGCTGTGGAACAACAAATACAATCTGGTGTTTACCCGTGAAAATGGGGAGAACATCGCACGCAACACCCTGTACCACAACTTTAAGCATCTTCAGAAAAAAGCAGGTCTTCCAGAGACGACCCGCTTTCATGATCTGCGACATTCATATGCCGTCTTCGCCCTGGAAGCCGGAGACAACATGAAAGAAATCCAGGCGGCCTTGGGCCATTACAGCGCTGCCTTTACCATGAACACCTATGCTCACGTCTCCGATCAGGCACGGCGTGAATCTGCAAAGCGTCAGGAAGAAAAGATGAAACGCATGCTCATCTGATTTTTCTCCAATTGCGGTCAAAAATGCGGTCAAACCCGCTTTTAAATACAAAAAAAGCCCAGCAAATCGTTGAATTGCAAGGCTTTTCAACTGGTCGAGGTGACAGGATTTGAACCTGCGACCTTTTGGTCCCGAACCGCCGCGATTGCGACCATATTATACATGTTTATAGCATTTCTTTGATATCCTTGTGAGGTTCAAGAGGGTTGAATAAGCCACTTTCTTCTGGTGTGCTATTGCCGTTTCCACTAATGGGAAGGGGGCTATATCAGCTCTTTGTTTTACTCAAAAATACCATTCATTTTGTCTGACATCCATGGTTGCTTCAAACCCTTTCTACTTTGAACACATCTTCAAACATCTTTGACGCAACTTTGAAACTACTATGACAACACTTCCAAACAACATCCACACTACTTTGAAACATCTTTGAACCACAACAAAAAGCGGAGTGAAAAATCACTCCGCTAAATTTGTTTGAAAGAAAATTCAAAAATAAAAACCTCGTACGACAAAATGACTAGTCCGAATGGGGTGCGGTGGTAAACTGTAGCCACAACGAAGGACACAAGCCCTTCGGAAATAAAGAAAGAGCCAAGAGCTCGGAAAGAAAGAGGTATCCTTATGACTAGCATTACCGTCCGCCACTCCACCGCTTCCATCGTTCTGTCCAAGTCCTTCGCCAATGCTTCCTCCAAATTTGGTTCTGAAGCTTACAACCAGCTGCAGCAGGTTCGCCGCGACTATCCCACCTACACCATTGAAATTGCCACCCCGAAGAAAACCAACAAGGAGTTCTTCAAGGGCCTGACCTTGGAATACATGGAAGTTTATATTGAAAAGCACGATGATGAAAATCACAGTATTATGAATGCTTTTCTGGAACTTCGCGGTGATGCCAAAGCACACGACGGTTTGGAAGTAAAATCCGCCGCCTATGCGACCATCAAGACTTGGTTCCTTGCCCAGTATCCCGCTGTAGCCGCCTTCCAGACCCATCGTAATGAAGTTATTGACGAACTTCAGAAGAGCCGCGAAAAGGCTCTGAAGGCAAAGCGTGAATCTGAAGCCAAGGCTCGTCGTGCCGCTCTGCGTGCCAAAATCGCCTAATTTGATTGGAGGTATATAACAATGAAGAACACGCTTCGCCTCGACCATAGCAAACGCACCATCATCATGGACAGAACCTTCGCCAAATACGCCGCCAACACCATGAGCACCGAATACGCCCATCTTCAGGCTGTGAGGCAAGACTATCCTAACTATACGGTTACCCAACGCCAAATCAAACGCAAAGCGACCAAGGAGTGCTATCGTGGTCTGACCTATGAATATATGGAAGACTACATCAAGACCCACGGTTCCAAGGAAGAAGTCGCAACTAACTTGGCTGACTACAAGGAACTGAAGTTGATTTCCCAATGCCATAGCACTTCTCGCCGCTACCCCGCTATTAAGAGGTGGTTCCTTGCCAAATACCCTGAAGTCATGGAGTTTGGCGTGACGGTGGACGACGCGGCGGAGGCGAAAGTCAAGAACGAAATCGACGAACCGATGTCCAAACTTGCAGTCGCGTCCTGAGCGCGGCGGCAGACAGAACTGACATTACAGCGTAAAAACGCTGAATGAATACATGAAGATGCGCAAAATGCGCAGAAAGGATAATACATATGTTTAACGACTTCGAAAACTACATCTCCATCCATGCGAGTGAAGAACTGGTTGAAAAAATCGCCGAATTCATCCGTAGTGAAAATTCTGCTTTTGACTTTGAAAAAATTATTCCGATTCCAGAAAATGTTTGTCCATATGATTGGTGTACTGAAAACTGGGGTACAGGTGCGAATGCGCATGTTGAGGTTGATGATCCGGGCGATTATTGGCTCAAGACGGAAGGGACACCATGCGAACCAGTGATTGCGGAATTAGCACGACTTTTCCCCGAAGCAGAATTTACGCACACTTACGAAGATCTCGAACTCGAAACGTTCTGTGGCCAAAACATTTATCAAAATGGAAAATTGGTTTATAAGATGGATGGAGATATCCATTATGATTGGTCGGCCGAAGACCCTGGGGCTTGGAGCGAAGAGGAACGCATGGAATTGAAAATGGAAGATGAGCTGTTTCCTGCTCCGGAAACTGATTACGCCTATATCTGTGAAGCAACCGAAGATGGAAAATTTTATCACAGAGACTATAGAGATGGACGTTTGTTCCGAAAAATCGATGGAGTCTATGAAGACTGGCGTCCTGAAGGCAAAAGAACTTACCATTGGTAATATCAAAGGAAAACGAACATGAACACAAACGTTTGGCGAAAGACATTGCTCTTTCGCCGTTTTGTTTTTGGGAAAACTTTACACGCAGTCACTTTTGAGCAGCGACCTCCTGATTGATAAGACAGACAGGAAGCAAGGGAAGATATTATATAGAAGCCCCACCAAACAAAAAATGGTTTCCCGCGTCGCGAGCGCCGCAGGAAACCAGCAAGAAAGGTATACATTTTTTGATAGTGATGGGTGCGCGCAACTAATGTAGTCGAGTCGAAGATGGAACACATTTATGTCGTGTGTTTCGAGTGATCAACTGCAAAAACGTGGGGAATCCATTATAGGCTCCCCACATTTCGGCAGATGGATCACATTTTTTTCGTTAGAAGTACGCCGCGCCTGCGGCGCGCCGAAGAAAAGGGAAGTTGAGTTGGGTTCCTTTTTCCGCGCGCAGCGCGAACGTCAACGAGCGGCGCGCCGACGCGCAAGCGTCCGCGCGTTGCGAATTGACGCAGGAAGAAAGACTTACAGTTCCCGAATGATGATATATGGACGGTTGTTTTTGCGGCCATGTTCCAGTTGGTATCCGCTTGCTTCCACCAACATGAACAACTGGTTGTATGGCATAGGATGTCCTTTGGCGTCTTTCATGTCGATCTGCGCGCGCAGTTTGGTTTTGTCTTCCTTGTAGATGTAGACGTCCAGAAAATCATCCGGCACAACAATATCCTGTTCGACGTCCGGTTCATAGACATACAACACATCCAAGTCATCACGATAGCGTCCGCGCGCCTGGGTACGTGTGTCTTCTTCGCGCGAATGCACAATTATGTAGTCCAAATGCCCGCGCAAATTGATGCTTGTCTCACAACTCTTGTTGAAGATAAATAAATCATACTGCGGCGGCACGCGTTCGTTGGTGAGAAGGTAGTCGCGCGCCGCCAACTGTTCTTCTGTCATGGGCTTTTCATGGTTGAGGCTCCAAACGCATATTGTTTTCGTGCCTGCCTCGATGGCAAGTTGCGCGTACCTCTCCATTTGACTAACGTGCGTGATGTACAGCGCGCCGCGCTTGCCTTTGGGCAACTGCTGAATCAACTGCGGCAGACTTCTGTAAGGTATGATTTCTTTGCTCTCGTACCGCCGCAATTTGGATTCGTCTATCGGCATACGGTAGATGTTACAATTCAGTTTAGCAAGTGCTTTGGGTGTTGCGGTCATGCCCACAATCAGAGTATTACACTCCCAAACTGCACGGCAGATGGCGTCGCGCGCTATGGCGGCGTAGTTGATTTTAGGCTTTTGCTCTTTCTTCTTTTCTTTGAAATTCGGGAACTTGACCATGTTGTGCGCCTCATCGCAAATGATAACGTCAAAAAAAGAGTGGAAACCTGGATTATGGTATTCCCATACGCCAAACTGCGCATAAGTAGTCACAACGATTTGGGTTGGATCAAATTCATCAGAATGAAACCACGTCTGGTGGATGCTCTCTTCATAAAACGTATATGGTGTTGTCAGTACTTTTTCCTTCGCCAAACGCTCCATGCCGTTTCTGGTATCAATCAAAATAAGCGCCGTGCGCGGGCTGGAGGCCTGTTTGGAAATCACATTGATTGCCGCTGTGGTTTTCCCTGATCCGCATGGCGCGACGATGAGATTAAACATTCCGTGGACAAAATTGGACGTACGTAATACGTCCTTGAGGGCTTCTTCAAGGTAAATACCGGGTTTCAATGTTTTGTTGTCTCCTGTTTGTTATATGATTTGAATGATCAGAATATTTTCTTTCTCATTTCTTTCTTATATTTTACATCGAATTTTGTGTAAAGGCAAATTTATATGGCATCAAATTTTGCAACGTAAAAAGCAAGGTCATTTTTAGGCCTTGCTTTTTGCGTTTTTCATCGACGCTCGTTGCGATTTTGTTCTGCCAAAAGAAAATCTTCAAAGCGTTTGAGCAGAAACAAATTTTCTGCTGTCAATTCCTTTTCCCGTCCGGTAATAAAAATAGGGTCATCGGCTTTCAAGCCGAGTAAAAAATCAGCAGAAACATTGTAGAGCTTGCAAATATCTACAAGCAAATCATGACTTGGCGAACTTTTCTCCTGTTCCCAAGACTGAATTGTGGACTTCGATACCTGCAATTTATCCGCCAGCATTTGCTGTGTATCTTTGTGGTCGTTACGCACTTCTTTCAAGCGTTCGCCAATCATATGTTTCACCTCGACGAAAGTATAAGTTTCTTCCGACTTTTCGATTTGATAAGCGCAAGAAACTTGCGGTTTTTGTCGAACGGTAGTAAGATATACATGGTTTTATTTGGTGTTGAAATAAGATTCTTCCGATGCGAAGCGAATAATAGAAAGGCTGCGATGAAATATGGCTCAGATGGCGCAAATCATCAAATATGAAGGCGACAATACCACCTTCATTTGGAAGCATCCCATTGAGGACTTCTACACCGGTACGCAGTTGATTGTGCATGAATCTCAGGAGGCACTCTTCTTCCTGAATGGTCAGGCGCTGGATCTGTTCGGGCCGGGTGTACATGTTTTGGAAACGCAAAACATCCCGCTGTTGGCTCGCTTGTTTAATGCGCCCTTTGGCGACAAAACGCCTTTTCATTGCGAGGTCTATTTCATCAACAAGACCGAACAAATGGCTATCAAGTGGGGAACGGACAGCAAGGTGGAATATGTGGAACCCACCTACAAATTCCCGCTTCAGATCGGCGCAAGCGGCGAAATGAGCCTGCGCGCTGAGGATTCTCGCAAACTGCTGGTCAAACTGATCGGTACAGAGCATGGAATCACGCAGCAGATGCTTGTGCAGAAGTTCCGCGGCATTCTGATGGCTCATGTAAAGCCGTACTTAGCCACGACCATTCGTGAGCAGAACATCAATATTTTCTCTATCGACGAACGTCTTGCCGAAATGTCCAAGACGCTGCACAGCCGCCTGATTCCTGACTTTGAGGACTACGGTCTGGCATTGGAACGTTTCTATGTCACGACCATTGTCAAACCTGAAGAAGACCGTGCTTATCAGCGTTTTAAGGAGCTTCATTTCCGTCAGTATGCGGACGTGGCGGAAGCACAACTGCGTCAGCAAGTGGGTGTGATCGAGCAGCAGACGCAAGCCCAGCGTATGGTGATTGAAGCGCAGGGCATTGCACAGAAGCGCGCTTTGGAAGGCTATACCTATCAGGACGAGCGCAGTTTTGACGTGGCGGAACGCATTGCCGCCAATGAAGCCATTGGTGAAATGAACAATCTGGGCATCGGACTTGGCATGATGGGCGGTATCGGCGGTGCAGTCAGCGGTATGATGAGCAATGCACTTGGCAACGCCATACCAACGCCCAATATGCAACCAGTACAGACGCAGCAAATGGAATGCCCGCAATGCCATACCATGCTTCCTTCCAATGCAAAATTCTGCTTTGGCTGCGGAGCCAAGATTGAGCCTATGGGCGAAAATGAAATGCTCTGTCCCAAATGCGGTCAAAAAACACCCAAGGGAAAATTCTGCATGCAGTGCGGCGCATCGCTTGTAAACGCATGCCCCAACTGCGGCAATGAACTGCCTGGCGAAGCAAAGTTTTGTCTGAACTGCGGCCACAAACTGTAAGGAGGAAAGAATCATGAAAGCCAAACATGGTGCCTTGTGGATTGCTTTGATTCTTGCGGCGGTTGTTACGCTGCTGTTTGTTATTCTGCCTGCGTCTGCCAACTTAACGATAGCCTATATCTTCTGTCTGATCGGCATTGCTCTGATGGAAAGCAGTTTCCTGCTTGCAACTGCCAAAAACATCCCCGCCAGTTATGCTTTGATCATGCAGACCGGTCGTTTCCTGCCGTGGTCGCTGATTGTGTCCGTTGCTGTGCTTGTGCTGGAACGTTTGGGTGTCTATATGCTGCCTGCGATCTGGCACATCGTAGCTCAGGTCATTCTTCTGGCGATTTCAGCTATTCAAATCGTCAAGGTGGTTGCCGGCGGCGCGTATATCAATGAAGTTGCTGCGAATGTTGAAAACAAGACTTCCTCATGGCGCGAACTGGTGAATCAGGCCAATATGCTGGCTGCGCGTCAAACGGATGCTGATGCAAAGCAGGCTGTAAAGAAAGTCGCTGATGCGCTTCGATATGCCGATCCAATGAGCACGAAAGATTCTATGCAGATTGAAGGTAAAATCACTTGGTTGCTTACTGAATTGCAGTCCGCTTCTTTTGATGAGTATAAAACCCATTGCGCAGAACTGCTGCTGTTGATTCAGGAACGAAATGATATTGTGAGAGCCAGCAAGTAAAGGAGATTTGAAGCAAATGGCCATCATCAAATGCAAAATGTGCGGCGGCGACATTGAACTGAGCGCCGACAAAACCTATGGAACCTGTGACAGCTGCGGAAGCACCATGACCTTCCCCAAGGTGTCGGACGAACAGCGTGCGAATCTGTTTAACCGTGCCAACCACTTCCGTCGTCAGAACGAATTTGACAAGGCTGTTTCTGCCTACGAGCGCATTCTGGACGAGGACAACACAGATGCCGAAGCGCATTGGGGCGTGGTGCTTTCGCGCTACGGTATTGAATATGTGGAGGATCCCGTCAGCCACGAACGCATCCCCACCTGCCATCGCGTACAGTTGGCTTCCATCCTCACCGATGCGGATTATCTGGCAGCGATCGAACACGCGCCTGATGGCTACTCCCGCTCTCTGTATGAGCAGGAAGCCACGCGCATTGCTGAGATCCAGAAGGGTATTCTGGCCATTTCCAGTCAGGAAAAGCCTTACGATGTCTTCATCTGCTATAAGGAATCCACCGATGGCGGCAGCCGTACCAAGGACAGCACGCTTGCACAGGATATTTATTATCAGCTCACGCAGGATGGCTATAAGGTGTTCTTCTCCCGCATCACGCTGGAGGACAAGCTGGGCCAGCAGTATGAGCCGTACATTTTTGCCGCCCTTAACAGCGCAAAGGTGATGGTCGTCGTTGGCACCAAACCGGAGTATTTCAATGCCGTATGGGTCAAAAATGAGTGGAGCCGTTATCTTGCCCTGATGAAGCAGGACAAGAGCCGTTTGCTCATCCCCTGCTATCGTGATATGGATCCTTATGATCTGCCGGATGAACTGTCTGCCCTGCAGAGTCAGGATATGAGCAAAATTGGCTTCATGCAGGATTTGATTCGCGGTGTAAAAAAGGTGCTGAGTACATCGCAACCCAAGCCGGAGTCCCCTGCAGCAGCTACTGCTCCCGTCAGCGCTGCCGCACCGCTGCTGCGCCGTGCGTTTATGTTCCTTGAGGACGGCGACTGGGCACGGGCGGACGAATTCTGCGAGCAGGTGCTGAATCTGGAACCCGAAAATGCAGAAGCGTATCTTGGCAAATTGATGACTGCGCTGC
>JAGBBE010000134.1 GCA_017938645.1 Clostridia bacterium
GCCTTCATTCAGCTCAATATCAAGCGGAAGGAAGCACTTGCAAGTCAGAAAGATGGAAAGGAACTGAAAGCGAATTTCTCCATTGCAAAGATCTTCCCCTGGTTCATTCTGGGTTTTCTGGCCATGTCCATCGTGGCGAGCATCCTTCCTATCCCTGCGCAGTTGGTGAGCGGCACCAAGACTGCCAGCAAGTTCCTGATGGTCTGCGCACTGGCTGCCATCGGATTGAATACCTCCTTCGCCAGCATGAAGAAGGCTGGCATCCGCCCCATGATCCACGGTTTCATCATTTCTGCGCTGGTTGTAATTGTGGCGCTGCTGGTGGAGATGGGCATGGGAATCGTGTAAGAAAGCTGCAAGACAATTGAGCAAAGCCACAGTTCAAAACAAAACTGTGGCTTTTGTCTTCCCGGGTGCATTTTCCGTTTTGCATTAGGATTCTGCAAGAACATAAAGAAAAGGACTGAAACCTTGTACCAAAGTTTCAGTCCTTATATGGTCTGGGTGAGAGGATTCGAACCTCCGGCCTCTTGAACCCCATTCAAGCACGCTACCAAACTGCGCCACACCCAGTTACGCAACAAATGAATGATAACACGGAAAAGATGTTTTGTCAACACCTTGCTGAAGTTTTTTCTTCTTGGAAAATGCACGGAAAATGATTACAATAGAGAATGATCATAGGGAAGTCTGTTTTGCTGGAAGAATACAGCAGAATGAACCGTTTTATGTGCAGTGATATACACAGAAAGGGGAATTCTGATGCGTACGCTGCTTCTTCTGACACTGTGCTTTGCGCTTGTTTTTACATCTGCCAGTGCAGATATTTACAGCGAACTTGATCCGGGCGTTGTTACCGTTGCGGCACAGGGAACCATTCCGTTCAGACTGGAACCGGTGTTCAGCGCGGAGGCGATTCTTCATATTGCCTCAGGTGTTCCGCTGACGCTTCTTTCCATTGATGAGGAAAACAACTGGGCATATGTTCAGCTTGAACCAGGCCCGGATGGTTATCCCATTCGGGGCTATGTGCGTCCGGGTGCGCTGATGAACGGCGACTACATGTACTGGAATATGTGCCGTGTGGTCAATCCGCAAAGCAACTACCGGCTGAATCTGAGAAGCCAGCCATCCGCTGATTCTGCATCGTTGGGCAAGTATTACACAGGCGTGCTGGTGCAGAATTTCGAGCAGGAGAAAAACGGCTATCTTCGTGTAAAGCTGGGTACCCAGGTCGGCTATATGGACAAGAGGTATCTGGAGCCCTATAACTCGACGGATGTATCTGAAATTCCGCTGACGATCATCCGCAATGACGGCGGCTCAGGCGGCAATCTGCGCAAAGCACCTTCGCTGGAAGGAAAGCTCATTGGGCTTTATCCCAATGGAACAGAAGTTGCGGTATTGGGCGTCACGCCAAATGACTGGTGCCACGTGATGATCAACGGCGCTACCGGATTTATGATGGCGGATAAGCTCGCGGATCCATTCACGTTTGATGCGCCAACTCCATAACTCAGGAGGACAATGATGAAAAACGCCCGTACGATTGCCCTGTGCGGCATGATCAGCGCTCTGAGCGTTGTGCTGCTCGCTGTGGGCGCAATGCTTGGAATCGGCATGTATGCCGCGCCGATGCTGGCAGGATTGTGCCTGCTTCCTTTGCGCCGCGAGGCGGGCTGGCGCGGTCAGATGATGGTATGGCTTGCAGTAAGCCTGCTTGGCTTCATGCTCATCAGCGATGTGGAACAGAACCTGATGTACCTGTGTCTGTTTGGTCTGTATCCGGTTTTGTACCCGCTTTTTCAGCGGATTCCCAAAGGCCTGCGGATTGCCGGAAAGATACTGTTCATGAATCTGGTGACCATCGCGGTGGAAGCGCTGGTGGTGCTGGTGCTGGTTCCTGAAACAATGGGGATGTGGATGGGCATTGCGCTGCTCGTTCTCGGAAACGCTGTGTTTTTCCTCTATGACCGGCTGCTGCCGGTGTTTGACGTCCTTCTGTCGCGGTATCTGCGTGCATTCCTGTCACGGACAGGAAGATAACACAAACCCCTTGAAGCATTTCTGCCTCAAGGGGTTCCATTTATGTGAGCGGAATTTTCTTCAGAAGCGTCCTAAGTCCTTCAACAGCATCCTCCAGCGGGAAGTACTCCAGACCCACTGCGCCGGTATATCCAGCCTTTTTGAGCGCGGAAAGTACGGCAGGATAATGGATTTCCTGCTCGCCCAGCACCTCGTGACGGCCGGGATGGCCTGCAATGTGGATATGTCCGATCCACTCAATGTTCTTGCGGATGGTCGGAATCAGATTGCCCTCGGAAATCTGCTGGTGATAGACGTCATAGAGCACCTTCACATGCGGACTGTCCACCTCGCGGACAATCCCGAAGGCCTCTTCGGAGCTGGTCAGGAAGTAGCCCGGATGGTCAAACAGCGTGTTCAGCGGTTCGATCACCAGCATAACGCCGGACTGCTCAAGCAGCGGAACACAGGCTTTCAGGCCATCCACGACGGAACAATGCTGCTCTTCATAGGACAGATCCGGAAGCGTATTTCCGATCTGCGAAATCAGGATTTTGCAGCCGAGCGCTTTGGCCTGCTCCAGCGATTCCTTCAGACCGCTGAGATACTCCTTCCGCCGGGATGGATCATTCAGCGGTACCATGCGCGTGCACATAGCCGTCATATGCAGATGATGCTGTTCTTTGGCGCGCAGCAGCGCGCACAGATCCACATCCCACCATCCCCAGATTTCAAAGGCATTCAGCCCGGCAAGCTTCGCCTGCGCCATCGCTTCGGCAGGAGAGAGGTTTCCAAACAGCGCATTCAGACAGGCAGAATAAAACATTACTTTACATTTCCTCCGAAGGCGTCCTGATTTGTATTGGGGCTGGAGCGTTTTTCGATGTTGGGCAGACGGCGCTCAAGCGCGGCCAGTGAGATTTCGATGTCCTCCTCGGCCTCCTCTGCATCAAAGCAGCCCACTGTGACCATGTCGCACTCGCGGATGGTGTTCCACACAAAATTCAGTCCCACGAAGGGCGAGCAGCGTCCGGCTGCCATGGGCTTGATGGTCATTACAGGCTTTTTGGCATTGTGGATGATGGAAGCGACGGTTTCGATTTCCACCTGCATCAAAAAGCCCATTGCGTTGTAGATCTGGATGTAGGTTTGTACGTCGTATCCGTTTTCATCCGAATAGAGGATCAGTTCCGGCATATGGGCGGAAAGACCCGGAATCATGCCTTCCTGACGGATCATGTCGGTATAGTCATCCAAACGGGTGATCTGATGCTTATTTTTGTTGACGAGCTGCTCGGCACTGCTGTGATGGATCAGGCAGAACTGCGCACCTGCGGCCTTGCTGCGGCGGATGGTGGCCTGCGCTTCGCGGCGGGCGGCTTCATTGTCGTCCACGTTGATAATGGGCGTATCGATCAGGATGAGCTTTTTGCCGCTCTTGTCCTGCGCGTACTGAACCGCCTCCTGCATCATGATTTCCTGCTGCAGCGGGCCCATGATGGTGTCGATATCGCGGTCGAGGAAGGTTTTCAGCAGCGGATAGGCCGCCTCGCCGCAGTGGAACTTGCGCTTGATCTGATGATCCGCCGCCGGGCTCGTATGGCTCCAGCCAAGCATCCAGTTTGTGCCGATGATCATGCGGGACAGCGAAACGCCTTCAACCGTGGTGCGCGGAAAAAGATGATCGGACATGGAAAAGCCTCCCTGTTCTGTTGTTTTGCTTCAGTATACCTTATTTTGCCAAAGAACTCAATGGTTTTGCTTTTTGCGCCCAATCCATGTATAATGGGGCAAATGGTTTTGCAAGGAGAGAGATACATGAACCGCGAAATGGAGATTCTGGAGCAGATCCGAACGCAGATGGAGGAGATCCCCGGTCATCTGGGATTCTATTATCGGAACCTGATCACCGGCGCTGAATACGGCGTGCGTGAAAACGAAGCTTTCAGCGCGGCGAGCGTAATCAAGCTTCCGCTGTTTTTGCACATCCTCTCGCAGGCAGCGGAGGGCAAGATGGATTTGTCGGAAAAGCTGCGTATTACCAAGGAGGATAAAGTTCCTATCTGCGGCGCGCTTACGCTGTTTACCGACGATGTGGAGGTGGACATCCGCACACTGTGCAAACTGATGATTTCCATCAGCGACAACACGGCCACCAATGTTCTGGCGCGCTATGCGGGAATTGACAAACTCGAAGAGGCCTTTGACAGAATGGGGCTTACGGTTTCACGTTTCCGCCGCTGCATGTACGATTATGAGGCGAGCGCGCACGGCGTAACCAATTACATCAGCCCCAGAGAAATGGGAATGCTGCTGGAAAAGCTCTACCGCAACGAATTTGTGAACGCCGATGTCTGCCGCGAGGCCATCGATACCCTGCTTCTGCAGCAGGTGGATCATAAGCTCAACGGCAAAATCTGCGGCGCGGTGGATATCGCCCACAAGACCGGCGAGGATGACGAATTGAGCAACGACGTTGGCATCGTGTATGCGCCTCAGCCGTTTGTCATCTGCTTTGCCGGACACCGCACCGACGTATACCGCTGGGAGGACCTGATGAGACGCGGCACATATGATCTGTGGCAGGCGCAGCTTGAACAGTAAAGCAACAGGACGGACTATCGAGCCCGTCCTGTTCTTTTTATTCTTCATTCCAGAATTGCGCAAGGCTTCTGCGCACCTTGCCGGAATAACCGACCACCGTTCTGGCACTGAGCATGGAGCGGATCACTGCTTCCTCTGTGGCTTCCACCGTGGCGCGGAAGGCTTTTTCGATGTGCGATTCGTGCATAATACGCATGTTCATCACACCGGCTTCGTGAGGAATGCGGTTGGCCGTGCTGAAGCCGACCACCACGTCGCCGCTTCCATGGCCGATGATGCTGCCAACGCGAGCAAGACCCACGCCGCAGCGGCGGAGGATTCGCTTAAGCTGGCGCGAGGACGCCGGCAGATCTGTGCCAACGATTATGATGCAGCTGCCCATATCCGGCGTATCCTCGTTGATGCGCCGGTTGATCTCCTCGCCGATGTTCTGCCCCTGAATCATCAGATCGCGCAGCGAACCATGATTGGTCTGCACCAGAACGCCAAGCGTAAAGCGTTCTCCGTCAATCTCCACAATGCGCGAAGCAGTGCCGATGCCGCCCTTGAGGTCGTGACAGGTCATGCCCTTGCCTGCGCCCACATCGCCCAGTGCAAACTCTGCCGATGCATGTGCAATGGCGTCAAAAACCTCTTTCTGTCCCACAGCACGGTGACGGATGTCGTTGAGGCTGGCATCGTTGCATTCGCATACGACGGGATTGACCGAGGTGATGGCATAGCCGCGTTTTTCTGCCTCAAGGCACATGTACTCTACCATGGCGTCATGCACCTGACCTACGTTCAGTGTGTTGGTGAGCGCGATGGGCGTTTCAAGGGTGCCGAGTTCTTCCACCTGTACAAGACCGGCCGTTTTCCCAAAGCCGTTGATCACATGGCAGGCGGCGACCAGCTTGCTGCGAAATACGTCGTCCTCAGCTGGGATTACAACCGTTACGCCGGTTTTGTGCCGCTCGTTGTCCACCGTGCAGTGGCCGACACGCACGCCGGGCACGTCGGTAATGGCATTGAGCAGGCCTTTTTCCATCCGTCCGATTTTCATGATTCATCCTCCGTTACTCAGGCGCCTGCGTTCCACGCTTCCAGCACCCAGTGACCGTTCATCCATGTCAGAATAACTACGGCGCAGTTGGGACAGCGTACATTGTGACGCTCATAATTCATGCCAAGCACCAGATCCAGCGCACAGCGCAGAATGCCCTCATGAGCAAAGGCAACAACCTGCTCGCAGGGATCGCTTTCGAGCAAACGCAGGAACGAGCGGACACGGCTGCGGACATCGTCGGAATTTTCGCCGCCAAAAGGCCGGTAGTCGGAACCTTCGGGTACCACCCAGAAGCGTTCGCCGTAGATCTGTTCGCACTCTTTCAGGGACTTTCCCTGAAGGCTGCCTACATTGGCTTCCCGAAGCATGGAAAGCTGAAGGGGCTCGAAGCCCGGCAGCGCCGTCTGAGCCGTCTGAACAGCGCGCAGAAGATCGCTGGAATAAATCCGGTCAAAGGTAAATTGCTGCAGGTATTTTCCAACGCGTCTTGCGTCGGCAAAGCCCTGTTCTGTCAAAGAAACCTGCGCCCAGCCGCTCAAAAGCCGGCTGAGATTGAACTCGCTCTGGCCGTGGCGAACCAAATAAAGCTTCATAAAACGAATCCTCCTGCAAAATGCGAGGATATTATATCACACTTGTTTGGGAGAAACCATGCTTCCCGATGATTGCACAAAGCTTTTTCATGCGGTATAATACACCTAAATGGTTTACAATCGAAAAAAACGGAGGCGAAATCGGATATGAAGATCTCTGTTCAAACGGGCGGTCCTGAGGAAATCTATGGCGTTGACGGTGCGTATAAGCTGATTAAGGAATGCGGTTTTGACGCAGTGGATGTCAATGTGGATCATCTGATGAATGGCGGAATCATCCGTCAGGGCGGTCATGTTCCGGCCTTCGACGGCACGGACGAGGAATGCCTGATGGCCTTCCAGCCGTGGAAGGATGCTGCAGAAAAATATAGACTGGACAATTATCAGGCGCATGCGCTGTTTCCCGGCTATGTGCAGGTGCACGGCGAAGAGTACGACGATTATCTGCTCAAGGCGCTGGAAAAGACCATCATGGGCTGCGCCTATATCGGCTGCAAAAGACTGGTCATTCATCCGTTCTTCCTTGCCTATGACAAGCAGCTTGATCCTCAAACCGAGTGGGATTTGAATATTCAGCGTTATTCTGCGCTGATCCCTGCTGCCAAGAAATACGGCGTGATGATTCTTCTGGAAAACATGTTTACCCACTATCGGGGCAAGATTTATTCGGCGATCTGCTCGGACATCACCACCGCCTGCCGATATATTGATACGCTCAATGAAATCGCTGGCGAGAAGGTGTTTGGCTTCTGTCTGGACACCGGTCATCTGCTGCTTCTGGGCAAGGATGTGAAAAATGCCATGATCGAGCTGGGCGACCGCATCGAGGCGTTCCATGTACATGACAACGACGGTGTGAGCGACCAGCATCTCGCGCCCTATATGGGCAAGCTGGATTGGAACCGCTTCATTGAAGGACTGCGGGAAATCGGTTACAGCAAGACTGTAAGCTTTGAAACCTTTAACATCTGGAACTGTGTGGATCACGAGCTTTGTCCGTCGTTGATGAAATTCATCGCAGAAACCGGACGCATGTTCATCCGCCGGGCAGAGGCATAAGAAAACCGGGAAGTGCAGCAGCGCTTCCCGGTTTTTCACGGTTCTGAGAGATAACTCAGCCCGCTGGATTTGGCAAAGGTTTCGCCAGGGGTTCCCTGTTTACACAGCAGAATGACGCCGGATGTGTTTTCGAAGGCGTCGTCTGCGATGGAAACAAGGCTTGACGGCAGATTGATGAACATAAGCCCGTCGCAGTCGGAAAACGCGCGAGAACCGATGGTGAGCACGCCTTCCGGAAGCACCACATCCGTGACGGATGACGCGCAGAACGCTTCGTCGGAAACGGTGGTCGTACCCGTGGGCAGAACGATCTGCTCAGGACTGTGAACCACGACCGCGCGGGCGGCGTTCAATCCGTCCGAATAGGTGCAGGTGACCACCGACAGGCCTGCTGAAACACCGGTTACGCTTCCGGCGGAGGAGACGGCGGCAACGGAAGTTTTGGAACTCGTCCAGCTGCACCGGTAGGAGGCATTGACTCCGGGAATAACGCGAGCGGTGAAGGCTGCGCTTTCTCCGGGCTTCAGGTGCATGATGTTCGGGGAGGCGGTGAGACGGGCTTTGCTTCCGCTGATGGACACCACATCTGCACCGCCTCCGGGCGCATCGTCGGCATAGAGCTGCACACTGTTTCCATCGTAGTATGCGCTCCAGATGGTCGAGCTGTCCGGCACGGCGTAGGTGAGCACCGCTGTGCCGCCGGAAAGCGGAACGGCATAAGCGCGGTCGCATTTCATGTAATACAGATGCGTCGGGGTAACGCAGAGCGGATAATAGCCCTTGAGGTGATAGGCGGTTCCGGCAGCGTTGTAAATCTGGTAACTGAGCACCTGTTCAGATGCGCCCGAAAGCATGTCCCATGCCATCACAGTACGCGTTGCTCCGGCTGTGTCGGGATCAACGTAATACATCCTGCCTGCATTGACTGCAACCGGCGTGTTCAGTGAGCTCCAGAAGAAGCTGTCGTACGAGGTGCTGGTGGCTTCGGCGGAGGCTGACCAGCCGTAGTGCTCGCTGGCGAGCATTTTGGCATCACTGAGCAGAAAGTACTCATGCATTGCGCGAAGCGGAATCACTGTGCTGCTGACAGGATCATCCCACGTCACATCCACGTGATACCAGTTTCCATTCAGAGAAACCATGTTCCAGCCGTGCTTCATTTCTTCACTGATGACCGGAATGCACGGGATCTCCAGTTCGTTCATCACCGCCTGAAAGCATTGCAGATAGCCCTGACACACGCCCTTTCCCACGCGGAACATTTCTTCGGCGCTGTGAATGTCCAGCCTGCTGTCGTACTCATAGCGCACGCAGAGTTCGTCGTGAACAATCATGACCTTGCCAAGCGCCGTATCTGCCTGCGAAGCGCGCTTCACAAACTCAAGAACTGAGGCGTTGAAGGCCGCTGTTTTCGAGGCGATTTCCGATTCGGAATACAGGTATTCAATGAGCACCTTTTTGACATGGCCGTCATCGGTCAGACTGTACTTCCAGCTGCCGGGCGCATAGAACAGCTCGGGATGGCCGTTGATGAGACTGGTATAGGCGAACCTGTACTCATCCGGCGTGAGCAAAAACTGGCTTACCGCAATCTCTGTCTGACGCGCTTCCAGACAGGCAATCATGTACTCTTCAAAGGATTCGCCGCGATGGACAACCCTCTCCTGCACAGGAGCCTCGCGGAGAAAGCCGTCGCGGATCAGAAAGGCACTGTCCTCAAAAAGCGCTTCGCCCAATGCATGGGACAGGCCTGAAAGACAAATCAGCAGAACAAGAAAACCAATACTCTTTCGAAGATGCTTCATGCCGGCTTCTCCTTTCTGCAATAGAGGATTTATTTTCATTGTACAAAAGATCGCATTCTTGTCAACATATGGATGAATGAAAATCTCCTTCCGTTGCTTGACTTTCAGGCTTTCTTACCCTATAATACCATCTATCGGCAATGACGGGATCAAGTACCCTGCGCATGCGCGCCTCAAGAGAGCCTTCGGCTGGTGGAAGAAGGCGGCGGCGGTGCTGGCGAATACCTCCCTGAGCCCGGACGTGAACTTTTTTCAGTAGCGTTTCGACGGTGCGCCGTTTACAGCGCAGGGGTCTGACTGGACTCATATGAGGGCATGCTTTTTTGTATGCCGAATGGAAGTGGTACCGCGTTCACACGCCTTCCTCCCGAACATGGGAGAAAGGCGTTTTTCATTTCTGAAGGAGGGAACGATATGGTAGAAGGATTGACCTTTGCAACCCGTTTTGACAAGGTGACGGGCAGCGCAATCCGTGAAATTTTCAAGTATCTGGCCAAGCCGGGCATGATCAGTTTTGCTGGAGGCAATCCGTCGCTGGCGGCGCTGCCGGATGAAATCTGCGCAGAGCTTGCACAGAATGTGCTCAGGGCCGACGGCAAGCGCATTCTGCAGTACGGCGCTACGGAAGGCTATCCGCCCTTTGTGGAAAGTCTGAAGGAGTATCTGAGCGGACAGTATGGTTTCGACTGGGAGCTTAACGGCCTCCTGCCCACCACCGGCTCCACCAGCTGCATGGATCTGGTGTGCAAGGCCTTCCTCAATCCCGGCGATGCTGTGCTGGTGGAAAGCCCCACCTTCCTTGGCAACATGCAGACGCTCAACCTCTATCAGGCAAAGCTCGTGCCGGTGGAAAGCGACGAAGACGGCGTGATGCTTGACAAGCTGGAAGAAGCGATCAAGGAGCATCATCCCAAGCTTTTCTATGTAATCCCGTCGTTCCAGAATCCGTCCGGACGCACGCTTGCGGCTGACAGACGCAAGCCCATTGCCGAACTGGCCGCCAAGTATGGCTTCCTCGTCATGGAGGACGATCCCTACCGCGACCTGCGCTATACCGGCGAGCACCTGCCCACCATCAAGAGCTATGACAAAACCGGTCATGTGGCCTATATGGGCAGCTTCTCCAAGATCATCTCTCCCGGCATGCGCGTGGGTTATCTGGTGGCAGAAAAGGATATCCTGCGCAAGTGCACCATCGGCAAGCAGGGCACCGACCTGCACACGCCCAATCTCAATCAGGCCATCGTGGATCAGTTCCTGCGCCGCGGCCTGCTGGAGCCTCATATCCAGAGCATCATTCCCGCCTACAAGGAAAAGATGGAGCTGATGCTCAAGGAACTCGATTCCTTCCCGGAAGGCACGAAGTACACCGTGCCCGAAGGCGGACTGTTCATCTGGGTGGAAATGCCCGAATCCTTCAACGCCACGGAAGTTTTCGCCGAGGCGGTCGAGGAAAACGTGGCCTATGTACCCGGAACCCATTTCTATCCCTACGGCGGACATCACAACACCTTCCGCCTCAACTTCTCCAACTCCACGCCCGAACAGATCAAAGAGGGCATGGCAAAACTGCGCAAGCTGTTTGAAAAACATATGTAATGTCTGAAACATAGAAAGGAAGAATCATCATGCACGTATTGGATATGCTCAAAGAGCGCGGATTCATCGCTCAGGCCACCTTTGAAGAGGATCTCTACAAGGCCATGGAAAAGGGCCCTGTGACCTTCTACCTCGGCATCGACCCCACCGCTGACAGCCTGCACGTGGGCCACTTCATGCCCATCATCATGGCCAGCCATCTGCAGAAGGCCGGACACCGTCCCATCATCCTCTGCGGCGGCGGCACCGCCATGATCGGCGACCCCAGCGGCAAGACCGACATGCGCAAGATGCTCACCAAGGAGACCATCGCCGACAACGTAGCCGCCATTCAGAAGCAGCTGAGCCGCTTCATGGAGTTTGGCGAGGGCAAGGCCACCATGGTCAACAACGGCGACTGGCTCCTCAACCTCAACTACGTTGACTTCCTGCGTGAAATCGGCGCTCATTTCAGCGTTAACCGCATGCTGACCGCCGAGTGCTACAAGCGCCGCATGGAAACCGGCCTGACCTTCCTTGAGTTCAACTACATGATCATGCAGAGCTATGACTTCCTGCAGTTGTTCAAGACCCATGGCTGCCGTCTGCAGATCGGCGGCGATGATCAGTGGTCCAACATGCTCGGCGGCGCGGACCTCATCCGCCGCAAGGAGCAGGAGGACGCCTTCGCTCTTACCTGCAAGCTCATCATGACCCACGACGGCAAGAAGATGGGCAAGACCGAGAAGGGCGCTTTGTGGCTTGATCCCAACCGTACCAGTCCCTACGAGTTCTACCAGTACTGGCGCAACGTGGCTGATCAGGACGTCGAACGCTTCCTCGCCCTGCTGACCTTCCTGCCCATGGACGAGGTTCGCCGTCTGGGCGCTCTGAAGGACGCCGAAATCAACGAGGCCAAGAAGGTGCTGGCCTTCGAAATCACCAAGATGATTCACGGCGAAGAAGAAGCCAGGAAGGCCGCCGACGCTGCGCAGGCTCTGTTTGCCGGCGGCGCTGCCAGCCAGAATGTTCCCAGCTTCGAAGTAACCGCCGATATGCTTGGCGAAGACAACCGCGTGACCACGCTGCTCAACCTCTGCGGCTTGTGCAAGAGCCGCGGCGAGGCCCGCAAGATGGTCGAAAGCGGCGCTGTGGCCGTGGCTGATGAAAAGGTAACGGACATCGACGCCCGCATCACCGCCGACATGATCGGTGCGGACGGCCTGCTGCTTCGCAAGGGCAAGAAGGGCTACTGCCGCCTGATCCTCAAGTAAGATGAAGGGCTACAAAACACTGCTGAAATCCGCATCCGATGAAGTGATCATCAACAAGAGCCGCTTCATCGGCTATGCGGAGCCTGTGAAAACGGTCGAGGAAGCGCTGGCTTTCCTCGACCGTATCCGTACCAAGCACAAGGACGCCACGCACAACTGCTACGCCTATATCATCGGCCAGAATGCCGGCATCATGCGCTACAGCGACGACGGCGAGCCCGGCGGCACTGCCGGTATGCCGATCATCGAGGTGATGAAGGCGCGCGGCGTGGTGGACTGTGCCGTGGTGGTCACGCGTTATTTCGGCGGCGTGCTGCTGGGCGCAGGCGGTCTGGTGCGCGCCTATTCGCACAGCTGCGCCATCGCACTCAACGCAGCGCAGGTGTGCGAGATGCATCCGACGGAAACGTGGATGTTTGAGGTGGCCTATCCGCTATGGGATAAGGTGCAGCACACGCTCAAATCTCTGCCTGTGCGCATGGAAAACACGGAGTTTACCACCGCAGTCGCATTTGAGCTCAGTGTCAAAAGCGCCGACAGCGAGCGAGTGCGCGCTGAACTTGTGCGCGTGACGGACGGCCGTATCGATGAGATGCTGGAAGAGGAGAGCTATTCTCCGTGGATCGAGGAGGCTCAGATGGATGAGTGATGTGATTGTGCGCAAAGCAGGCGCAGAGGAAATGCATCGCATCGCCAAACTCAAACGGCAGATTCATCAGCTGCACGTTGATGGCAGGCCGGACCTGTTCGCGCCGATGCAGAACCACGACGTATATGAAGCCCACGCGCAGGATAAAGGCATGCAGCTTTTCCTTGCAGAAAAGGACGAAAAAGTTCTTGGCTATGCGTTGGTCACCTATATCCACCGTCCTGCGGGTCCGTACATGTGCGAACGCAAATTCATGCACGTTGAAGAATTTTGTGTGGATGAATCCTGTCACCGTCAAGGCATCGGCCGGAAACTGATGGAGGCCCTCCGAAAGGATGCCGTCGAATCCGGCTATCCGCGCCTTGAACTGGACGTATGGGCCTTCAACGAGGGGGCAAGAAAATTCTACGAATCCGTAGGCTTCACCACCTTCCGCTATTTCATGGAAACAAACGCATAAAAAACAACGCCACCTCACTGCAGATGAGGTGGCGTCAATGATTGCTCCCAACCCGGTTTTCTTTGGGGAGAGCGCGAGAGGGGCCTTTCTTTTTCAAAAGAAAGGCCCCTCTCGCATCTATCACTTATGGAACAGCTTGTGCGTCTGATACTTCGCGTCACAGGTGAGATTCACCTTGAGGCGTTTGAAGATGTTGTCGTCAACCTGCGGAAGGATGACGGTGGAGTGCGCTTCACAGTTGGCCAAAAGGGGCAGCTGGCGCATGGCGTGAGCAGCCATGGGAGAGGTGGCCGCGCAGATGGAGAGCGCGACAAGCACTTCGTCGGAATGCAGGCGGGGATTGTGGTTGCCAAGGTAGTCGCATTTGAGCGACTGAATGGGTTCGATCACGGTGGGAGACATGAGCTTCATGTCCTTGGGAATGCCGCCGAGAGCCTTGAGGGCGTTCAGGATCAATGCGGCGGAAGGTCCGAGGAGGTTGCTGGTCTTGCCGGTGATGATGCGACCGTCGGGCAGCTCGATGGCCAGTGCAGGCGCGTCGGTCTGTTCGGCGCGTTCGCGGGCAGCGGCAATCACGGGGCGCATCTCAGCAGTCAAGCCGACCTTCTGCATGATGCGCTGCAGGGTGTCAACCTCGCGCTGCTCGGTACGGCCTTGCACCAGCGTGCAGCGGGCAGCGTAGTAGCGGCGGATAATTTCCTGCTTGGCGGCAGCGCAGCAGACAGCATCGTCGATGATGCAGCTGGCAATCATGTTTACACCCATGTCCGTAGGAGACTTGTAGGGAGAGGTGCCATAAATACGCTCAAACACAGCGTTGAGCACGGGGAAAATCTCTACGTCACGGTTATAGTTGACGGTGGTCACGCCGTAGGCTTCCAGATGGAAGGGGTCGATCATGTTCACATCGTCCAGATCAGCCGTGGCAGCCTCGTAGGCCATGTTGACAGGATGATTCAGAGGGAGATTCCAGATGGGGAAGGTTTCGAACTTGGCATATCCGGCCTTGATGCCGCGCTTGTGCTCCTGATAGAGCTGGCTGAGGCATACGGCCATCTTGCCGCTGCCGGGACCGGGAGCGGTCACCAGAACGAGCGGA
The DNA here is from genome assembly GCA_017938645.1 of Clostridia bacterium. Next base: position 14,192 of record JAGBBE010000134.1, read on the forward strand.
CGAGTGGTTTCGATGTACTCGTCCTGACCGAATCCCTGATCGGATACGATCTTCTCCACCTCGTAGGGGTAGCCGTCGATGGGAAAGTGGCGGAACACGCGCACGCCCAGCTTTTCCAGACGCTGCTTGAACATCACGGCGGTGTGCTGGTCGCGCCAGCGGGTGAGAACCACGCTGCCGACGTAGAGACCGATGCCGCGGAAGGCGTCGATGAGGCGCAGAACCTCGGCTTCGTAGGTGATGCCCAGATCGCCGCGAACCTTGCTCTTTTCGATGTCGTCGGCACTGATGGCAATGACCAGCTCGGCCTGATCCTTCAGGTTCAGGAGCATGGAAACCTTGCTGTCCGGCCGGAAGCCCGGAAGAACGCGGGAGGCATGATTGTCATCAAAAAGTTTGCCGCCCAGTTCCAGATACAGTTTGCCGCCAAATTGGTCAATGCGGTTGCGGATATGCTCCGACTGCATCGCCGTATACCTGTCATGATCAAACCCAATGCGCATGCTGCTTTCTCCCTCCGCAACACTTTCAATAGATCCAACCAAGAAATCATAACACGGCTGGAGGATCGAAACAAGAGGAAATCTGGTGTAAAAACAAAACAAAACCGTTCGGATGTTGGAAATGGCAATAGAAAAGCGCCGCACATCACAGGGATATGCGGCGCAGGGGAAAAAATCATGTTTCAAGGGAATCGTATTCGCGCTGACGAAGCTGCCACAGCGACAAAATCGTGCCGCATAGTCCCGTCAGCAGGAAGAGCGCTGCGATGCCGCTGCCTTCACCGGTGCCGACAAGCGGCGTGAAGATGCGGGCAAACCAGCCGCCGGACTGCATCAGCGGTCCGGTCAGGTGATCGCACATAAGCCCGCCCAGCAGATAGCCCAAGGGAATGGAGCAGAACTGCAAAGTGCCCTGCGCTGCAAAGACGCGGCCCTGCCGATCAGCTGGAATCTGCGAGCGCATCACGGCGGTCAGATTGGCGTTGAGCATGGGCAGCGGAAAGTTTCCTGCAGCAGCTGCAAACGCCCAGACCGATACGCTTCGTCCTGCGCCCCAGAGCAGATCGCACAGGGCAAAGGAGAAGGCGGTGCAGAGAAATACCACTCTGAGCGGATGCTTTGGACGCGGCAGTAGGGTTGCGGCAATGCTTCCCAGCAGCGCTCCCAGACCAATACAGCTGGATACCAGTCCCATTGACAATTCATCGCCGCCGGTGCGTGCCAGCACCATGGCAGGCATCAGGCCGTTTCCGCTCATGGAAGCCAGAAGATTGACCACCGAAAAGAACAGAATCAGCCGCAGAAGCGCCGGGCGCTCGTGCCTGAGGAAGCGGAAGCCCTCCATCGTGCCGCCGCGCAGATTCTTTTCGGAAGTATGCTTCGCTGCAGGAATGCGCACGAAAAGCACAAGGGTCAACGTGCACAGCGCAAATGTAAACAGGTCGAGGGCCAGCACCCATTCCAGACCGCCAAAACCGACTACCGCAGCAGCCAGTGCAGGCGCGGCCATGGTGTTAAGAGCATTGGAAAACGACTGCATCGCAGACGCGCGCGCATAGTGCTTCGGCGGAATGATCTGCGACAGCGCCGCGTTGGCGGCAGGAGCCTGAAAGGCATTCATCATGCCGACCACAAGATTGACTGCGTACACATGCCATGTCACAAGCAGTTCCAGCCGGTAGAGCACAAGGATCGCAAGCGTACCCAGCGCTGCAATGACGTCGCTTGCAAGCATCAGCGTTTTGCGGTTCCAGCGGTCCGCCACGGAACCGCCAAGGAAGGTAAAGAGAATCTCCGGCAGATAGGCGCTCAGCGACAGAAGGGCAATGCTCATCACAGTGCCTTCGCTGCTGAAGGAGTAAATCACCAGAGCCAGACTGGTCATGCGGCTGCCAAGCTGCGAGGCCGTCTGCCCCAGCCAGAGAAAGAGAAAGTTTCTCATTTCAGAAAACCATTTTTTCATGGGAAAATCCGCTCCTTTTTCATTTGATCAAAGCTGAAAAGGCGCGGAGACGGGGAAATCGTTTATGGGAAAAAGCTTCGCATCTGCATCCCCGGCTCAGCGCGAAGCGGATACGCTGCAGTTAGGCAGACGAATCATGAGGACTCCTCCTTGATGCATTATTCAGCGCGATAGCCGTTGAACCACGCGCGTTCCTCAAAGGGACGCTTTCTTACGCGCTTGCCCTCCTCGGCCGGAAGACCCACGGGCAGATAAGCCACCAGCTCGATGTTTTCCGGCACGCCCAGCACATCCGCCATGCGGCGGCCGATGCGGTCGACGTCGGTGATGTGGCCTTCCACCCAGCAGCTCTCATAACCCAGCGCAGTGATGGCCAACAGCGCGTTTTCGATGGCGGCGGAATAGTCCTGAATATAATAGGTGCGGTCGCGGTATGCGATGATGCGCTCGGTGAGGATGCAGATGGCGGCAGGCGCGGAGGCAAAATCATCGCGCTCCAGCATGGCGCCAAGCGTTTTGATCAGTTCCGGATCGTCTACGGCGATCACGCTGGTGGTCTGCTTGTTGCAGCCGGAGGGTGCATCCAGCGCGGCCTGCATGATCTTTTTGAGATCCTCACGGCTGACGGGATCGGCTTTGTACATGCCGCGGTAGCTGCGGCGTGCGGACAGGGCTTCAAACAATTCCATATTCCATTCCTCCTTTTGATTGTAGTTATAACAGGTATGATACGTTTCGTCAATGTTGAAAAATATTTGCGCGGCTCTTTTGCATTTTGCCGGGTTGTGGTATGATAAATCCAGCCCCTATTGTTTCCGAAGGAGCGATCATATGGAACGAAAGAAATTCAGAGATTATTTCCTGCTTGGCGCGGCGCTTTTGGTTCTGTATTTCATTCTGCTGAATCTGCGATCAATCGCGGTTTTTGCCGACAATCTGTGGCGGATTCTGTCGCCCTTCCTGTTGGGCGGCGCGCTGGCGTTCGTGCTCAACGTGCCGATGCGAATTGTGGAAACGCGCCTTCTGTGCTTCATGGACAAAATTCCGGGTGCAAAGCGGTTTAAGCGCGCGCTGGCCATGCTGCTTGTGCTGGCGCTGGCCATTCTGGTGATTTATCTGCTGATGAGCATGATCATTCCGGAACTGATTTCCACGCTGACAACGGTGTTCAACGCCATTCCCGGCGCAATCAGGAGGCTGGATGAACTGCTTGAGCCCACGGGCATCAGCGTAAGCGGCGTGCTCAACAGCACGTTCAAGCTGCCCACCACCGAAGAACTGAGCAACCAGCTGGAAAACATGGTCAACATTGCGCTCAGAGGCGTTGCGTTCTCAGGCGCGGTGATCGGCACGGTATACACCAACGTGCTGGATCTCTTCTTCGTGATCATGTTTATCATTTACTTCCTCTCCGGCAAGGAAAAGATCGGCGCTCAGGTCAAGAGCGTGATGAGAGCGTATCTCAAGCCCGAAAAAGTCGACCGGATTCTCAAAATCGGCTCGCTCTCGCAGCGCACGTTCTCCGGCTTTATCACCGGCCAGTGCCTTGAGGCGCTGATTTTGGGCTGCATGTGCTTCCTTGGAATGACCTTGTTCAAAATGCCGTATGTGATGCTGGTGAGCATCTTCATCGGCGTTACGGCGCTTCTGCCCATTGTAGGCGGATGGATTGGATGCATTGTTGGCGCGCTGCTGATCCTGATCAACAATCCTATGCAGGCACTGTGGTTTATCCTGATGTTCCTCGTGCTCCAGCAGCTGGAGGGCAATATCTTCTATCCGCGCGTGATGGGCAATGCCATCGGTCTGCCTCCGATCTGGGTGCTATTTGCCGTGGTGGCCGGCGAGGGCCTGATGGGTCTGCTGGGCATGCTGCTGTTCATCCCGCTGACCTCGGTAGGATACACGCTTCTGCGTGAGCACGTCCACAAAAGACTGGAAAAGAAAAAGGCTCAAACATAAAAAGAATCGCCCCGCAGCGGGGCGATTCTTTTTATGCCTGTTCAAACTGGCTGTGATAGAGCTTTGCATAGAAACCATTCTTGCTGAGCAATTCCTCGTGCGTGCCCTGCTCAATGACATTGCCTTCGTTCATCACCAGAATGACGTTGGCATTCTGGATGGTTGACAGGCGGTGCGCTACGATGAAGCTGGTGCGTCCGGTCATGAGCTTTTCAAAGGCGCGCTGAATGCGCATCTCCGTGCGGGTGTCGATGGAGGAGGTGGCTTCGTCCAGAATCAGCATGGGAGGCAGCGTCAGCATGATGCGGGTGATGCACAGCAGCTGCTTCTGACCCTGGCTAAGGTTTCCGCCATCCTCGGTGATCACGGTGTCGTAGCCGTTTGGCAGACGCTTGATGAAGCTGTGTGCGTGCGTGGACTTGGCAGCTGCGATGATCTCTTCCTCAGTGGCGTCCTCGCGGCCCATGCGGATGTTGTCGCGGATGGTACCAGCCTTCAGCCACGTATCCTGCAGAACCATGCCGTAAGCCGAGCGCAGGCTCTTGCGGCTTACGTCGGTGATGCACTGTCCGCTTACGGTGATTTTGCCTTCGTTCGCGTCGTAGAAACGCATCAGCAGGTTAATCAGCGTCGTTTTGCCGCAGCCCGTGGGACCTACGATGGCGACGCGCTGACCGGGCGTGACGTCAAGGTTGAACTGCTGAATCAGCGGCTTTTCGGGCACGTAGGAGAAATTGACGTTTTTGAGAGAAACAGAACCGTCCACCTTTGTCAGCTCATTTGCAGGCTCGGCAGATTCGGTGGGCTGATCCAGAAGCTCGAATACGCGGCTGGCGCAGGCAAGCGCGCTCTGCAGTTCCGTGACCACGCCGGAAATCTCATTGAACGGCTTGGTGTACTGGTTGGCGTAGCTCAGGAATGCGCTGAGCTGACCCACGGTGATGCCGCCTGTGGTCACAGCTACCAGAGCGCCGGCAACGCCCACGCACGCATACACCAGAGAGTTGACAAAGCGAGTGGCGGGATTGGTGATGGAAGAGTAGAAGATCGCCTGCAGGCTGCATTTGCGCAGGCGTTCGTTTACGTCATCGAAACGCTGCTGTACTTCATCCTCCATGCCAAAAGCGCGAACGACCTTCTGATTGGTCATCATTTCATCAATCAGCGCCGTCTGCTCGCCGCGGGTTTTGCTCTGCAGGGTGAACATTTTGAACGTGCGCTTGGCGATGAAGGACGCAACCACAAAACTCAGAGGCGTAATCACAACCACCGCAAGCGCGATGATCACGTTAACCGAGAACATGAAGTACAGCGTGCCGAGGATCGTCAGTACGCCGGTGAAAAGCTGTGTAAAGCCCAGCAGCAATCCATCCGCCAGCTGGTCGACGTCTGCGATGATGCGGCTGACCAAGTCGCCGGTGGGGTGGCCGTCGAGATAGGAAAGCGGCAGCTTCTGCAGATGACGAAATGCGTCAGTGCGGATGTCACGCACGGTAGCGTAGGTCAGTCGGTTGTTGCACAGTCCCATCAGCCACTGCGCCAGCGCGGTTACGCCCACCAGCACAAGAATGGTGATGAGAATCGGCAGAAGCTTTGAAAAGTCTACCTGCCCGGCACCGAGCACAAGGTCAACCGCGTCGCCGGTGAGAATGGGCACATAGAGCGTAGCGCCAACGGTAACCAGACAAAGAACCAGAGAAATCATCAGATAGATTTTGTAGCGGGATACATAACCCAATACCCGCTTCAGAGCAGCCATGCGGAAAGAACGGTTTTTCATCACACAGCCTCCTTCGGATATTGAGAATAGTAGATTTCCTGATAGACCGGGCAGTTTTCCATCAATTCGTCATGCGTACCTTTGCCTGCCAGCTCGCCGTCGTCCAGAACAAGGATGAGATCAGCATGACGGATGGAACTGGCGCGCTGGGAGACGATGAAGACGGTTGCCTTACTGTCCATGGTGCGAAGCGCCTTGCGCAGCGCAGCGTCGGTAGCGTAGTCCAGTGCAGAGGCGCTGTCGTCGAGAATCAGGATGGAAGGATCCTTCACCAGCGCACGGGCGATGGTGAGGCGCTGACGCTGTCCGCCGGAAAGATTGCGGCCGTTCTGCTCGACCATCTCGTCCAGACCGTTCTTCTTTCCGCGGACGATCTCGGCAGCCTGTGCCGTTTCCAGCGCGCGCCAGAGCTCGTCATCGGTCGCATCCTGCTTGCCCCAGAGGAGGTTCTCGCGGATCGTTCCCTTGAACAGCACCGCTTTTTGGGGAACCACGGCGATCTTTTCACGCAGGGCTTCCATGCTCTGCTGCTTTACGTTCACGCCGTCTACTTCAACGCTTCCGACCGTTGCGTCATAAAAGCGCGGAATCAGGTTGATCAGCGTGGACTTGCCGGAACCTGTGCCGCCAATGACGCCGATGGTCTGTCCGCGCATGGCGGTAAAGGAAATGTCCGTCAGCGAATCATCGCCGGCCTTGGCGTAGCGTGTGGAAACATGATCGAAGCGCACGCAGACATCGTCGGATACAGCGGTTTTGCAGGGCGCTGCGTCGGTCATGGACGGCTCCATCAGCAGGATGGTTTCGATGCGGCCTGCGCATGCGATGGCCTTGGTGATGGTCACGATCAGGTTGGCCAGCTTGATGAGCTCGACCAGAATCTGACTGAGGTAATTGACCAGCGCCACAACCTGTCCCTGGGTGAGGATGCCGCCGTCCACCTGCACGGCGCCGCTCCACAGAAGAGCAGCCAGCGCGGAGTTGACCAGCACATAGGTGAGCGGATTCATCAGCGCTGAGAGCCGCCCCACGCGCTGCTGCATCTGGCACAGCTTGTCCGTGTCGGCGTCAAAGCCTTCGATTTCGCTTTCCTGCTTGCCAAAGGCGCGCAGCACGCGCACGCCGGTAAGGTTCTCACGAGTGTGCAGAAGCACTTTGTCCAGCTGTCCCTGCACCTGCTTGTGACGGGGAAGCGTGAGGCGCATGATTGCGACCACCACTACGGCCAGGAGCGGGATGAGCGCAACGAAGATCAGTGCGGTTTTGGCGTCCACAGTAAAGGCCATGATCATTGCGCCGAATACCACGAAAGGCGAACGCAGAAGAAGACGGAGCGTCATGTTCACGCCTGTCTGCACCTGATTCATGTCGGTGGTCAGACGGTTGATGAGCGTAGGTGTGCCGATGGTATCAAGCTCCGTGAAGGAGAAGCGCTGAATGTGCTTGAAAAGCGCGCTCTTGAGACCTGCAGCCACGCCTACGGCAGCTCGCGCGGCAAAGAACTGCGCCGTGATGGAGCTTACAAAGCCCAGCAGCCCCAGCGCAACCAGCATGCCGCCCATGCGCAGCACGTAGCCAGCATCGCGCAGCTGGATGCCCTTGTCGATGATCGCCGCCATGATCAGCGGCACAAACAGTTCCAGCACCGCTTCCAGCAGCTTGAACAGCGGGGCAATCACGCATTCCTTGCGGAAGGGCTTGACAAAGGGAAACAGGGTTTTCATGCGAGAAATCCTCCCAGATTTGTGTTGACCATGAGATATCCTACCACAGAAGGGATTTTTAGACAATCTCCACGCCCTGACGGAGCATCAGTCCGGCAGGAAGCCCCGCGCCCAGCGCCCACAGGTCATAGGCGCGCAGATCGAGCTGATAGATGGGGCTGCTCCGATCCCCGTCTGCGGCTTTGGCGATGATGCGAATCACGCTGCTTTTGAACTGTGCTGTTATGTCGCCGGCATCTTTGCGCAGACCCAGCAGACGGACGTATTCGGGATGTGGATGATTATCGAGAAGCGTCTTAGGCATATCCAAAAGCGCATGGCAGCACAGGCGGCTGAGCCGCGCGTGTGCGTAGCGTTTGGTTTTGAGAACAGAAAGCAGCTCCTCACGGCTGACGGCCTGTGCGGCACAGGCGGAGAGACGGTTTTCGAGGCCCTCGGTACAATCCGGCAGAAGCGCAAGCGACGCCTGATCCATGCTGCGCAGCTTGTAAAGAAGCAGCAGATCCAGCGCGTCCGGCCTGCATGCGGGACTGCGTGGAAGCGTCCAGCCGCAGGATTGGTCGGCTTCTTCAAAGTTGCCTTCGTGGAAAGCGCGGCGAACAGCCGTGGCGGAGGGCCATTCATTCTGAGTGAGGGACTGCGCGTGATAATCGCCCTTACGCAGAACCGGCAGAGGAATTAGCGGACTGTTCAGCCGAAGAATGGCGCGCAGATAGCACAGCGCAAGGATGTTGTTGGGCTTGCTCCATACATTGCCGCCGAGGCAGCTTTCAAGCGCGCGTCCCTGTGCAGCGGCAAATGAACAGCCACTTTTAAGCGCATCATGAAGCAAGGAGGTGAAATCTTCTGTTGGATGTTCGAGCAGATCAGCGGCGGACTGCAGTTTTTCGGTATCATCTTCCGCGCCGAAGGAGATATGCGTCACAAATCCAAGCTGCGTGAGAATCTCCACGCCGCCCAGTGCAAAGTGCTCCGCATCCCGCACAGCAAAGGCGCACGGAAGCTCAAACACCGCGTCCGCACCAGCTTCAAGCGCGGCACGGGCGCGGTCGCGCGGAAGATGCACCGCAGGCATGCCGCGCTGCGTGAAGCATCCGCTCATCAGACACACAATCCGCGCCTCGGGCAGCTGGCTGCGGATGAGCTCAAACTGCCTCCTGTGTCCCAGATGAAAGGGATCGTATTCACAAATAATTCCGACAACGGGTTTTCCCATATGCTTTTTTGACTGCACCCCTTCCATTTGGTAGCAAAAAGATGTATACTGTATAAGTTAGGATACAGATACACTCATGTGTATTGTAGCACATAAGGGAGGAAAAGAACATGTCCGCTATTGAGAAAATCAAAGCCAAAGCCAAAGCGAATGTGAAGCACATTGTGCTGCCCGAGGGCACCGAGCCCCGTACCGTGCAGGCCAGCGCTCAGATCATCGCTGAGGGTATTGCCAAGGTCACTCTGATCGGTAATGTGGACGAGGTCAAGAAGGTCGCTGCCGATACCAACACCGACCTGACCGGCGTTGAAATCATCGATCCTGCTGCCAGCGAGAAGAGCGCTGCCTATACTGAGCTGCTCTATAACCTGCGCAAGGCCAAGGGCATGACCATGGAACAGGCTGAGGAACTGGTGACCAAGAACACCCTGTATTACGGCACCCTCATGCTCAAGGCGGGCGACGCTGACGGCATGGTCGCCGGCGCCATCAACTCCACCGGCAACGTGCTGCGCCCCGCGCTGCAGATCATCAAGACCGCCCCTGGCATCAAGGTCGTTTCCAGCTGCTTCATCATGGAGCTGCCTGACCAGAAGTGGGGCGACGACGGCGTGATGATCTTCGGCGACTGCGCCGTGATCCCCAATCCCACCGCGGAAGAACTGGCTGCCATCGCCATCGCCAGCGCCGAGAGCGGCAAGCAGCTGGTCGATCTCGATCCCCGTGTTGCCATGCTTTCCTTCTCCACCAAGGGCAGCGCCAAGCACGAGAACGTGACCAAGGTGCAGGAAGCCACCGCTATGGCCAAGGAACTGGCTCCCGACCTCAAGCTGGACGGCGAGCTGCAGGCTGACGCCGCGCTGGTTGAAAGCGTTGGTCAGCTCAAGTCCCCCGGTTCCACCGTGGCCGGCCATGCCAACACCCTCATCTTCCCCGACCTGCAGGCTGGCAACATCGGCTACAAGCTGGTGCAGCGTCTGGCCGGCGCCGAGGCCATCGGCCCCATCATCCAGGGTCTGGCCATGCCCGTGAGCGACCTCAGCCGCGGATGCTCCGTGGAAGATATCGTGAGCGTTGTGGCCATCACCGCCGTCAAGGCTCAGTAAAAACAAGTATCAATTACAAGGAGAGCATTCCAAATGAAAATTCTGATTGTGAACGCCGGTTCTTCCTCCCTGAAGTACCAGCTGGTTGATATGGACGGCGAGAAGCTGATGGCCAAGGGCCTGGTGGAGCGCATCGGCATTGCCGGCTCCAAGCTGACCCAGAAGGTGAATGGCGTGGAGCTGGTTTTTGAGCAGCCC
>JAGBBE010000135.1 GCA_017938645.1 Clostridia bacterium
GCGGCCCCAAGGCCATCTTCGGCGGCATCTTCCACCACGAGATGCAGTGCTTCGCCAACATGGGCTACTTTGTCTTCTTCACCAACCCCAGAGGCGCTGACGGCCGCGGCGAGGACTTCGCCAATATCACCGGCCAGCTGGGCTATATTGATTTTAGGGATTTCATGGAGTTTACCGATGAAGTGCTCCGGCGCTACCCGGATATCGATGAGAAGCGCGTGGGAATCTGCGGCGGCAGCTATGGCGGATTCATGTGCAATTGGATGATCGGCCACACCGATCGCTTTGCCGCGGCGGCGTCCCAGAGATCGATCTCCAATTACCTGACAAAGTCGCTCTGCACGGACATTGGTTACAACCACAACATGTCCCAGCTGGAGACTGATCCCTGGCATGATTTTGAACGCGTATGGGAGCACTCGCCGCTGAAGTGCGCGCCGAATGCCAAAACGCCTACGCTGTTCATTCAGTCCGATGAGGACTACCGCTGCTGGATGAGCGACGCCATTCAGATGTATACCGCGCTGAAGATGAACGGTACGGATGCGCGCCTTGCGCTGTTCCACGGAGAAAGCCACGGACTGTCCCGCATTGGCAGACCGCAGAATCGCATCGGCCGTCTCACAGAGATCGGCAGCTGGTTTGAAAAGTATCTGAAGGGATAACTGAGTTGTTCAGGCAGAAGACACGCGGATGCAAAAAAACGCTGATCTATCAAAGATCAGCGTTTTTCATTTCAGTTCTGCACTCAGGAGTGCGCGTCGGATTTCCTGCAGCGATTGTCTCCCAGTATTGCATAAACATAGGCAAAATATACGCCGATGTTCGCAAAAGCCAGGAGCGTAAAATCAACAGAAACGTCGAAGAGGAATGCACTGTAGGCGTGCAAACCGATAAGCAAAAGTGCGATGCAGTGGGGAATGGTCCTGGGAATCAGAATGGCGATGAAAATCGCAAAGATTTCATACAGGTACCTGTAGCGCTCGTGCATGGAGGGCAAAAACAGAACGCAGGTATAGGTCAGCAGAAAAGCCAGCAGGAGAAGGTCTGTTCCGGAAGTTTCACGCTTTTTCTGGAGCCAGATGAGCATCATGACAGCGAGAACACAGACGGTAAAGAGGAGTGCCGCAAACCGCATGTTGAGATATTGCTCCTCGTGCACGCGCTTGCAGAGAAGATTCCAGAAGGAGGGATAATTGTGAGCCATGCCGGGCCAGGTAGACGTCTGACGAAAGTAGATTCCGAACGTATCCAGCAGATTCCGCCCCCAGAACAGCAGGGGAAGGGTAACGGCAACCATCGAGATGGGAACCAGACCGAAGCGGATAATAGAAAATTTTCTGCGGGAATAATAGCAGAACAAATAGACCGGGAGAATGAAAATCGCCTGCAGCTTAAATGCAAAGCTGATGCCCAGAAGAATCATGGAGCGATTATACTGCTCTTTTTCCAGGGTGTACAGCCCCAGAATGGCGAAAGCGGTATAGAGGGAATCGCACTGTGCCCAGGCTGCAGAATTGAGAAAAACGGCGGGGGAGAGAAAAACGGCGGTATAGGCCCAGACACCATTCCAAAGCTTGTTATCGCTCAGGCTGAGCTGGCGAACGAACAGCGCAGAACTGCATGCCAGCAGCAGATCGCCCAGACAGGACAGCGTTTTGTAGGCATACAGCGGCGGGATCGGAACTTTGGTCATGACCCAGATCAGAAACTGATACAGGAGATTATAGTCGCCGACCTGCTCGTACAGACCGTTATTGCGAATGATGTCGTGCCAGGGCAGCAGAAAAGCCTCTGCATCACCGGAAACAACTTCCAGCAAACTGAAACGAATCAGCAGCCCCATAACAGTTACAAGAAAAATTATGAGATTGGGAAGGCGCCTGTCGGCTTTTTCCAGGATTTTCTTTTCGTATGCATTCATTTCTTTTCACCTGCTGTGTATTTGGTATGATACGTCATATAGTACCATACATTTCCGGTGAATACATGCAGAAAGGCAGGAAACGGTTGTATTGAACGAATGATAATGTGTAAATGGTTTGTTATATTAGGGTTATGTGAAAACTTCTAAATAACGGTACGGACCCGGCGTCAGGTTTCCTGACGCCGGGTCCGTTATCGCTGATGAGAAATGATGTCAGCCAAGCTCGGGTTCGTCAACCAGCAGCGCTTTGCCTGCGCATCCTTCGGTTTCAATGATGCGCAGCGTATTCCTGCCGGTTTTGAGCAGAGGAGCAGGGATATACAGGCGCTTCTGCGGGCCGATTTCCCAGAAACGTCCGAGCGTGAAATCATTGAGGAAGACCACGCCCTTGCCCCAGCCAGGCAGCGCCAGCCAGGTGTCGGCGGGAGTGTCGACGTCAAAGGTCAGTGTATGAATGCCGGGCTTGCCATCGGCGGCCTCCTGTTCAAGCGGAAGCTCGCGCAGCGCGCGCTCGTCAAGGCAGTAGATGTCCCAGCCATAGTGCTGATGATTGTTGATGACCACGGCGTTGTCAATGCCTTTGCGCTGCATTGTCAGTTTGTAGGAGTAGTTGACGCGGCCCATGTTTTCCACAAGGATGTCCAGACTGGCGCCCTTGCGAACGGGAACAGGCGTTTCGAATTCGTGTGCGCACTCCAGTTCGCGGTCGTACAGCGTGAGAATGAGGTCTCCGTCAAGATAGACCTTTGCGCGGTCTCCTGCGCCCACCAGCTGCAGCTTCCGGATTTCCTTTTCGTGGACCATCGTGGTGTGATAGAGAATGTATCCGTAATCCTGTCCGAGGCGCTCCATGCTCACGGGGGTTACGCTGTGTGCGGGGGAGACCGTCTTTGCGGCTTCAAGCAAGCCGGCGGACTGCACGCGGCCAGCTTCACCGTACGCCTTGCGCGGAATTTCGGGGATTTCGATTTCTGCAACGGGATGGCCCTGATGCGCTTCGATCGCGGCCTTGAAGCGGCGGTACTTTTCGGTAATGCTGCCGTCCTCGGAAAGCGGCGCGTCGTAGTCGTAGGAGGTTACGTCAGGGGAGAGATAGTTGTAATCGTTGGCGCCGTTGAGCAGACCGAAGCTGGTGCCGCCATGGAACATGTAGATGTTGACATGGCCCAGACGCAGCATGTCGGCAAATTCCTTGGCTGCGGATTCTGCGTCGGTGGTCTTGTGTTCAAAGCCCCACGCGTCAAACCAGCCGCACCAGAATTCCATGCACATCTGCGGGGAAATGCCGTAATCTTCGAGGACTTTGAACTGCTCGACGGCGTGGGAGCCGAAGTTGCCGGTCTGGAACACGCCTTCGCACTGACCGCACATGAGCATGTCGTGTTCGGGACCGTCGGAGGTGACCAGCGGCACATCCACGCCGCGGGTGATCATAGCGTCGCGGAGCGCAGCCAGATACTGCTTATCGTCGCCGTAAGAGCCGTATTCGTTCTCCAC
>JAGBBE010000015.1 GCA_017938645.1 Clostridia bacterium
CCCATGGGGAATAGCTCACCGGCATAGATCAGCATCATCAGGTGGAAAACCAACAGCAAGCCGATGGCAGCCGCGATTTGCAGCAGCATCCCACTGGCAAATGTGGACAGCAGCTTTCCGGCGATCCAGCTCTTGCGTCCTACGCGGAAGACCGCAGGCCGGATGGCTCCGCTCTTGATCTCTTGCAAGGCCTGTGCTGCAAAGGGCAGCGCAGACAGCGCAGGCAGGATCATCACGCCGAAGTCGCCCTGCATTCCCTGCAAAAGCAATGATGCGGCGTCGAGCCAGAAGCTGTCCTCATACATTTCCATTTCAGACAGCATGTTCATCAGATAGTAGGATTGATCGCCTATAGACATGTACAGCGACACAACCGAGGCAAAAAAGGCAACAAGAAACCAACGCCCCGTAATCGCGCGGCGAAAATCGTAGATTATGCACTTCATACTATGGCTCCTTAGTAGCCGTAATTTCGGTCAATCACCGTTCCGTCAATCGCATTGATAGTCAAGCGGCTTGTGAAGGGTTCGCTGCTTTCACCTGTGATCTTACCATTCTTTTTTCGCCGGTATTCAACTGTGCCAACAAAATCCCACACAGGCGTCAGAACATATTCACCAGGTGTGTCCTTCTGCAGCGTATACATGTACCCAAGCCTGATTTCCGCGATATGTACGCGGATGTCGCTATACGACTGCTCATAAGAAGCAATTTTCAGCGGCATCAGCTTAGCGGCAATCGACATAACCTGATCGAAGGGTATGAGGACACAGTTCTCCACCAAAGTTCCATTAAGGGAATAAGGGGCATTGAACAGCATACTTTCAATACCAGCATCATCCACAACAACGACAAGGGTTTCCGGATGATGCACATGGTTATGGAGGTCGTTTGGGAAAGCAGTGTCATAGGTCACGGGCAATTCCAGGTCTTTTCCATAGAAAAGCACCCATGCCTCTTGCCCAGAGTAGTCTTCGGAGTATTCACCAGAACCATTGGAGCTTTCTCCCCTGATAACAGCTTGTCCGACGCAGGAGAAACCGGGTGCAAATGTGCGGACCGCCTCATCTGTTATGCGCTGCGCCCCATCTCTTGTGAGTGAACACCCAACAGGCTGATTGCCCAAGTAAACATTCGTATGCTTTTCTGTTGGATACCAGGTGCCCGTTATCGGATTTGTTCTCTCAAACAGAGCCTTTGCTTCCTGAAGAATACCCAGCGGATTCCGCCACATGATACCGGACAAATAGCAACCTGAACCGTCCTGAGCGTTTGCACTAACATAGGTAAAGGTACCAGCCTCTTTATCTTGCTCTTCAAAATCGAAGCTGTAAGGGATACTTCCGAAGCAGGTAGCTGCCATCGCCTGCAATTCATCCTGCGAAAAAGTCCGAGGGGTCACAGAATATACGGGAATACGATCAGCATCTGGAACATGCACCTCTGCGTCCACAGTAATCACTGTTTTCCCGGTGTTAGACTTGAAGGTGTCCACAACATGCGAAGGTGCGCTAAGCCGATCCTGAAGTGTTTCTGCTCCAGCACACACCGGTAGCATCAATGCAAGCAACAAGGCAATTATTTTCTTCATTTTGTTCACCTCAATAGCCATATCCTCTGTCGATGACGGTACCATCAATGGCGTCAATGGTCAAAGCACAGTTACCCGGCCAGTCGTAGTATTCCTTGGCGAAGGAACGGATGCCAATGAAGTCCCACACTGGACGCAACTCCCACAAGCCGCTGTTATCCTTTCGGAGAACCGGCATATAGCCAAAGCGAATCTCTGTGATCTCCCAGCGGTTGCCGCTGCCACCCAAGAACTTGTACTCGTTCTCCATGTTCTGTATCGTCAATGGGGCAATCGTCCCGAAAATGTTCATGATCTGATCAAAGGGAATCAGCGGAACATCCTCCTGCAGGATACCTCCAATTTCCCACGGATTGCACCAATAAGCGGATACAATACGCCCCTGATCGATGACACAGGTGATCTCCTCCATTTTAGGCGGTGAGGTATACTGCTGATCGTCAAGATCATCGCCTGACAGACCCCAATGAGCGTAAGTAACCGGCACATCATCCACTACCCGCATGAATCGGAATGCATATGCGCGGCGGGAGGTACGTTCACCAGAAGCGGAGCCATACAGGACGCACTGGAAGTCCGGAGAAATATTCCGAATGAAGGTCTCTGCGATGGCCATTGCTTCTCCATAAGTGATCGGCTGATCGGGCAGTTTATCCCCATCCGGGCGCGGTGTGCTGTCACCTTCGTCCATGTAGGCACTTGATGCGTAGAAACTTGGTTCATTGATTGTGCCATAATCATACGTGTAGATAGTCTGTGCGGTTTCCCGGCGGAGACCGAATACAGTTTCCTTGGCATAATTCATGGCGATCACTTCAGCACAGGGATGCCCATATTGATAGGGCGAATAATCTGCACTGCCGTCAGACAACGGCCACCAACTATAGGAGTAATCAGCACTTTTATATCCGTTGGCCGTTTCAAGATCCATCTGGGTGCTGAACCAATCGTTTGTCCAGTCTGTATCAGGTGCACATGCCAGAGCCAGCAGCATCGCATCTTGCGTTGTTGCATCACGGCCAGCGACCTCATAGGTGTTGACATGGTCGGCATTCGGAATATGGACGACAGCATCTATGAGGATTTCCGTCTTTCCGGTGTTGGAGTAATATGAAGCCTGATAATGCTGTGGTGCATCCACCTGCTGGATAATCGTCTCCGCTCCGGCACACACCGGCAGCATCAGCGCAAGCAGCAAAGCAATCACTTTTTTCATGTTATTCACCTCAATAGCCATAGTTACGATCAATTACGGTACCATCAAGCGCATTTACGGTAAAATGACTGATGAGGGATGATGAATGCTCAGAGACGATATTCCCGTTCTTTGTTTTGCGACATTCCTGCGTTCCAAAGAAGTCCCAAACAGGTATATATTCATAGCAATCCGGATTGTCCTTGCTCATTACACGCATATAGCCCAGTCGAATATCAGTGATATGCACCCGGATATCGCTGTAACTGGATTCCAGCCAGCCAAGGGACAAGGGCATTACTTTACGCACCACATCCATGATCTGATCGAAGGGCAGCAATGTGCAGTTATCCTGTAATACGGTCACGTCATGCGGAAACTGATAATTCATCCCACGAATACCTTCATCGGTGACGACGACAATGATTCGCTCATGCTGATGCTGGCGGTTATAATCACCGGACGGATTCGTTCCTTCAGCAGTAACCGGCATGACAAGATCGCTGCGGGTATACCACAGAATCCACGCCTGCTGCTCATTCGTATAAGAAAGC
>JAGBBE010000016.1 GCA_017938645.1 Clostridia bacterium
CTTCGGGTCTTTCACCGTATTCGGATGCGTAAGGACACCGGACGGTGTTGCTCCGTTGGAGAAAAACTTGCTGCCGTATTCCTCTGCAGCAATACCCAACCCGATGGCATTCTTCTCCAGCGCGATGGGACTGTAGCCCATGACGCCGTCAAAGCCAAGGCCGGGAATATGCAGCACATCCTCCGGGCGAAGACGTACTGTCTGCCCACTGGTCAGCGAGTAGGTGTAGATCAGCTCGCCCGTGCTGTCACGATCCACTTCCATGCGGTCCGGCAGCAGCGGATACAGTCCAAGGATATGACCTCTGCCGTTTCGGATAATCTGGCTGTAGGAATTACCCCACAGCAGGAGATGAGTGAGCATCGCCTCACGCCAGACAAAAGAGGTCATTTCGCTGTTGGGTTCGTCATGAAGCAGACGGTACAGCGGATGTTCCTGGGCCTTCACGCTTCCTTTTTCAGTTACTTCGTACACATGCAGCGGCAGGCTGGCTACCGTTTCAGCAATGACGCGGACGCAGGCATACACGGTTGATACTTGAATAGCAGACCGTGCAGTGACGGATTTGCCGGAACCGCTTGTGCCGAAGTAAAAGGGCTGCGCGGCACTCACCGCATCGGTTGTCTTGGGTTCGTCCCGCGCTCGGAATAACCCGGAAAACGGATTTTTCATGTTGTTCTCCTTTTGAATGTCATGTTTTCGCGCATCAAAAATGACGCATTCGCGCACGACTTCGGTCACCAAATTTGATGCATTCGGGCGTTATTTTTGATGCAAAAGGGCGCATATCAGTTACTACAGCCCCATACCTGTCTTTTCGCCGTGGCAGTCTCTGCAAAGAGGCTGCCAGTTGTTTTCGTCCCAGAAAAGAACTGGATCGCCGCGATGCGGAATGACGTGATCGACCACGGTTGCCGGTGTGAGCTTTCCTCTCTCCCGGCACTTGACGCACAGCGGATGCTTACGCAGGAATCTTGCTCTGGCATTTCTCCATTTACCGTCATATCCACGTTCAGCGGCGCTTCCGCGCAGCCGATCCGCAGAATAATCAGAATGATCATTGCAATAAACACCATGATCACACAGATTGGGACATCCCGGAAACCTGCAGGGGCGTTTTGGACTTCTGGGCATATTTCACCTCAAATGAAAAGCAGCCCGCGTTCATCATATACGGAGCTGCCTGTATTCAGATTTTTCATTGCTCTGTCCAACGCCATGACCAAAGCCACTGCGCCGTCCACCTTTTCCGTGGAGCGTTCCTTATCGATTTTCAGATTTCCGGCTGGGTCGGTGCGCACATAGGCGTTATCCATATTCCACCGGAGGATGGGATGCCCGCCATGGTTGAGTCTGCGCTCCAGCACGATGCGCATCAGTTCCTTGGTAGGGGGCGACATGTCGCGGAAACCCTGTCCGAAGGGAATCATGGTAAAACCATCATCCTCCAGAGCCTGCACCATCATGGTGGCGTTCCAGCGGTCATAGGCGATTTCGCGGATGTTGTACCGTTCGCCCAGACTGATGATAAACTGCTCAATAAAACCATAGTGAACGACGTTGCCCTCGGTAGTCTTGAGGAACTGTTGGCGTTCCCACTTGTCATACATCACATGATCACGACGCACACGAAGCGGCAGCGTTTCTTCCGGAAGCCAGAAGAACGGCAGAACGATGTATGGCTCCGTTTCATCCCTGGGAGGAAATACCAGCACCAGCGTTGTGAGGTCACTGGTGGATGACAGATCAAGGCCGGCATAGCACTCGCGCCCTTCCAGTTCATATGGATCAACCACGCCGCCGCACTCGTCCCACTTATCCATGGGCATCCACCTGACGGACTGCTTGACCCACTGATTGAGTCGCAATTGCCTGAACATGTTCTCATCCGCAGGCGTCTCCTGCGCTTTCCGGAAGGCGTCGCGCACCTTATCGATGGAGATGGTATAGCCCAGCGAGGGATTCGCTGTATACCAGTTCTTTTCATCCGTCCAGTCCGCCTCATCAGGGAGGCCGAAGATGACAGGATAGAATCGAGGGTCTGCCTTGCGGCCTTCCAGGATATCCAAGGCTTTCTGATTAACCTCCCAGCAGATGCTGTTGCGATCCGTGCCGGCAGTCGTGAGGAAAAACCACAGCGGTTGCTTTCTGGCGTCACCAGATCCCTGAGTCATAACGTCGTACAGCGCGCGGGTGGGCTGGGTATGAAGTTCATCGAAGATGCAGGCGCTGACATTGAGGCCGTGCTTGGTGGCAACCTCGCTGGAAAGAACCTGGTAGATGCTTCCCGTGGGCTGGTACACCATGCGCTTCATGGAAGGAATGATCTTGATACGCTTCATGAGCGCCGGGGACTGGCGAACCATATCCACGGCGACATCAAAGACGATAGCAGCCTGCTGGCGATCCGCTGCGCAGGAATAGACTTCTGCTTTCCATTCATCGTCATTTACCAACATATTGAGCGCAATCGCCGCACCCAGCTCGGACTTGCCTTGCTTTTTTGGTATTTCGACGTATGCGGTTGTGTACTGTCTCATGGTAGGATCATCGTCCCGGACCGTTCCGAATACTTCTCGGATAATCTTCTCCTGCCAGGGCAGCAGTTTGAAGGGCTTCCCATGAAACTCGCCCTTAGTATGCTTAAGGCATTCGATAAACTGCGTCACACGTCGGGCTTTTCGCTCATCGAACATTATTCCCACCCGCCTTTCCGCAGTTTCTCCATGGGATCATCTGCGGAGGCTTCTTCGCTCATGCCGTTGGCGGCAAAGATACGCGCACGGCAGGCGGGCGTCAGGCCGAACTCAGAACAAAAGGACTGCATGATCTTCAGATTCTGCTGGGCAATGGACACCTGCGGCACCTGCTGAACGTAACCGCTGGGCGTTTTGAAAATGCTTCCGTGCTGGGTGATGAACTCTTCAGCCTCTTTCCAGCGAGCATAC
>JAGBBE010000136.1 GCA_017938645.1 Clostridia bacterium
ATGATCCTTGGGTACGAGCATATCGGTACTCAGCATTTCGATTGCTTGACGCTGTTCCATTTCCTTTTTCAGCATTATCATCACCTGCTTCTATATATACCAAAAAAGGCCGCTGCTTGCGACCTTTTTTGACAATCTGACAGGAACGAAAAAACGTTCCTGCAATGATTTATTTGGTGTGAGACTTGCACGGGATGAGAACCGGCTTTTCCGATTCTTCGGGTTCGTCCGTGGTCTTGGGGCAGAAGGGGTTGGTCAATGCCTTTGCAAAAAGATCAAGATATTCCTTGGGAATCTGGTCGAACACCTCGAACATCTGCCGGAAGTGACAGTCGAGGATTTGCTGGACATAGGCTGCATAAACCCGCTTGCCCAGTTCGCTCACATGAACTACGATGTTCTTCTTGTTGCCTTCCAGATAGAACTTTTCAAGCAGGCCCTTTTCTTCCAGCTTGTTGATCATCTTGGAGAAGGTGGAGAAAGTGATGCCCAAACGAGTAGCGATGGAGGACATGTTCTGGTTGAACTCTTCGTTTTCCAGCAGATACTCGACAACTTGAATCTGTGCCAGTGAAAAGCTGACGCCTTCAATGGGCGCGATTTCCTTTTTGGAAACTGCAGAGTACACGTTGCAGTAATGGATCAGCTTTTCCAGTACATCACGATATTCTCCCATCCATTCCAGCTGCACGTAAATCATCCTCCTGATGTTTTCTAAACACCCTTTATTATATCAAAATGATTTGTTTTTTTCAATGAAAAGTTTCATGATTGGATGATTTCCTGATCAAACAAATTATTTGTTTGATGAAGACTCTGCAGGAAAGGACATGCAGCTGCGCAGCAGATCAACGAATTCCTGCGCGCTGAGATCGGGCTGATCGTTCAGCCAGCGGCGCAGGGAAGCGATAAAAGCATCCGAGTAAAAATGAACGTAGAACGCAAAACGGATGCTGTCGGAACAGAGTGAAGGCATCAGCTGGGTAAGCGCAGGCTGTACCAGCGCGCGGATGTATTCTTCCAGTGAATTCTGACCATCCACCGCCATGACGCGCCGGTAGTACATGCGGTTGGCTTCAAAGTATCCGCATAGTGTCAGGATAAAATCCCATTCCGAATGCAGACAGGCCCGGTCGAGCACCGACATGAACTCTGTTTCAAAAATCCAGATGACCAGATCGTATTTATCGCGGAAATGGTAATAAAAGCTTTTGCGATTCAGCTTGCACTGGCTGCAGATTTCCTCGACGCTGATTTTGCCAAAAGCTTTCTGGCACAGCAGCGTCTTGAAGGCGGCAGCCAGCTCGTGCTTGGTATTGCAGGCTTCAGACATGGTTTTCCTCCGTGCAAATTTGGGAACAGTACACATTATACTCCGCAAAAACCGTGGAAGAATGGCGTGGATGATAACGTTTTTTGTACAATTTGTAAACAATGCCCACCATGAAAAAGGTCGTCTTGTGTGAAGCAACATTTGTGTGTACAATAACAGCAGGGAGGAATGCTTATGATCAGACGAATAGCAGCTCTATTGATTGTTTTGATGCTCTTGGTTCCATCGGCTTTGGCACAGGAAGTGCAGGAGGTTTGCATTCTGTTTACGCACGATATGCATTCTCATCTGAGCCCTCAGCCGGAAGGCGATGGTACGCGCGGCGGATTTGCACGTCTCAAAACTCTGATCGACCGTGAAACGGAAGCCGCCGGGGATGCGCTGGTGCTGGATGCGGGCGATTTTTCCATGGGTACGCTCTATCAGGCGGTATATGAAACCGACGTCTCAGAACTGACCATGATGGCGCACCTTGGTTTTGATGCAACGACCATCGGCAATCATGAGTTCGATTACCGGGGACAGGGCATGGCAGACATGCTGCAGGCGGCGATTTCCAATGCGGAAGCAGAAGATGTCGATCTTCCGGCAATGCTGGTTTCAAACATCGACTGGACGACGGTATCCGACGAGGACGGCAGGACATTCCAGAGCGCGATGGAGGCCTATGGCGCGAGGGAAAACCTGCTGCTTACGTGCAATGGCGTAAAAGTAGGCGTGTTTGGCGTGATGGGCAAGGATTCGCTTGCATGCGCACCGCTGTCTCCTGTGCAGTTTACGGACATCGTCGAAGCGGCGAAGGTTCAGGTGGCTGAGCTCAAAAAACAGGGGGCAGAACTGATCGTATGCCTTTCTCACAGCGGCCTGTGGGCTGATCCTGCCAAATCCGAGGATGAGCTGCTGGCCAAAGCTGTGCCTGAAATCGACCTGATCATCAGCGGACACACCCATACCACGCTGGAAAAACCCCTTGTTCATGGTTCTACGCACATCGTTTCGTGCGGCGAATACACGATGAACCTCGGCAGGATTGTCCTCAGGCGCGATGGAACCCGCTGGACCGCCAGTGAATATGAGCTGATTCCCACCACTGACGATGTGGCTGGCGACGAAGCGCTGGAACAGAAACTTGCGGAATACCGCGAACGGGTGAGCCAGAACTATCTGTCCCGTTTTGGATATACCTTTGATCAGGTGCTTACCCGCAATCCGGGAGACCTGCAGTCCGAATATGACCTCCTGGCAGACGCATTCATGGAGGCCGTCAAAAAGGTCGAGGGTGATACCGCTGAGCCCATCGCCATGGCAGTGGTGCCAGGCGGCATCATTCGCGGGGAACTGCCTGCAGGCGATGTAACCACTTCGGATGCATTCAACATCCTTTCACTGGGCATAGGCCCAGACCGCATTCCGGGGTATCCGCTGGTCAGCGTGTATCTGACGGGCAGAGAGCTCTATGATCTGGCGGAGGTTGATGCATCGGTTTCTTCGCTGATGAACGGTACCGACCTGCATCCTTCCGGCGGCGGATGGGAGTACAAAACCAACCGTCTCATTCTCAGCCGCGTGTACGATGTGTGGCTCTACGATGAGAATGGCGAAAAACTCGCTATTGAGGAAGACAGGCTCTACCGCGTGGTGGCGGATCTGTACTCCGGACAGATGCTAGGCGCGGTGAAGAGCAGTTCTTTCGGCCTTTTATCGCTTGAACCCAAGGACAAGGATGGAAAGATCATCACGGATTATGAGACATGCATCATTCGTGATAAAAATGGCAATGAGGTCAAGGCATGGGCCGCGCTGGCGGACTATCTGACCAGCTTCGGAGGGGAAATTCCCGCGCGATACACCGAAGCCAGTCAGCGGATTGTTCAAAGCGAGGCGGATGAAATCAGCGAATATTTCGCTCACGCAGGACGGATCTGGTACGTGATCGCTGCCGTGGCAGCTGCTCTGCTTATACTGATTCTTCTGACTGTGTTTACTACTCGCTTCGTTGTGCGCAAGATCCGCAGGCGCAGCAGATAATACGAAAAGCTCCCGCACGAAAGCGGGAGCTTTTGTCTGCATTATACAGGCTGTTTTTCCGGAAGTGAACTGTCGAGGTTTTTCAGCAGGTGCAAAAGCATGCAGCTGCCGATGACGGACATGCAGAATTCCGATACCAGCTGTGCACAGGACAGACCATACAGAGGCCAGATGGCATTGAGCAGGAACATCACCGGAATTTCAATGACCAGTTTGCGCAGAACGGCCATCACCAGCGACTTGGAGCCCTTGCCGACCGCCTGGAAGGTACCCACCGCAAGGAAGTCCAGTGCGAGGAAGGGAACGAACATCGCCTTTCCGTACAGGAAGGAGGAGCCGTATGCGACGGACTGCGGGTCGGCGATAAACAGGCCGGTGATCTGGCGGGAGAAGATGCAGGCGAGAATCGCAATGGCGAACAGCAGCGACTCGGATACCTTGAAGGTGAAGCCAAGCGCGCGTTTCATGCGGTCGAACCTGCGGCTGGCATAGTTGTAGCCGATCAGCGGCATTACACCCTGAGAAATGCCGTTGGAAATGTACCACGGAATCATGCTGATGCGGGCCGCAATGCCCATGCCTGCCAGCGCAGCCGCGCCATAGGCGGACGCGAGATTGTTCAGAAGCATCTGGCTGGCCACGTTGAGCAGATTCTGAATGGAAGCAGGAATGCCCACCGAGCACACGCCGCCCACCACTTCCTTGCGAAACGTAAAGGCCTTGGGTGAGATGCACACGTAGGTCGATCCGCGCTTGACAATCAGATAGCCAAAGAAATACATGAGTGCGCAGCAGTTGGCAATCATGGTGGCCAGTGCGGCGCCCTCAGCGCCCAGGCCCAGTCCTGAGGGAAGAATGAAGAACGGGTCGAGGATGATGTTGATCAGGCATCCGCTCATGGTGCCAATACTCGCGTGCAGCGTTGCGCCTTCTGAACGCACAAGATAGGCCATCAGTACGTTGAGGATGGCAGGCGTTGCGCCGATGCAGACCGTCCAGAGCATATAGCGCGTGGTGGCATCGTGTGTGGTGCTGTCTGCCCCCAGAAGCGTGAGCAGAGGATTGAGGAAAAGGGTGATTACAGCCGAGAAGGCCACAGCGCTTACCAGCGCGCCGTAGAAGCCGAAGGCTGAGCTTTCCCGCAGGGTTTTGAAGTCCTTGCGGCCCAGTGCGCGGCTCATCATGCTGGAGCTTCCTACGCCGAAAAGATTGTTCACGGCATTGAAAGCCAGCAGAACCGGCGCGGAGAGCGTGACGGCGGCGGTCTGCACAGGATCGTTCAGCACGCCGACGAAGAAGGTATCAGCAAGGCTGTAGAGAAGCGCCACGAGGTTGGAAATAATCGTGGGAATGGATAGAGTGGCAACCGCCCGGGGAATAGGTACGTCTTCAAACAATCGGGTTTTGCTGTCTTTATTCATGGGTTCTCCTTCAGTTTGCCTCAGTGGCAATCTCGGCCTGAGAGCCTGTAAGCGTCTTTCGGATGATGATTTTGCGCTCAATTCGCTCGCTGAGTTCCGGCATGTGCGAAATGACGCCGATGAAGCGCTTCCCGTCAGCCAGACGGGTGAGCAGATCCAGCGCGTTTTTGAGCGTGCTTTCGTCCAGCGTTCCAAACCCTTCGTCGATGAACATGGAATCCAGCCGGATACCGCCGCTTTGCGACTGCACCACATCCGAAAGCCCGAGCGCAAGCGCCATGGACGCCAGGAAGGATTCGCCGCCGGAAAGGGTGGATACGTCGCGCCACAGGCCGGTGCTTCGATCCAGCACATCCAGATCCAGACCGGACTGGCTGACGAGGTTGCGGGCCTCCTCTTTGCACCGGAGGGTAAACATGCCGTCGGTGAGCACGCTCAGTCTCCGGTTAGCCGCAGCAACCACCTGCTTGAAATAGTACTGCTGGACATAGGTTTCAAAGGAAATTTTGACAGTCTGTGAAAGCTGGCCGGAGATGGCTCTGTACAGGTCTGTAATCACAGCCCAGTTCTGTGCGCGGCGCTGCTTGCGGCGCAGGGCCTCCTGCAGCTGCTGGAAGGCATCCTCGTTGCGCACAAGTCTGCGGGACAGTGTATTTTCCTGCGACACCGCATCTGTCAGCCGGGCGGACAGTGTGCGCTGCTCCGCTTCAAGGCGTGAAAGGTCAACGCGCTCCTTTCCTTCAAGACGAGCTTTGAGTGCTTCGGTCTGATCTGAAAGCGACTGCAGTTTGCGTGCATAGAGCTGCTGTTCGCGGTCCAGCCGATCCATGTCGGTTTGGGAAAGACGTGCGGCGGCATAGTCGGCTTTGCTTTCGAATCCCTGCGCTTTGATCGAAGCGATAAATGCACTGCTGCGCGCGGCATACTGAACGCGCAGTTCAGCAAGGCGTTTTTTGCCATTTTCGAGGTCGGAGCGGCCTTTTTCAATGCGGATTTGCAGCCTGTGCAGGTTTTGACGGGCGTTTTCAATAGCAGACCGGATTTGTTGGGCATCATTCTTGGCTGCTGTGCAGCGCTGACGCACGCTCATTTCGGTTTCCTGTTCATCAAGTGCAAGCGCCTTCAACTGCTCCTGCGCAGAGAATACGGCGCTTTGCAGTCTTGCCAGCTCCCGTTCTCCGGTGTTGAGCGCTTCCGCTTTCTGCCGCTGCAGACGTTCGGCCTCTTCCAGTTCCTCTCGCGTGACAGAATACTGCGAAAGCACTGCGGGGGAGGGATGATCGATGGAACCGCAGACGGGGCAGGGCGTTCCATCAGTCAGTTCAGCCGCAAGCAAACCAACCTGACTGGCGAAATAGCGTTCCTTGATCAGTGCATAACGCTCGTCGCATTCACGGCTTTGGGCATACAGGCGTTTTACGGCTGCCTGCTGACGGATAAGCGCCGCAGAATCAGCTGAATAACGACTGAGAACCGGCAGACAGGCCTCCAGCTTTTCGGCCTGTGTCATCAGCTGGTCGGCCTCGGAGGCGCGCTTAAGCGCTTGCTGATGGGCATTTTCGCAGTCGGGAAGCAGCGCCTCAGACTGCTGCAGAGCCTCCTTGAGGGCAGCAATATCACGCGCAAACTGCTTGCCGTCGTTTTCAAGCTTGTTGAGCATGGCCTCTTCCGGCGCAAGCGTGAGCGCGCGGCGCGCCTGTGCCAGTTTTGCAGCATTGTCATCCATCTGGCTCTGGCGTTCCAGAAGGAGAGAAAGTTCCTTTTGAAGCGCAGCAAGTGCGTCAAAATCATCGTTCACAGCACGCGATTGCACCAGCGCGGCAGTCAGGCCGTGGAGCTGATGATCCAGCTCGCTGTGAAGCACAGCAGCCGCATTCCTGCGTTCGCGCTCGAAATCGATCAGCTGGGTGAGCGCTTCCATCAACAGAGAGGCATATTTCGGCTCAGAAGCATACTGACGCAGCAGCTCGCGGCCGGAAAACTCTGCCTCCGAGTCGATTTTGTCTCCTGCAAGCTGAATATGCTGATTGAGTTCCTTTTCCTCGGCATCGCTGTCAGCCTTCATCTGCTTGAGCTTTTTTTGCAGATCAGCGTACAGTGTGGTATTGAACAGCTTTTGAAAAAGTTGTTTTCGGGTATCGCTTTTAGCGTTGAGAATTTTGAGGAAATCGCCTTGGGCGATCATCACCGTCTGCGAAAATTGCTCGCGGGTAAGGCCGATGATCTGATTGACCTTGGCGCGCACCTCGTCTACGCCGCACCAGACCTCACCGGAATCCGGATGGAGGAGTTCTGCATACGCGGCCTGTTTGGTGGTGCCTTCGCCGACCTTTTTGGCGCGTACATATTCAGGATTGCGGCGGATGCACCACAGATCCTGCTTATGGCGGAAAGTGTATTCCACATAGGTTTCATCAGCAGCGGATGCATAGTCGGAGCGGAAGGATTTGCTGGCACGGCGTTCGCTGCCGCCGGAGGCCTCGCCGTAGAGTGCGAAGCTGATGGCGTCGAAAATGGTCGTTTTTCCTGCGCCGGTATCGCCGGTAATCAGGAAAAGGCCGCTGTCGCCGAGCTTTTCAAAATCAATCTCGGTTTTGCGGGCATAGGGACCGAAGGCGGACATCACAAGCTTAACGGGCTTCATTTCGATGATCCTCCAATTCCTTCAGCGCCTTTTCCAGCACCTTCATGTGCGCTTCTCCCGGCGGCTGGTCGTTGTTCTGCAAGCGGTAGAAATCGCTGAAAAGCTCAGCGACGCTCTTGTTTTCCATGCTTTCGCGTGCGAGCACATCCACGTCGTACTTCGTACGCGAATTGGACACGGTGAATTTCATCAGATTGGGAAATACGGTGGTCAGGCTGAGTCTTGCATCGGGCGGTACCAGTTCATCGTGCACGGTGACCCATACGTAATCCTCGGAATAGGGCATGCGCATGAGATCGCTGAGCATTCCATCCACCAGACGCATGTCGTGAAGCGGAACAATGGGCACGGTTTTCAGGCTGATGTCTCCCTTTTCACAGAGAGTAACGAGCGTCACACTCTTGCGGTGATTAACCTCGGAAAAGGAGTACTTCAGCGGTGAACCGGCATAGCGAAGGGTATCGCGCGTCATACGCTGAGGTTTATGAATATGTCCCAGCGCCACATAGTCGAAAGCCTGAAACACAGACGCGTCGATGTTGTCCAGACCGCCCACGGCTTTTTCCTCGGAATCAGAGGTTTCAGAGCCGGTGATAAACTGATGGCACAGGAGCACATTGCGCGTTCTGGGATCAATCGGGGATTCCTGCAAAACGGCCTCCACCGCATCCTGATAGCTGGAGATTTTACGTTCGGGAAGCCACCTGCGCACCTGAGAAGGTTTCAAAAAGGGCAGAAGATGAATGGTCAGCGGGCCGTATTCGTCCTTCAGCCCGATCTGCTGAAGCTTTCCTTCAAATCGTTCGGAGACATGTACGCCGCTTTCGCGGATCAGCGAAGAAAAATACGAAATGCGCTGAGAGGAATCGTGGTTGCCACTGATGATGAAAACACGAATATTCCGGGACACCAGCTGCGTGATAAAACGATCAAACACAGCCATGGCTTCGCTCGGCGGAGATGCCTTCTGGTACACATCGCCTGCGATCAGTACTGCGTCGGCATGCTCCTGCATAGCAATTCCAGCGATCTGATCCAGCGCATAGACCTGATCCTCCAGAAAGGATACATCATTCAGCGTTTTTCCCAGATGCAGGTCGGCAATATGCAGCAACTTCATGGGCGGTTCTCCTTTGAATTTGGACTATCAATCAGTATAGAACAGATTCTGAGATATGTAAAGAAAACACTGCTATTGACAAATAGACTAATTGTGCTACAGTTTAGATAAAAGGAGGTCGTATTCTATGAAAGCAGCCGTGTTTTATGGAAAAGGAGATATTCGCGTTGAACATGATTATCCCATGCCTGAGGTCGGGTCGCAGCAGGTACTTCTGCGCGTGAAGGCCTGCGGCGTATGTGGAACGGATGTGCATATCCATGCAGGAGCGCAGGGCGCTACCGAATGCGAGCCGCCGGTTGTTCTGGGTCATGAATTTGCAGGCGAAGTGGTAGCGGTCGGTTCCGCTGTTACGCGTGTGAAGGTCGGCGATCATGTGACCGTCAACCCCAATATTTCCTGTGAGGCATGCGACCAGTGTCGTCGCGGCAACGTGCATTTCTGCGACACCATGACTGCTACCGGCGTTAACCACGATGGTGGATTTGCTGAATATTGCGTGGTGCTGGAGAAGCAGGCGCATGTGATCCCGAAGGACGTTCCTTTTGAAGAAGCGGCGATGTGCGAGCCTGTGGCTTGCTGCCTGCATGGCATTGACTTAAGCCAGATCAAGTGCGGCGATACGGTCATGATCATCGGCGGCGGAACCATCGGCATGATTATGCTGCAGCTGGCACAAATGAGCGGCGCGGTGCGCTGTGTGCTGCTGGACGTAAACGAGAACCGCTATGAACTGGCAAAGAAGCTTGGAGCAGAATTGACGCTGAATCCTGCAAAGGATAATGTGCCTGCTGAACTGAAAAAGCACGGTTTTGACGATATTCGCGTGGTTATTGAGTGTGCTGGACGACCTGAATCGGTCATGAACGCGATTGAATACGCCGGAAAAGCGGCTACTGTGATGATTTTCAGTCTTACAGAGCCGGATTGTGCCATTCCATATCTGCCTTTTGCGGCCTTCAAGAAGGAACTGACGATCAAAACCTCGTTTGTCAATCCCAATACACAAGGACGTGCGGCGCAGATCATCACCTCTGGTCGGTTGAACCTAAAGGATCTGATCAGTGACCGCATCCCGCTGGATGAAATCGGCGAGGCCTTTAAACCCGGCCCGCGAAATGGCAAAATTGTGATTCTTCCCTAAAAATGCAGCATCCCCGCTTCCACTCAAGGAAGCGGGGATGTTTTGAAATCGGTCAGATGGAAGGCTCGTCGCACAGCACAGCGGCGCCATGCTTGCCTTCGGTTTCCACAATGAGCAGCTCGTTTTCGCCTTTGCGAAGCAGCGGACCGGGAATGTACAGGCGCTTCTGGGGTCCGATCTCCCAGAAACGGCCCAGCGTAAAGCCGTTGAGAAACACGGTGCCCTTGCCAAAGCCGGGGAGCTCGAGGAAGGTATCAGCGGCCTCGTCCACTTCAAAGGCATAGCGATAGGCAGCAGGTACGCCGTCTTCGATGGAATTATCTGCAGTTTCGAGCGCCAGCAGAGCCTTTTCGTCGAGTACATACATGTCCCAGCCAAAGCGCAGGTGGTTGTTGATGACCACCGCATGGTCGATGCCTTTGCGCTGCAGTTCCATCTTGAAGCTGTAGTTCACGCGGCCCATGTTCTCCACCAGAATGTCCAGAACAGCGTTCTCCGGCACGGGAACGGGCGTTTCGAAGGTATAGGCGTCCAGCAGTTCGCGGTCATACAACGTGGCGATATGCTCGCCGTTGAGATAGATCTTGGCACGATCGCCGACGCCTACCAGACGGATGGAGCGCAGTTCACGCTCGTTAACCAGCGTGGTGCGGTACAGCGTGTAGCCATAATCCTGACCGAGCTTTTCCATGCTCATGGGATGCAGGTTGTGCACGCCTGCCTTTGCTGTGGCCTGAGGAATCAGTGCAGCGCAGCCCTGAAACTTTGCTTCGCCATAGGCGCGGCGGGCGATGGCAGGAATTTCAACCGGATCAACCTGCTTGCCCTGATGCGCCTCAATAGCAGCCTTGAACAGACGGTACTTTTCGGTGTACTGTCCATCCTCGCTGAGCAGCGCGTCGTAGTCATAGGAGGTTATGTCGGGCGTGAGGCAGTCATAATCATTGCTGCCGTTCATGAAGCCGAAGTTGGTACCACCGTGGAACATATAGATGTTTACATGGCCCAGTTCGAGTATTTTGGCAAAGTCCTTGGCGGATTCGGCGGCATTGGTAATGTGATGCTTGCCGCAGCCCCAGTGGTCAAACCAGCCGCACCAGAACTCCATGCACATCAGCGGTTTGATGCCATGCGCGGTCATCACACTGAAGCGCTCTTCGGCATGGGAGCCGAAGTTACCGGTCTGGAATACGCCGTCTACCTTGCCACAGGCAAGCATATCATCCTCAGGACCGTCGGATGTGATCAGCGGAACATCCACACCACGCTCAATCAGCGCATCGCGCAGTGCGGAGAGATACACCTTGTCGTCGCCATAGGAGCCGTATTCGTTTTCTACCTGCATCATGATTACAGGACCGCCGTGAGTCACCTGCAGCGGAACAAGACGGGGGATCAGTTCGTCGTAGTAGTCCATTACATGACGCAGATAACGCTCGTCGGCGCAGCGCAGACGGATGCCATCCTCCTTGAGAAGCCAGGAGGGCAGGCCGCCGAATTCCCATTCAGCACAGATATAGGGAGAGGGACGCAGGATGACATACAGTCCCACTTCCTGCGCCATGCGCACAAAGGCCTCCACGTCATGCATGCCGGAGAAATCAAACTGCCCCTTGACGCGCTCATGCGCGTTCCATGCGATGTAGGTTTCTACCGTATTGCATCCCATTGCCTTGAGCTTGAGCAGCCTGTCGCGCCAATACTCAGGCACAACGCGGAAATAATGAATCGCACCGGAAATGACCTGAAATTTTTCACCGTTGAGATAAAAGTCGTCCCGGATCTCGAAAGAAGCCATATCAGAATGCCTCCTCATGTGTTGTTGATGTATGTATAGCTTACCAAACAATTGGTTAAAAGACAAGGCAGGAAATGCATTTATCAGCCTTTGAACGCACGAAAAAACCGGCTCCGCTTTTCACGGAGCCGGTTGGTTGTTGGATCAATCCATGCTGGACAGGTTCGTGCAGTCAGCGAAAGCACGGATGGAGATGATCTCGATGGTATCGGGAAGATCAATGCTGGTCAGCGTGGTGTTGCCTTCGAAGGCACTGTCGCCGATCACGGTTACAGGCAGGCTATCGATGGTTTCGGGAACCACAACGCTTGCATCGCTGCCGGTGTAGCTGAGGATTACCACGCCGGTGCCATTCTCAGTATAGTCGTAAGTGAAGTCGCCATAAGTCTTCACAGGCTCTTCGAGCTCCATGATGGTGATGGAACGAGCTTCAGAGACGTTCTCCGAAACGACCTTCTCGCCGGAAACGGTGGCATAGGCAGCCAGCTTGAACCAGTAGGTGGAACCGACAGTCAGGTCGGTGACAACATACTGGGTTTCGGAAGCTTCGCCGAGCAGAGCGTAATCGCCGTCCTCAGTATCCGTCCAGGTGATGACGTAGCCTTCGGCACCGTCGTCATTCCAGATCAGAGTCGCTTCGCCCTCGCCGGTCTGCTCAAGGGAGGACCATACAGGAGCGGGCATCTCAGGAATTTCAGGTTCGGGATCGGGCTCGACAGGCTTGATGGTGAAGAGCTCGGTCTCAGCGCCGGTCAGCGTGAGAGAATCAGACAGCTTGCAGGTAGCAGCAATCTTGAAGGAGTAAGTATTGTTTGCAAAGTCAAGGCCGTTATAGGTGATTTCAGCACCGTCAACAGCAGTCACTTCGAATTCACCGTCGTTGACAGCCAGAGACACAACGTAGCCGGTAGCGTGGGCAACTGCATCCCAGGAAATCGTAAGGCTGCCATCCTCAGTCTTGGAGGTAACGACATTCGCAGGAGCGGCCATGTCCATACCGATGGTGGCGGACAGGGAGTAGGGGCTGCGGCGGATGGTGTTTTCCGTCTCGACGATCGCGGCCACGAAGTAGCGGTAGAAGTGATCGCTCAGGGTCAGAGAGTAGTTGGAGGTGGAGGTGGCATCGTACACGGACTTGACCAGCGTCATGGGAGCATCGTCGATAGAACGATACAGACGATAGCTGGTAGCACCTTCTACGGGATCCCAGCTCAAATCAACCGCAGTGTTGTTCTTCTTGGTCACGACCAGATTCTGCGGAGCATCGGGCATAGCCTCGATGGTAACAGGTTCGCTCCTGGGGCTGACGATATCCTTGCCGTTGGCGTTAGTGGTCATGGCAACGATCTGGTAGCTGTAGGAGTTTTCCTTGTTGTTGAGATTGTAGTTGGCGGTGTCGGTCAGAGTAAGACCTTTGAGCAGAGAATAGCTGCCGCCATTGGTGGAACGGTAGATGCGGTAGTAGGTAGCGCCTTCTACAGCATCCCAGCGTACACGGATACGATTGGCATCAAGCTGCTCAAGAATCACATTCTGAGGAGCCGTGAACTGGTGCTGGAGCTGGACGTCGGCAGAGTTGACGCTCTTGATAGTCACGGTGCCGTCCTTGCGCATAGCAACCACGCGATAAGCGTAGGTCTTGGACAGATCAACAGAGGTCGTAGCCCAGTTGGTGGAAACGTCCTTAAGCAGGGTGAAATTGCCGCCATCGATAGAACGGTAGATACGGTAGATAGTGGCGTTGCTTACAGCATTCCAGCTCAGGTAGGCGCCGTCGGAGGTGATAACAGCCTTCAGGTTGCTGGGCGGGGTGGGACGATCCTGGAAAGTAATCGGATCAGACAGTTCGCCACGAACCAGCGTGCCGTTGATATTGGCAAGAGCGGCAATCTGATAGCTGTAGGTGTTGTTGGTGAGGTCAAGGTTGAAGTTGGAAGCGGCATTGGTTTCGACGGACTTAACCAGATTGGAGCTGCCTCCGTTGATAGAACGGTAGAGACGGTAGCCAGCGGCACCGGGCACAGCATCCCAGTCCAGATCAACACCGCCGCCAGCCAGCGTTTCACCGCGGAAATTGGCGGGAGCAGGCAGCAGGGAGAGCGTAATAGAAACAGAAGCAGAGAAATTGCCCAGTTCATGGGAACCATTCACAGTGCGCACAGCACATACTTTATAGCTGTACACAGTGTCGGAAGCCATGTTGAAGTTGCCGGTGGTGGTCTCGTTCACGTTCTTGACGAAGGTGAAGGAACCGTCGCCCACGCTGCGGTAGAGCTTGTACAGCTCAGCGCCTTCCACAGGATCCCAGCTGATGGTTACGCTGTTGTGGCTGGCAGGAATAACCTGCAGATTGGCAGGAGCAGCGAGAAGGTTTGCATTGGTTTCAGCTTCGCTTTCAACGGGAGGAATCTCGTCGGTATAAGTGTCGTCGGGTTCCTCGGTGGGAGCAGCAGTAGGCTCGATGACGGGTTCCTCGGTCGGCTCGACGACGGGTTCCTCAGTCGGCTCTACAATGGGCTCTTCGGTGGGTTCCACAACCTCTTCCTCGGCAGCTTCATAAGAGGCCCAGGGCAGAAGCTTGTCTTCCCAAACACGCAGATCGTCAGCGAAGGTGATTTCGTCGGCGTTCAGCTCGGTAACAGCACCGGCAGCCACATAGCCTTCCACAAAAGCTTCATCAGCAGCGCTGAGGATCTCGGTATCAAAGGTAACCCACATCCACTCTTCGTCAGCTGCGACGGCATATACAACGCTGTCGCCGGTGAAGCTGCCGATGGCTTCTTCAGCAGTAGGATCGCCATAAAGCAGGGTGTCCTTTTCGACGAGAACATAGCCTTCGATGAACATGACCGGTTCCACGACGGGCTCCTCGGTGGGCTCAACCACAGGCTCTTCGGTGGGCTCCACGACGGGTTCCTCAGTGGGCTCAACCACAGGCTCTTCCGTGGGTTCCACAACGGGCTCCTCGGTGGGCTCAACCACAGGCTCTTCCGTGGGTTCCACGACGGGCTCTTCGGTGGGCTCAACCATAGGCTCTTCCGTGGGTTCCACAACGGGCTCCTCGGTGGGCTCAACCACAGGCTCTTC
>JAGBBE010000137.1 GCA_017938645.1 Clostridia bacterium
CGTAGTACATGCTGTATACGCTGTCCTCATCCTTGGCGTTACGGCTTTCAAGAATGCCTGTGCGCATCACATGAGCACGAAGCGCTTTGCGGGCGTCGGCATCGTCGCTGACCTGCTCGCTGATGATATCCCTCGCGCCCTGCAGAGCTTCCTCAACGTTGGATACGCCTTTTTCTTCGCTGATGTAGGGCATAGCCAGCTCTTCGGCGTTTGCTTTGCGTTCGTTTTGCATCAGCATAAGCAGAGCCAGAGGCTCAAGACCTTTTTCTCGTGCGATGGTTGCGCGCGTACGGCGCTTGGGACGGAACGGACGGTAAATATCCTCCAGTTCGGTCATTGTTGCGGCGTTTGCAAGCTTGAGAGCGAGTTCTTCCGTCAGATTGCCCTGCTCGCTGAGCGCCGACTCAATCTCGCCTCGTCTTTTTTCCAGCCCACGAAGATACTGCAGACGCTCAAATATTTCACGCAGAACTTGATCATCCAAAGAACCGGTCTGTTCCTTGCGGTAACGGGCAATAAAGGGGATGGTATTTCCTTCGTCGATCAGACGAAGAACGTTTTCACACTGGGAGGGTTTTAAATTGAATTCCCGGCAGAGAATCTGCATAATATCCATAGCGATATCAGACTTCCTTTTCTGAAATTCGAAAACGGGCATTATTATATCACGCGTTTTTCTTTTTGGCTATACAAAAAGACCGGTTTATTGTATGATACA
Source organism: Clostridia bacterium (assembly GCA_017938645.1). Next base: position 719 of record JAGBBE010000137.1, read on the forward strand.
TATATCACCCAAAACGAGGCGAACAATATGGAACTGCTTGAAACGCGTCAGGAAGTACTGGCATTTCTGGATCATCACGGGATTCCTTACGAAATATACGAGCATGAGCGTGCTCATACTATCGAAGACTGTCTGAAAATGCCGTTTATCACGGAAAACGTAACCATCTGCAAGAACATTCTTTTGTGCAATCGTCAGAAAACACAGTTTTATCTGATGCTGCTCAAACCGCTCACACCGTTTCGTACCGCTGTTGTAAGCAAGGCGCTTGGTGTGTCACGGCTGAGTTTTGCGCCTGAGGATGCGCTGGAGGAGAGGCTTCATCTGACCAGCGGAAGCGTGAGTCCGCTCGGCCTTTTGTTTGATCAGAAACATGAGATAGACCTTTGCTACGAAACCGGTGTACGCGAAACCGAAAGAATTGCTTTTCATCCGTGCGACAACAGCGCAACCGTCATTTTTACACAAAAAGTTTTCTGGGAACAGGTGGTTCCTGCACTTGGAATTGCACCCAGACCGGTTGTCCTTTCTGAAAACCTGTGACCGGGCATTGACGAAATGCTTCAATAAGTTGTAAAATAAGACAACATGCTTGAGGAGGGAAATCCATATGTTTTATGATGGCAAGATCTGGGTCGGTACCGGAGAAGACCAGACCCCCGTATTCCTGCTTCCGCAGATGGCGAACCGTCACGGTCTCATCGCTGGCGCAACAGGCACCGGCAAATCCGTCACCCTGAAGGTGATGGCGGAAGGTTTCTCCGCCATGGGCGTTCCTGTATTTCTTGGAGATATCAAGGGCGACCTGAGCGGTATGGTCAAGCCCGGAGAACAAAATGATAAAATTACTGAGCGCCTGATGAAAGTTGGCGTGCCGGAGTTCCGTCATGATAGCTATCCGACTGTTTTCTGGGATGTATACGGCGAACAGGGTCATCCCATTCGCGCAACTGTGAGCGAAATGGGTCCGATGCTTCTCTCTCGTATGCTCAATCTCAACGATACTCAGGCTGGCGTGCTCAACATCCTTTTCCGCGTGGCGGATGACGAAGGCATGCTTCTGGTAGATATCAAGGATATCAAGGCGATGCTTGCCTATGTGGGCGAGAATGCCAGCAAGTATACGCTGAATTACGGCAATGTCAGCAAGGCGACCATCGGCGCGATCCAGCGTGCGATTGCTGTGCTTGAAGATCAGGGAGGAGACAAGTTCTTCGGCGAGCCCTCTCTGAAGATCACCGACTGGATGCAGCTCGACGAAGAAGGCCGCGGGTTCATCAACGTGCTGGCCTGCGACAAGCTGTTCCTCAGCCCGCTGATGTATTCCACCTTCCTGCTGTGGATGCTCAGCGAGCTCTATGAAATCCTGCCCGAATCCGGCGATCTGGACAAGCCGCGCATGGTGTTCTTCTTCGACGAAGCGCATCTGCTCTTTGACGATTGCAGCAAGCAGCTGATGGACAAGATTGAACAGGTTGTCCGTCTGATTCGCAGCAAGGGTGTTGGTGTATACTTCATCACGCAGAATCCTACTGATCTGCCCATGAGCGTGCTTGGTCAGCTTGGCAACCGTGTGCAGCATGCCCTGCGTGCATACACGCCTCTGGATCAGAAGGCTGTGAAGGTAGCTGCTCAGACCTTCCGCACCAATCCTGCCTTTGACACTGAAGAAGCGATTACGCAGCTCAAGACTGGCGAAGCACTGATCTCCTTCCTGGATGAAAACGGTGCTCCCGGCATTGTGACCCGCGCAACCGTTCTGCCTCCGCAGAGCTCCATGGGCGCTATCAGTGAAACGCTCCGTGCTACGTTTATCGAGACCAGCCCCTTCTGCGGTTTGTATGAAGAGGCTGTGGATCGCGATACGGCCTATGAATATCTGGTCGGCAAGATGACTGAAGCGGCAGAGGCAGCCCAGCAGCCGCAGTATGTGCCTTCTGCACCCGTGCTGCAGATGCCTGTGGCCCAGCCCGTTCAGTACACTGCTCCTCAGCCCACGGCATCTGCCCAGGGCTTCATGGTGTTCGATCCTGCTACCGGCACCTATGTGCAGAAGCAGCTTGAAACCATGGCTTATTCTGAGCCCGCTCCGCAGCCTGTACAGGCTGCTCCCGTTCCTGCTGCACCTCCTGTGCAGCCTCAGGCTCCGCAGCACATTCAGCAGAATGTGCTTGTATACGATCCTACCACCGGCATGTATGCGCAGAAGCTGATGACCATGACCTTCGATCCTGTGACCGGTCAGTACAAGCCTGTGCAGACTGAAGCTGAGCAGAAGGCTGCCAAGGAAGCAGCGCTTGCTCAGGCCAAGGTGGATAAGGAAGCTGCGAAGATTGAGAAGGAACGTCAGGCTGAAGAACGCCGCAAGCGTGCTGACGAGCTTCGTGAAGAACGTGCGGAGCGTGCCCGCCGCAACGACAGCATTCTTGGCCGAATCAAGAATACTGCCATTTCCACTGCCACCCGTACGCTTACCAGCTCTTTGACCCGTGGACTGCTTGGAACGCTCACTGGCAAGAAAAAGTAATTTGATTTCAAAAAACAGCTGGCGCTTACTGAGCGTCAGCTGTTTTTTGAAGTCCGAATTTTTGAATAAAACGATGATACATTTCGTTCAGAATACGCAGAGTGGTTTCCCGGGAATAGCATCTCTCATTTACCAAGGTTTCGAGGTAATAGGAGAGGTATTGTCGGGTAAACTCCGGGAACATCAGGAATACCGGATGGTATCCGCTGGCCAGATCGTAGTTGGTATCAGTTGCATCCAGTGAGACGCCGAGTTTATCGTAGCATTCCAGATTGTAGCGATGCTGAAAATGTGGGTCTTTCATCAGAAGCGGAGAAAAGTAAGGATTGTTTTCCGCATTGCTGAGCATCGTCTCAAAGATGACCTGCCGTTCTGCCGGAGTAAAAGGTCTGAAACCAACAAAGTGATCAAGGCTTACGCCGGTTTCCAGAAACTGTTCGCATCCGCGCTGAGTCATAATCATATAGGCAGGCTTTCGCTTGTGATAAAAATTCTGGAAACGCTGCTCATGAATGGCGATGGTACGCTTGATGAGCACGGCCGCCTCCTTTTCGGAGAAGAAATCAGCTCCGTTGATGGCTGCTATAGCAATCTTCGTGGGAAATTGCTGGAAACACAGGCTGTTGGTTAGCGAGTAGGTGGCGCGGTTCAGCTCATGACTGAGAAAGGTCATACACAGCGAGGTAAAATCCTCCTGCGGATTTTCGGTTTCTTTTAACGGACTAAGCTGAGAACGGATGGAATTGAATAGATTGGACATAAAATGGTAGATTTGACTGGCCTCGGCATTCGGAAGTTCAAAAAAGGATGAAGCATTTACCACAGAAATGTAGGATTCACGTTCTTTTCCATTTGTGATTCCGCGAATAGCAAGCATGTTTCCGCCGATCGGCGGAAGATCTTCGGAAGCAGATACATGAATTTCGAAAGGCTCGTACCTACAGTCAAACAGAAGCGGAAGGACTGTTGCAACATAGGTACCGGATCTTTGCCGCGTGGTTTCCTGACTGAGAAGATGACGCATGCGAATCTCTCTGTCTGGTTGATCAAATAGAGGACGGATGGCTTGAATCACACCGGGAAAACAACTGTTCAGGCAAAGGATTTCTACTTCCTCTGCCTGCTGATAGGCGCTGAATACCGAAGAGAGCGTCTTTCCTTCTGCGGAGAGCATCTCCATGGAGGAAGATGGAATTGTACCGGACAGAATATGATCGATTGCAGACTGAAACCGGTACTGTTCCAGACCAATCCTGCTGACTTCAAGAGAATGCTCAAGGGCCCATAGCTCTTCCGGAAGGAAAAGGCTGCAGGCTTTGATTTTTTCAAAGATGGAATTTCGCTTGGCTTCCGTGCCTTCTGCAGACATGAGCTGCTTGATATCCGAACGGGTACAGCCAATGCTTGTACAAAGCTGATTCGGCGTCAGTCCATGCTTTTGCATCAGCTTGTTCAGACAATGCGAAAAGGTGAGAATTTCAGCCATGCTGGCCTCCTCCTTTCATTTGTTTAGTTCAAGTGGATGCATTATAGCACAGAAAGACGCAGACCCCAATGTATTTATTCTGTTTTTTGATGAAAAAACCCCGCCATATCGGCGGGGCGAATAAATCTGTTACTCGTAGAGTTCGTATTTCTTCTTGCGCTGGATGTAACGCTCACGGTCAGGCGCATAGAAATCAACCAGCTGCTGAGCAGTCATACGGCCTTGGCTGAAGGCATCAGTGGCAAGCAGCTTGTCGATGTAGCGGGTGAAGGTGGGGGAGGATTCAGCCTCCTTGACCTCGTGTCCGGCGGAGCAATCCTTGTAGATGATGTTCTCCGGATACATTTCACGGATGATTTCCAGAATGGTCAGCGCCGTCAGGAAGGGACGGAACTCCATGCGGTCGTCAATGACGGTCTGAATGCCGTTGCAGACTTCGCCGGCATGCTTGGATGCGTTGGGACGGAAATAGCACTGGCCGAAGCGTACGCCAGGGAGATTACGGGTCTTGAGGCGTGCAAGCAGAGCGTCGGCGTCAAGCCAGGGAGCGCCGACCAGTTCGAAGGGCTTGCTGGTGCCGCGGCCTTCGCTGATGGTGGCAACGCCTTCGAAGGCGCAGTAGCCGGCATACAGCAGGTTGGCAGTCACGCCATTGAGGCTGGGGGAAGGCAGCATCCACGGAACATCGGTTTCGTCATAGTACATATGACGCTTCCAGCCTGCAACAGGAATAATGGTCAGATCGCAGCCAATGTTGAATTCGCCGTTGACGTAGCGGGCAAATTCACCCATCGTAAGAGCAATACGGGAAGGCAGTTCGAAATCGCCAACAATGGTGTGCATAGTGGGCGGGCACACGGTGCCTTCAACGATTACGCCGCCAATGGGAGCGATACGGTCGAGCACAACCAGCTTCTTGTGATTGGCTGCACAGGAACGCATGATGGAAGCCAGGCAGTGAACATACTCGAAGAAACGCGTGCCAGCTTCACGGATGTCAAACACAACGATATCCACATCAGAAAGCATTTCTGCAGTGGGTGCGGTGCGTTCCAGATTGAAAATGCTTTCGGCGGTCAGGCCGGTTTTTGCGTCTACATATACGAGCACGCGCTCGCCATAGGTGAAGTCGGCACGAACGCCGTAAATGGTATTAAAGAGCTTTACCACATTGTAACGCTCATTCAGAATATCCAGAACAGGCACCATGTCGTGATTGACGGCGCCGCCGCTGGTGATCACAGCAAGGCGATAACCCTTTAATTCCTGATCGAGAAGATCCAACCGGTCAATACCACTGAGAACCTTGACTGGCATAGTTTCAACTCCTTAATGATTTTGATTGTCTTCGGTATACGCGGATCTGATCCGTTCCGATTCCGAAATGAAACTAACTATACTTATTCTAGATAAAAGGCTATTTCCCCTTTTCACATTATGCATACAGACCGGAAAAACGTTAGTTAAATATCAAACGGCGTTTGTTTGCATGAAAAGATATGCAAGAAATTGTCGGATTGGATGAAAATTGTTTTTTTGTACTTTCTGTGCTGATTTGATATTGATTTTATCCAGAATGCATGATATCGTAGCCGATGTAATATTCATTCATGAATATTCAATAAAGGAGGGACTATCATGAAGAAGATCCTGAGTTTCGTGCTGTGCATCGCTATGCTGATGAGCCTGTGCGTGATTCCTGCCGCTGCGGAAGACTCTGCCGCCTACCGCACCCTGTATTCGGGAGAAATCACCTCGCTCAATTACCTGACCACTGCAACCACCAATGAGTTTGCTGTGGCTGCCAACGTGATCGATACGCTGGTTGAGTATGACAAGTATGGCCAGGTTCAGCCTTCTCTGGCTGAAAGCTGGGAGTACGACGAAGCCAACCTGACTTACACCTTCAAGCTCCGTCAGGACGCTACCTGGGTGAAGGCCGACGGTACCGTCTACGCCAACGTTACCGCTCATGACTTCGTTTCTGCTGCCAAGTACATTCTGGATGCAGCCAACGCTTCTTCCACCGCCAACATCTTCTACTCCGTTATCGCGGGCGCTGAGGCCTATTATCTGGGCACCAGCACTCCCGAAGAGGGCGCCGAGCCCTATCCTGTGATGGATTGGGAAACCGTTGGCGTCAAGGCGCTGGATGACTACACCCTGCAGTATACCCTCGTTGAGCCCGTTCCGTACTTCCTGTCCATGCTGACTTACGTGTGCTTCATGCCTGTCAACGGCGACTTCCTGGCTGAAAAGGGCGCTGACTTCGGCGTGGCTACCAGCAACGAGAACATTCTCTACTGCGGCGCTTACGTCCTGTCCACCTTCGAGCCTCAGCAGAAGCGCGTTTACACCAAGAACGCTGCCAACTGGGACGCTGAGAATGTTTTCATCACCACCATTGAGCAGACCTACAACAAGGAAGCCGGCACCATCGCTCCTGAGCTGTTCCGCCGCGGCGAGATCGACGATGCCAGCATCAGCAGCACCATCGCTGCCGAGTGGCTGTCTTCTCCTGAAACCGCCGATCTGATTCGTCCCGTGCGTCAGAGCGGCTTCTACACCTACTTCTTTGCTTTCAACTTCGATCCTCAGTTTGATGCAGAGTACGAGCCTGAAAATTGGAAGATCGTTGTGAACAACGAGAACTTCCGCAAGTCCATCTACGCTGGTCTTGATCGCGTGAAGGCCATGCTGATCAACGAGCCTGACAATCCCGAGTCTCTGATCTTCAACACCGTCACCCCTCCGGAATTCGTTTCCATCAACGGCGTTGACTACACCGAGATGGGTGCTCTGGCCGACATCACTGCGCTTGGCGTTGATACCTTCAACGAGGAGCAGGCTCTGGCTTACAAGGAAGCTGCTGTTGCTGAGCTGACCGCTGCCGGCGCTACCTTCCCCGTCAAGGTTCTCATGCCCTACAATCCCAGCTCTACCAGCTGGGCTGAGGAATGTGTTGTGATCGAGCAGCAGCTGGAAGGCCTGTTCGGCGCCGACTACATCGACATCATCGTCGAGGCTGGTCCGTCCTCCGGCTTCCTCAAGGAAGTGCGCCGCGCCGGCAAGTATGCTCTGCACCGCTGCAACTGGGGCCCCGACTACGCCGATCCCAACACCTACACCGATCCCTTCTACAACGGCACTTACAACTGGCCCGAGCTGGCGACTGAGTACAACGATGAGAACGGCAACAGCATCTACTACAACATGGTCGACGCTGCCCGTGAGCTCACCGGTGACCTCACCACCCGTTATGAAGCATACACCGAGGCCGAAGCATTCCTGATTGAAAAGGCCATGATCATTCCTTATGGCTACACCTCCGGCGGCTACACCGCCTCCCGTCTCAATCCCTTCGAATCCCAGTTTGCTCCCTTTGGCATTTCCAACGAGCGCTACAAGGGCCAGCAGCTGCTGGATGCTCCCATGAGCACCGACCAGTACTTCGAGGCTTATGACGCCTGGCTGGAAGCCCGCGCTGCGCTGGCTGAGGCTGCCGAATAAATCCGCAGACGGAAAATCAATAACTGGCTTTACCCGCCCGGACGGCGCAAATGCGTCGTCCGGGCTGTCGCCTTGTTTGGCATCTGCTGCAAAGGTTGTGTACAATCATGCTGAAGTATTCTCTGAAGCGTCTTGCATCGTCTTTGATTACGCTTCTGATCATTATTACCGTGGTATTTGTGCTTCTTCGTCAAATGCCGATTGAAGGTTATTTCGATAACTTCGAAAAGGCCGATCAGGCCACCATTCAGGCGAAGCTCAATCAGCTTGGTCTGAACGATCCCATTCCTGTACAGCTGTGGAATTTTGTCAAAAATATCTTCCATGGCGATCTTGGTACGTCTGCACGCTATAGTGTGGGTGCGCCGATTACTGATATCATCGCAAAGAAAGCGCCTGTCTCCATCAAATTGGGCGTTATGTCCATGGCGTTGTCATTGATGATGGGTATTCCGCTGGGCACCGCAATGGCGCGCAGCAAAGGCAAGTTCTGGGATAAATTCGGCACTGTGTATATCGTATTTATCAACGCTGTACCTGCTGCTGTGTATTATATTTTTATTCAAATGTATGGCACGAGCGCGCTGAAGATCTCCATGCTGTTTGATGAGGCGAGACTGGTCACCTGGATCCTGCCTGTATTTTCCATGTCTTTGGGCAGCACGGCTTCCTACGCCATGTGGCTGCGCCGCTACATGGTGGACGAAATGAACAAGGACTATGTTCGCCTTGCCCGAGCTAAGGGTGTTGACAGCAAGAAGATCATGATGAAACATGTGTTCCGCAATGCATTTGTTCCTATGATCCAGTACATTCCGACGTCGCTGCTTTATACCATCAGCGGTTCTATTTACATTGAATCCCTGTATTCCATCCCCGGCATGGGCGGATTGCTTGTCGACGTCATCGGCCGTCAGGACAATCCTATGGTGCAGGCCATTGTTATGATCTACAGCTGCATCGGTATTGTGGGTCTGCTTCTGGGCGATTTGCTCATGGGCGTCATTGACCCGCGAATCAGCTTTGTCAAGAAGGAGGGCGCCCGCTGATGTTCAGTATCAAAGATACCAAAAGTCAGAAGCTTGAAAAGGCCCTTTCTGAACAGATGAAGCAGGAGCTTGAACAGCCTGTCGTGAACGAAGACGAGCTGTTTGTGCTGGCGGATTATGATGAACTCGCCGGTGAAAAAGGCGGATACTCCAATTATTCCTACTGGCGCAGCACTCTGCAGGTATTCCTGAAGAACAAGGTTGCTGTATTCCTGCTGTTTGTGCTTGCGGGACTGCTTCTGTTTACGTTCCTTCAGCCGTACCTGCCCGGACAGTACCCGGCCAATCTGATCAACAACAATCCTCAGACCGGAAAGCAGCTTGCCAACATCGCGCCCAGCTTTACCACGGTTCTGATTGAGGTGCCTCAGGGTACGGAGCTGAACGCCTCGTCTGTTAAGAACAGCGAAGGCTGGTATGCTGTGGACAATGTGCTGCAGAGCATCAAGGCCCGTCAGAACTTTACGGTTGTGGAATATGGCCAAGACTGGTGCAAGGTTGAATTCAAAGGAAAAACAGGCTATGTCAAGAACAACTTCCAGACCAAACTGAAACTGCCGGATGATCCCGCTGCTGTTCCCTACGAGAGCCGATCCAATTTCGCATTGAGCCTTTTTATGCAGCCGATGGACTACACAAACAATGGTACTTCGCTGTATGTTGAGGCTGGATACATTGAACTGTCGGACGACGGAACTGCGGTGACAGTTCAGCATGCGCCGCTTCGCATTCTGCCTTCTGAGCAGGCATTCTGGTTTGGCACCAACAACATCGGACAGGATCTCTGGGCCCGCGTCTGGAGCGGTACCCGAACCAGCCTGATGATCGGTTTTATCGTTGCTTTCTTTGAGACAATGATCGGCATTCTGGTAGGCGTCCTGTGGGGCTATGTGAGAAAGCTTGACAGGATCCTGACCGAAGTCTATAACGTGATCGACAACATTCCCAATACGATCATTCTGATCCTGATTTCCTACATCATGAAGCCGGGTCTCAAAACGCTAATCTTTGCGATGTGCCTGACCGGATGGCTTGGTATGGCGCGCTTCATCCGAAATCAGATCGTCATTATCCGTGACCGCGACTACAACCTCGCTTCCCGCTGCCTTGGTACCGGTACCAGCAGGATTATTCTGAAGAACCTGCTTCCGTATCTGGTGTCGGTGATTACGCTGCGTATGGCGCTGTCCATCCCGGGCGCAATCGGCAGTGAGGTGTTTATCACCTACATCGGTCTGGGGCTGCCGGTCGATCTGCCGTCGCTGGGCAACCTGATCAACGAGGGCCGCAAACTGATCACCTCGGCTGCACTTCGTTATCAGCTGATCTTCCCGGCCATCGTGCTTTCGATTGTCACAATTTCGTTCTACATCATCGGCAACGCCTTTGCGGACGCAGCCGATCCCAAGAATCATCTGTAAAGGAGGGTGAATCAACATGGAAAGAGAAGCGATTTTGTCTGTACGCAATCTGAATGTGAAGTTCAACCTCCGTGGCCGCAAGCTGCATGCTATCCGTGGCGTCTCTCTCGACTTGTATAAAGGCGAGAGCCTTGCTATCGTGGGTGAGAGCGGATCCGGCAAATCTGTATTTGTGAAGACTTTCATGGGTTTGCTGGATGCAAACGGCTGGATTGACAGCGGTGAGATTTTTTACAATGGCGACGATCTGGTTCAGTACAAAACGGAAAAACAGTGGCTGAAGGTACGCGGACGTGAAATTGCCATGGTTCTTCAGGACCCCATGACAAGTCTCAATCCGCTTAAAACCATCGGCGCGCAGATTATGGAGGCCATCGAACTTCATCAGAACCTGCACGGCGAGCAGGCGCGCAAAGAGATGCTTTCGATTCTGGCGGACGTTGGCATCCCGGAACCGGAACGCCGATCGAAGCAGTATCCTCATGAGTTTTCCGGCGGCATGAGACAGCGCGTGGTCATTGCCATTGCTGTGGCATGCAGGCCGAAGATTCTGATCTGCGATGAGCCTACAACGGCGCTGGACGTAACGATTCAGGCTCAGATCCTCGGCCTGATCAAATCGCTGAAGGAAAAATACGAGCTTACCACAGTATACATCACCCATGACCTTGGCGTTGTCGCCAACGTGTCTGACCGAATTGCCGTGATGTATGCCGGGGATATCGTTGAAGTGGGACTGTGCGAAGAGGTCTTCTACGATCCCAAGCATCCCTATACATGGGCGCTGCTTTCTTCGCTTCCGCAGCTTGGCATTAAGGGCGAGCCGCTGTATTCCATCCATGGAACACCGCCGAATCTCTTTTCTGAGATCAAGGGCGACGCCTTTGCCCCCCGTAATCCCATGGCCCTCAAGATCGACTTTGAGAAACGTCCTCCATACTTTGAAGTCAGTCCGACCCACAAGGCGCGTACCTGGCTGCTGGATCCCCGTGCTCCCCGAATTGATCCGCCGGAGGCAGTTTACAAGCTTGCAAGGGAAGGAGTGAGGGGTTATGACTAACAGAGAAGTGCTTCTTTCTGTCAAGAATCTGGATGTATGCTTCGGTAAGCGCAAGAATCAGTTCAAGGCGGTTGACAACGTCAGCTTTGACATCTACAAGGGCGAAACCTTTGGACTGGTAGGCGAGTCCGGATCGGGCAAGACCACTATCGGACGCTCCATCATCCGTATCAATCCGACGGCAGCAGGTGAGATTTATTTCAAGGGCGAAAAGATCAACGGCAAGATTTCCAAAGAGCTTGACCGTCGCGTAACCCGTCAGATCCAGATGATTTTTCAGGACCCCATGGCTTCGCTTAATGAACGTGCCAAGGTGGATTACATCGTATCCGAGGGCCTGTATAACGGCGAAAGACTTCCCGAAGAGGAACGCAAGCGCCGGGTAGAGAAAACATTGCTTGAAGTCGGTCTGCTTCCGGAGTTTGCCAGCCGTTTCCCGCACGAGTTTTCCGGCGGTCAGAGACAACGCATCGGTGTAGCGCGTGCGCTGATTATGCAGCCCGAGTTCATCATTGCCGACGAGCCGATTTCTGCGCTTGACGTTTCCATCCGCGCACAGGTACTTAATTTGCTGAGAAGATTACAGAACGAGCGTGATCTGACATATCTGTTTATCTCACATGATCTGTCTGTGATGCGTTTTATCTGCGATCGAATTGCTGTTATCCACAAGGGTGTTCTGGTTGAACTGGCAGAGACGGAAAAGCTTTTTGCACATCCGCTGCATCCGTATACCCGTGCGCTTTTGTCGGCTATTCCGCTGCCTGATCCGTTGCGTGAAAAGAACAAGAAGCTTGAAGTCTATGATCCTTTACAGCACGATTATTCCACCCAGAAACCCAATTGGGTTGAAATCGAAGAAGGACATATGGTGTGGGGCAACGAAAAAGAAATACAGAATTATCGTGAGATGATTCAATCGAAGGGATAATCCAAAAGGCTGCCGGTTTCCGGCAGCTTTTTCAAACAATACGCAGGCAGGAGGATATACTATGCGCTTTGGTCATCAGTTGAAAAAAGGGGATACTATCGGATTGATCGGCCCTTCCGGTTCCATTCGTACGGCAGGAAGTCTTGAAAAGTCGGTGGAGATGATTGAACAGCTTGGTTTTCGGGTCAAACTCGGCGAAAGCTGCGGAAAGGTGTATGGCTATCTCTCTGGAACCGATGAAGTGCGTGCACGTGACGTCAATGCCATGTTCCGTGACGATGAGGTGGACGCTATCATCTGCGTCAAGGGCGGCTACGGCACGATGCGGATGCTTGATCAGCTTGATTATGAAGCAGTAGCGGCCAATCCCAAGATTTTTCTGGGATACAGCGATATTACCGCCATGCACATTGCCTACCTTGAAAAAGCGGGACTGGTGAGTTTTCATGGCCCGATGCCTGCTTCCTGCTGGGTGGATGGACTGGATGAGATCACAATGTCCTCTATGCTTGATATGTTAATGGAAGTACGTCCTGAGCGCATACTTCAGAATCCGGAAGGTCATCCGTTTGTTACGGTGAATCCCGGCGTATGTGAAGGCATGTTTGTCGGCGGCAATCTTTCACTGATTGACGGCCTGATTGGCACGCCTTACGAGCTTGATACCAAAGGACGCATTCTCTTTATCGAAGATATCGGCGAAAAAACCTATCGTCTTGATCATATGCTCACGCATCTGAGGCTTGCCGGTAAGTTTGATGACTGTGCAGGCGTTGTGCTTGGCCACTTTACGGATTGTCCCATCGAATTCCCGGAATTTGGTCTTACTATCGAAGAAGTGATTCGTGATATTGTTGCGCCTTGCGGAAAGCCTGTTTTCAGCGGTTTTACGGCTGGACATGCTCTGCCGAATCTGACGCTGCCGCTTGGCGTAAACTGCAGGATGGATGCAGATCACGGTACCATTACAATTCTCGAATCTCCTGTAGTCGGTGCGTAAGCGCTGTTTGACGGGATGATGGTTTCGTGATATAATTTTCCAACCTGAAAACAACTCTCAAAATAAGGAGATTATAAGATGGAAAAGCGTGAACGTTTGTCCTCGCGTCTTGGCTTTATTCTGCTGAGTGCAGGATGCGCCATTGGCTGCGGAAATGTATGGAAATTTCCGTGGATGGCCGGCCAGTATGGCGGCGGTGGCTTTGTACTGATTTATCTGTTTTGCTTGCTGCTTCTTGGCCTGCCTGTGATGGTTATGGAGTTTTCGCTGGGCCGCGCCGCACAGGCAAGTCCTGTCAAAATGTATCAGAAGCTGCAGAAGCCCGGACAAAAATGGCATATCCACGGCTACTTGGCGCTGATTGGAAACATCTGCCTGATGTCTTTCTATACGGTGGTTTCTGGCTGGCTTGTGTATTACTTTGTGAGCTTTTTTTCCGGCAAGACGGATGCGCTCGGATTTGATGTGATGATCCGCAACCCTGTGCTGAATATGGGGTACATGACGCTTGTCATTATTGCTGGCTTCGTAATCCTTTGCTTCAATCTTCAGGGCGGACTTGAGCGCATCACCAAGTATATGATGGTCGCTCTACTGGGACTGATGATTGTTCTTGCAGTAAACAGCGTTACACTGCCTGGAGCAAAGGATGGTCTGAGGTTCTATCTTCTTCCGGATTTCGGCAAGATTAGCCCCAGCGTGATTGTCGGCGCAATGAATCAGGCATTCTTTACTCTGAGCCTGGGCATTGGTTCCATGGCGATCTTTGGTAGCTACATCGGAAAAGATCGTGCGCTGATGGGTGAATCAGTAAACGTGATTCTTCTGGACAGTTTCGTTGCCATTACCGCTGGCCTGATTATCTTCCCGGCCTGTTTTACCTACGGCGTCAATGTCAATTCCGGTCCCTCGCTGCTGTTTGATACGATGGTTACTGTGTTCAAAAACATGAATGGCGGACGACTGTGGGGAACGGTATTCTTCCTGTTCATGGTATTTGCGGCCATGTCCACGATCCTTGCGGTGTTTGAGAACATTCTTGCGTGTGTGCGCGAAATGACCGGCTGGAGCCGTCCCAAGGGAAGCATTGTGTGCGGAATCGGTCTCTTTATCACCTCCACTACATCGGCGCTTGGCTACAGCGTTCTCAAGTTCCAGCCCTTTGCAGAAGGCTCCGCCTGGTTTGATGTGTGGGACTTCCTTGTCAATGTCAATCTTCTTCCGATTGGCTCGCTGATGTTCGCGGTCTTCTGCTGCAGCAAGCGCTACGGCTGGGGTTGGGACAAGTTTATGGCTGAAGCCAATACCGGCAAGGGCCTGAAGGTGCAGCAGTGGATGAAGCCGGTGTTCTGCTATTTCGTTCCGACAGCTATTATTGTGCTGTATGTGATTGGCCTGATCAACTTCCCGTGGCGATAAACAGGTGAATGCGCATGGACGATGCTGAAAGCCGGAGGATGAGGGCATGGGTGTTGAAGTAGGGCACACCATCTATGTGAAAAACAGCGCCGAGGCAGTGCTTCTTTACCAGAAGATATTCGGACTGGAATTGGGCTATCACGTCAAAAATAGCGATGGAAGCTATTACCATTCTGAACTGTACAGCGATGGACATCCCGTTTTATGCGTGGCTGAGTCAAAAGAAGCGGTATCGGAAAACAGCATTGTCTGTCTTGGAATTACGCTGGAAAGCGAACAGGCTGTCAGGCGTGCGTACGAGCTTCTTTGTTCCGATGGAAGGGTAAAACTCGAACTTACCTCTCTACCGTGGAGCCCATGCTGTGCAGAGGTGGTTGATCGCTTCGGCGTATGGTGGTACATCACTGCGCCGCAGCACCGTCCGCCGGATGACTTTACACCAGAGGAATGAGCACAGGGGTGATGAACATGTTTTTGACTGAGGAAATTGTGAACTATATTCATCAACATCAGCAGGAGGCTTTTGATCTGCTGATTGAACTGGCGCAGATTCCCGCCCCTTCCAATCATGAGGAGAAACGTGCGGCCTTCTGCAAAGCATGGCTGGAAAAACAGGGCGCGCAGGGTGTGTACATTGATGAAGCGCTGAATGTCATTTATCCGATAGGATGCAGCGAAAAGAACAAGCTCTCGGTTTATATGGCGCACAGCGATGTTGTGTTTCCGGATATTGAACCGCTGCCTTTAAAAATCCAGGATGGCCGGATCTGTTGCCCGGGTATAGGCGATGATACGGCGAACGTTGTCGCTCTCCTCATGACTGCAAAGTATATTGCGGAACATGGATGTCAGCCAAGGGATGAAGGAATCTTACTGGTCATCAATTCTGGCGAAGAAGGACTCGGCAATCTCAAGGGCTCCAGACGGATTGTCGAGCAATTCGGGGACAGAATCAAAGAATTTATTTCGTTTGACGGAACATATCAGAGCTGCGTGGTCAAGGCGGTCGGCTCTAAGCGTTACCGCATTTCTGTTGACACAGAAGGCGGACACTCCTATTCTGCTTTCGGAAACCGGAATGCGATTGCCTATCTGGCCTCGCTGATTGATACGCTTTATACCCTCAAAGTTCCTCCGAAGGGAAAAACGACCTATAATGTTGGAACCATCAGCGGCGGCACCTCTGTAAACACCATTGCTCAGCATGCGGAGATGCTTTATGAATTCCGTTCTGACGAGCGGGAGTCACTTGCTTTGATGGAAACGCATTTCAATGCTGCGATTGACTTCTACCGTACAAAGGGAATTGATGTGAAGGTTGAACTGGTCGGCAGCCGTCCGTGCTCGGGCGAGGTTGATCAGGCCGCTGAAAATGTATTGGTCAACCGTGTTGCAGAAGCTGTCCGCGCGCATTATGGTGTTGAACTTGCGTTGAGGAGCGGGTCCACGGACTGCAACATTCCTCTGTCAATGGGAATTCCGTCCGCATGTGTGGGATGTTGCGCCGGCGGTGGAGCACATACCCGCGAGGAATACGTTGAAATCAACAGTCTCCTGCCTGGACTCCGGCTTGCGTATGAGTTGATTTTGTCGCATTTCCAGTAAAACGATAACAAAAATCTTCCGGCTCTTGGACTGTACCCGAGAAAACAGACAAGTAAAAAAGAGACCTCCTGTTGTAGAATAGAAGCTACGACAGGAGGTCATTTGCATGGCAAGGAAGTATACAAAAGTAGAAGGATTAACAGAAATCATCCGGCAGAGGAAAGCAGATGGAGAAACGAACCGAGA
>JAGBBE010000138.1 GCA_017938645.1 Clostridia bacterium
AAACGCTTCGGCAGCGATACGGTGCTGAAGGACGTATCCATGGAGCTGGAGCAAGGGAAGATCCATGGCATTATCGGACGCAACGGAAGCGGTAAGACGGTGTTGATGAAATGCATCTGCGGTTTTCTCCGCCCCACGGAAGGGACAGTTCAGGTGTTTGGCAAGACGATTGGAAAGGATTGCGACTTTGCACCCGATACGGGGATGTTAATCGAAACGCCAGGTTTTCTGCCCCATGAAACAGGCATGAATAATCTGCTGTGGCTGGCAAAGCTGGGAAAGCGAGCCTCAAAAGACCGTGTAAAGGCCCTGATTGAGATGGTCAGCCTTGATTCCTCTTTGCGCAAGCCTGTCAGCCAGTACAGCCTTGGTATGCGCCAACGTCTCGGTATTGCGCAGGCGTTGCTGGATGACCCTGCGTTGCTGATCTTGGACGAACCGATGAATGGTCTGGATAAGAACGGCGTCCGAAGCATCCGCGAACTACTGTTGTCTCTGAAAAAACAAGGGAAGACAATTATTCTGGCCAGCCATTTTGCGCAGGACATTGATGAACTGTGCGATACTGTCTGCGAAATGGATCAAGGCGTACTAACTCTGGTGCGCTACGAACACGGAGGGTGAAGAACATGAATATACCAATGCCTCAAATGGAACAAAAGTTTTGCAGACACTTGACTGATCACATGCTCCAGCACCATTTCCATGATCGGCAAGAACTGGCAGCAGCACTTGAACTCCAACTAACAGAAATGGATGAAATGAGCCCGTCCGATTTGGCAGCACGGATTTTCAAATACTGCGCTGTCAGACGGATTCCCCTGGATAGCGTCATCATGCAAATGGCGAAATAACCACATATGTAACTGAAATGGAACAGATGGTCCGACGTCAAACGATTGGCGTCGGACTTTTTCGTTGCAGTTGAAGGAAAAACCGGAATTGAGTATAATAACAAAGAAGAAGCATAATGCCCTTCTTGCTATTGACCGGTACATCAACCGAAAGGAAACACAACAAAAATGGTATCGCAGACATATACACTGATGCTGGTTGAAGACGATCAGGCTCTGCGGAGCGGACTATGTGAGCTGTTTGAACGTGAAGGTTATCATGTTGTTGCAGCGTCTTGTGTTCAGGAAGCCTGCAACCTTTTTGACGCACATATCCACCTGATCGTTCTGGATGTCACGTTGCCCGATGGTAATGGCGTGGCTCTGTGTCAGGAGTGGCGCAATCAGGGCATCACTACGCCGATCCTTTTCCTTACGGCCAAGGATGAAGAGTTTGATGTCGTGCGCGGCCTGGACGCCGGTGGCAACGATTATGTGACCAAGCCCTTCCGCATGATGGAGCTGCTCAGCCGCATCCGTGCGCTGCTGCGTACCAGCCGCAGTCAGGTTTCCACCACACTTTCCCGCAGCGGAGTCGAAGTGGATCAGGAACACATGCAGGTTCGCAAGAATGGTGAACTGCTGCAGCTGACGCTGACCGAGTATCGTATCCTGCTGGTGCTGATCCAGCGAAACACTATCGTTCCGCGCAATGTCCTGCTGGAAGCACTGTGGGATGTAGACAGCAAGTTTATTGACGATAACACGCTGTCTGTGCATGTGAGCCGCTTGCGTGAAAAGATCGGCGCTGAGCATATCAAGACCATTCGAGGGGTGGGATATCAGTGGGCGGATTGATCGCAGTGGTTGTGATCTTGGCGATTACTCTGATCGTATTGCTGATCGTGCATCTGCTCCAGCGTCGCCGTATCAAGAGATTGGCCGAGCAGATGGAATCCTTTCTGGTTTCCGGCAGCGATCCACTCAAATTCTCCGTGAAGGAGGATGCTCTGGCTCCCTTGCAGAACGCAGCTGCCGAACTGGAAAACCAGGTGCTGCTGGCACGGGATCAAAAGAAAGAAGAACGCCGCGCCACCCGTGATCTGACGGCGGATATTTCCCATCAGCTGAAGACGCCGCTGGCATCCCTGCGCCTGTTCTGTGAGATGGACGAAAGCGCCCATGTCAATGAGCAGCTTACTCAGATCGAGCGCATGGAAAGGCTGATCCAATCCCTGCTGCGGCTGGAGCGGCTGTGTGCAGACGGCTATGAGTTTACGTTTGCCGAACAGGATATGGCGTCGCTTGTGCGGGAGTCCTGGCAGGGACTTGCGTCTGTCTATCCCAACAAGCAACTGAGGATCGAGGGCAACGCCACCATCCGCTGCGACGAGAAGTGGATGGGAGAAGCATACCTGAACCTGCTGAAAAATGCCTGTGAGCATACGCCGGAGGATGGCGAGATCACCGTGCATCTGGAACAGAGTGATACTGCGTTCTTCTGCTCTGTTGCAGATAATGGCGGCGGTGTGGATGCGAAGGAGCTGCCACACCTGTTTGATCGTTTCTATCGCGCTCACAGCCGGGAAACGAAGGGCGCAGGCATTGGCCTTTCTATCGTCAAGGAGATCATTCGCCGTCACCACGGCAGTATCTATGCAGAGAATGTCCCTGGTGGACTCCGGATGAATATCACCCTTCCGATTCTACAAATGATCCGTACATAAGGCGCTGAAACAGGCGCCTTTTCCCTTACCTTACGAAATCGTAAGGTAAAAGTCACCTGAACGTAAGGTTGGCCTGTTACGATAGACATGCAAGGAGGTATTTGCACTATGGAAATCATTCGCTCTGAATCTCTCAGCAAAGTCTACCGCACGGGCGAAAACAAGGTTTACGCCCTGAATAACGTGTCCCTGTCCATTGAACAGGGCAGCTTTACCGCCATCACCGGCCCCAGCGGCAGCGGCAAATCGACGCTGCTACATCTTCTTTCCGGTCTGGATCATCCCACTGACGGCAAGGTGATCTATCAGGACGCTGATCTGTACAAGTACAAGGATAATCAGCTGGCTGTGCTGCGTCGCCGTCGCTTTGGTTTTGTGTTCCAGAGCTATAATCTGGTGCGCGAACTGACCGGCTGGGAGAATATTCTACTGCCTGTGATGCTGGACAACCGCAAGGCAGATGAAGAACACCTGAACCGCATCATTGATCTGCTGGGCATTCGGGATCGTCTGTCCCACCTGCCCGGAGCCATGTCCGGTGGTCAGCAGCAGCGCATCAGCATTGCCCGTGCGCTGGCGAATAAGCCCGCGATCCTGTTTGCTGACGAACCTACCGGCAATCTGGACGGCAAGAGCGGACGCGAAGTGCTGACGCTGCTTCGTCAGGTGAACCGCGAGCTGGGCATCACTCTGGTGTTGGTCACCCATGATCTGAACGTGGCAGAACAGGCAGACCGCATCATTCAACTGGAAGACGGCAAGATTGCCCGTGACAGCGGGGTGATGCAGGCATGAAGCGCCTCACCATGAATCAAGTGGCGAAAGCCAATCTGAAGCATAACAAGAAAGCATATTTCAGCCTCGCCATCGGAATTTTCTTGGCGGTCTATTTGGCCTGCACTGCAGTCCTGTGCATCTATGGCACGCTGGAAGCCAACAATGAAAAAGCAGCCCGAAAGGTGGGCTGGGGCGATACGACGCTCCTCAACGAACCGAATGTCACAGATGATCAATTGCGCAGCAGCGGCTATTTCGACCAAATTGGTCGTATCTATGTGACAGCTTCTGTTAATGATAGCGAGGTTTTCATCGGTCGCTATGATGAAACGGCCAATGACCTTATGTATCGCCGCTGTACCGTAGGCCGCTTGCCTGAAAAACCGGGTGAAATTGCCGCTGAACGCAGTGCTTTGGATAAGTTGGAGCTGGAAGATGCCAATGTTGGCGATATCGTCACATTTACCCTCAAAGCTTTTGGCGGTACACCTGAAAAGCGTACCTTCACACTGGTTGGCATTCTGACGGAGCAGACTTCCTATATGGAGCACACCTGGAGTTTCTTCCCAGAGGGAACGGGGGCATTTCCTGCTATTCTAACACATTACGATGAACCTGGCTGTCAGTACGGTACACCCGTTGTTCACAGAATCATGACAAACCGCCCTGGCGTTACGTTGACAGAAATTCAGGCTGATGAAATTCTTTATCAGCTGGGAACGGCTGCTCAGATCAGCCGGGTAAGCGGCAATGTTATGCCCTATGATAATAGGGTGAATGATATCAAAGAACAAATTAATCAGGTTGTTTTGTATCTCATTCTTGGTAGCGCACTACTTTTGTCTACTTGCGTTGCAATCTCTTCTTCGATGGAAAGCATGCTGGCACAAAAGACAGAGGACATTGGCATGCTACGGGCTGTGGGTGCCACAAAGAAACAGATCAAGCGACTCTTTGGGCGTGATGCCTGGATTCTGACGCTAACTGCGCTACCGGTTGGTGCGATTCTTGGCTGCTTGACGGCATGGATCATATCCTGCCTGATGCCAAACGAACTGATTTTTTTACCGACTCCATGGCTTCTTATTCCAGTTATCTTGATTTCTTTCCTGTGCGTATTTCTTTCTTCTATGCTGCCGCTGCGGCGGGCGTCCCGTCAACTCCCTATGGGCATTCTTCGGGACACAAACACCCTTCGCAAGGCGAAAAAATTCCGCAACCACAAGCAGTTTAAGGCTACACAACTCATTGCCGCCCGGCAGTTCTATCTTCATCCTATGCGTCAGGCTGGCAGTGCTTGTATGATAGCACTGATGCTGTTTGTCGCAATACTGCTGGGCGAAATGCTGATCAGTACTGCTGCCAGCACCATATCCAACCAGGCTGCTTTTACGCTGACATCACGCCAAGATGTTGGATATACACTGGAACCTTTTGTCCATCTCAAAAGCCCAATTAGCGGTCTTACACAAAATGATCTGAATCAGCTTCGTACATTGCCCACGGTTCGTAGTACAGGAAGCAGGTTAGAAACACAGGCTCTGTTGCTGGTGCCTGATGAGCTTCCCTCTTATCTAAAAACGCATTATATTGCCATACAGGCTGATGCGCATAACCGCAACATGCCCGTCAATCCAACAGCAGGGGCTATTGATACACGTTATCTTGTGGTGGAAAAAGAGGAGCCTGTGCATACCTTTCCCGAAAGCTTGTCTTATGACAGCGCTATGATAACAGCAAAGCAAATGCATGTGTTGCAGAGCGTATTGGGCGTTCATCAGAACATCATGCCTATCCGTATC
>JAGBBE010000139.1 GCA_017938645.1 Clostridia bacterium
GCACCAGCAGGCTTACGGCTTCATCCTCGCTGATGGCAAAACCGCTGTTGTTCATGTTCTGACGCAGGTTTTCCGCCATGTGGGCAACAGGATAGGTTTCACCAATGACCGGCGACAGCACCACGCGGCTTCCATCCGCACCAGTCATGCAGGTGATGTGCTGCGCTACGAAATCGCGGATATGTCCGCTGACCTCATCGCTGAGTTGCTGAGCGGTATTCTTGAGAGAATCGCGGGTCTTTTCAAGGGTTGCCACTTCTCTCTTCAGCCGCTCGGATTCGCCCCTGAGCTTGTGCGACAGATTGGCAATGGCCTTTTCACGATATTGCTTTTCGTTTTCTTTGGCACTATCCAGCTGCATCAGCAGATCAAGACGTTCTGCCTCGATCTCCGCCAGCTGCTCCTGAGCAGCGGCTGTGGTGCGTGTGCTGAATCCTTTGCGACGGAAAGCTGCCAGCATATCATGCATAAAGCTGTCATTTTCAAGCAGTTGGGCAAGCGCGCCTTCCCTGAGTTCGCTGTTCTGCCACACATATTCCAGATCCATCAAAAGACGCTCGATGGGATTTTCGATCATCTGGTAGGCAGACTGTTCGCCCTGAAATGCGCCGGACTGAACCATATGGCGTTCCACCACATGATGTACAGACTGGGGTTTGCGCATGCTGCGGTTGATCTGGCGGGCATTGCGGTTGAGAGGGGTACCGTTGAAATGGGCGGCCGTTTCTTCCGGAAGCGTTTCTTCTTCAACCATCTCCTGCTCAGCAGAGAGACGATTGGCGCTGCTGCTGAGAGGCTGAGCCAGACGGGAAAGCTGCTGGTCAAAGCTCAGATCCTGATCGAGGATCTCCAGACGGGAACCAATCGGAAGCGCAGCTTCTTCGTTTTCGGCAACAGGCTTTTCAGGCTGAACAGGTGCTTCTTCCTGAGCCTTCGGAGCAGCTTCGTGCGCCTTCTTTTCCTTACGGCTGGCACGCTCATGCTTGTTCTTCGGCTTTTCCTGCTCTTGCGCAGGCTGTTCAGGCTGAGCAGCGGGCGTCGGTTCTGCTTTGGGCGTTTCGGCCTGCTTGACAGGCTCCTTCTCCTCGTCAGGTTTTCCCTGAACAGCAGGAGCAGGTTCCACCTGAGGCTTCTCAGTCTTGGCCTTTTCCGTTTCGGTGGCTGCTGCCGGAGCCTTTTCCTCGTCCACATGGCCGCGTTCCTTGCGGCGCAATGCGCTGCGGCGCTGACGCCAGTTCAGCAAGGCTTCGGGATTCCAGCAGATCCGGCGGCTTCCGAGCGCTTCCGTTTCAAACTGATGCAGCAGGAAACTGTCATCTCCAAAAGGTTTGAGGGTATCAAGTGCAACAGCTGCGGCTTCCTCACGGGCAACAGGGCCTACCAGCAGCTTTCCGTGCTGGATGAGCACCATAGCAGTCAAAGCACCGGAGGCATCCGTGCCAGCTTGCACCACCTCAAAGCAGGCGCCGTTGGCAAACTCGCAGATCACGTCAGAATAAATCGCCTGTTGATTGCGTTCGCCCTGTTCGGGAGCATAATTGCGGTTTTGACGTACCTTGACCAGTTCCCGGCCGTCCGAAACCAGATTGATAGCGCAGAGCCCGTTGATTTCCCGCATGCGCTCTTTGAAGGTACTCTGTTCGCGCTTGTCAGGAACGATGCGGAGACTGCCGTCATCCGGAAAGAGTTCCTTGTTACCAAGCAACATTTCACCCTCGCGTGTGCAAAGCGGAAAAACCCGGAAAATGACACGCTGTTTATTATCTTCCTCAACAAAAGCGAGCGTTACAGTTCCGTTGATTTCCTTCATTGTTTTATACTAACCCCTTAATATATTGATGCATCCACCGGCAAAATTATGAATGAACCGTGAACACGTTATCAGTTTAATCTCGAAAACGATTTTCGTCAATACTCTGCGACATTTTCGGACAAGTTTTCCACAAATGCAGTGATCTTTTCGTTTGTATTTGTAAATTGCGTCTCAAATTTATTGACTTTTTAATAATTTTGTAATATATTATTTCTCGCCGGACATGCCGTATACAGGGCATTCTTTCTGCCAATATCCTGGGCCTGCCGGCAATCAAAAGGAGGGTAACCATGCTGATGATCGATCAGACCAACCTGAAAAAGCATATGTCACGCCTGTTTTGCGCGTTGATGATCCCTGTATTGATGCTTGTGATGCTGATGCCCACTGCATCCGCCGCTTCTGATGTTGGCACCACCAATGCCAAGGTCATCCTTCGAAAAAGCGCTGACAAGGATTCCAAGCCGTTGCAGACTCTGCCCGAGGGCGAACAGGTGACCATCACCGGTACTTCTGGCAGCTGGTACAAAGTGCGCTATGGCAGTTTTTCCGGATATGTAATGAAGAAGTACGTCAACGTGAGTGCGAACAGCATTGTTGCAAAGCAGGATGAGATCGCTGCCATTGGCGACCCGCCCGGAGCCATGCGTATCGGCGATGACAACAGCGATGTAAAGAAGCTGCAAAAAGCACTGAAGATCCTCGGTTATTACGATGGTCGTCTGGATGGTGACTATGGTACCGGAACGACTGCCGCAGTGAAAGCGTATCAGAAGGATCACGGCCTGGAGGACGATGGTGTTGCCGGCCGTTCCACGGTAAAGAGCATTTTTGGCAGTTGTGCCAAGACCTCCATGAACGCCGAATTGAACGGAACCGCCACAAAGTCCACCGAGACCACCAGTTCCTCTTCCACCACCAAATCCAAGTATAAGACCGTTAACAGCATTGCCGAGATCGGCAGCGCACCCTCGCCTACCAAGGAAGGCAGCAGCGGTACCAATGTGGTCAAGCTGCAGCAGGCATTGGAATATCTTGGTTACTATAACGGCGCGATCGATGGCGATTATGGCGCAGGTACCGTCGCAGCCGTCAAACGCTTCCAGAGCAAACGCGGCATGAAGGCGGACGGTATTGCCGGTAATGGAACCATCGGCGTTATCTTCGGTACTTCCTCCAAGTCTTCTTCCTCCTCGAAGACGAAGAAGACTTACAAGACCGAAACCCTTGACTGGTTCAAGGATGATGTG
>JAGBBE010000003.1 GCA_017938645.1 Clostridia bacterium
AATGCTCCTCAACAATCGCCCTCGCAAATGCCTCGGCTGGCTCTCTCCTGTTGAGTTCCTTTCCAAGTGTTGCACTTGATTTGACAATCTGCCCGAAATCCCCCCTGACCCTCTGGCCCTAGCGGAGCGGGCAGAGAACAAGACCAGTGCCTGCAAGGCGCACAACAACCTGAGGCAACCACAAAAACCGGGCAAGCCGATGAAGGCCCCGAAGCCTTCATCAAATCACATGTGCCAACACCCACATCCACTTGTTCGCAGGACAAATCCAAACTTCCTTGTACGTGGCGGTGCAAACCTGCGGCCAGTACGGCGCATCGTTGTCATCCAGACTCTGAATGCCCACCGGCGTCTGTCCAATGGCCTGACCGGGCTGAACGGCATATTCGTCCGTCCATTCGTAGCCCTCGCCGCAGATCAGCGACTGCGCAAAGGGATTCTTGCCGACCGTCCACTCCAGCTGACGCTGAACAACCGACAGCGCCTCGGCGTCGTGCACGGTCTTTGCGGCGGCGGCCAAAGCGGTGGCCTGCGAGAGCATTACGTTGAGGTTGCCGCGGAAGGAGAACCACACCGGGAAGCGGCGCAGATAATATCCCTTGCCCAGAGCGATGCCCTGATGCACCTGCTGCTTGAAGGCGCGCAGGTTGCTGTCGTCGCCTGCGATGATGCCTGCAAGGGTCTCCTGGGGATAGTTGATAGCCTCGTCCTCGTGATAGACGCCCTCGGGCAGCATGCACCACGGCGCGGAATACTGCACGGCGGTCTTGCTGTACTCGCAGTACAGGCGCAGGGCGTTCATCCACAGCGGATGATCGGGATGCTCGGGCAGGATCTCGCACAGGGTGGCAAGACCGGCGGTGAGGTACTGTTCGAAGGAGTGATGCGCGTGGTGCCACGGAATCAGATGCTCCTTTTCACACCAGAAGAAGCCGCGGATGGGCTTGTCCCAGTCGGGCAGCTCGGTCTGCTGACAGGCCATGAGCAGCTTTGCGTAGCGTGCGGCGACGTCCTCAAATTCCGTAAGACCTGCGCGGCAGAGCTCGGCTGCGGCGCTGGTGGCTGCGGCGTAGAGCTTGACGTCCGCCGTGCCGGGATCGTTGTTGAACGGCAGCGCGTCGGTGCCCTGAGAGCTCATGCTCTGGGCAAAGCCAAAGTCCTCGCGTGCGATGCGCAGCGCGTAGCGCGACAGAACAGGATCGATTTCGCGCAGCGCGTAGGCGCCCAGTGCCTCGGCATAGGCCGACACGAAGTTTGTGAACGGGCTGGTGGTGGGATAGGAGATGACGTCATCCTCGGTGCCGATGACGCCGTCGGTCCAGATGGACAGGGAAGAATAGGAGGAACGATAGCCGTCGCCAAAGCGGACCTTGAGGACATAATCCAGTCCCCAGCGCGCTTCCTCCAGCACGCGGTCGTGCAGCCTCGCGCGCAGACCGTCGCCCTTTTCCAGCGCACGGGCCAGAAGGAACAGCGCGGCGGTGCCGTCGGCGGTGTTGTTCATGCCCTGCGCGAGGTCGGCGGCGTCGTGCCATCCTCCGTTGGCCACGATGGCGCGGCCGTCGGGATGCTTGAGCAGAAGATCTGTATGGCAGGCGCGGTGCTTGCCGGGAATCTCCATGCCGCAGCGCTGGGACAGATAGAAGTTGAGCACCTTCCACACGGAGGCATCCCACACGGTGGAGGAGATTTCAAACACGCGGGTGGAGTGCGAACCGGCGATAAGGAGGTAGCGGCCTTCCGCCCTGACCTCGCTGAAGTCCATGACGCACAGATCGCCATGGATTTCCACAGGCTTTGTGAGCACGACGCGGCCGGTTTCTGTTTCCACGATGCGGAAGGTATCGGCGTCAAGCGTTTTGGAGGCAATGGCCTGCTTGGTTTCGCCCGGCAGATAGCCGCTGCCGGAGAAGGCAATCACGCCGTCGCCGGGAATCCAGCCTTCGCACACGTCGGCGTCCACCTTCTGCAGTTCCAGCCGCGACAGATACCATTCGCAGGTATCCACGGTGTCGAACTCATGGCCGCACATGTCGTACTCCAGCGCCACGCCCACCACGTTGTCGCGGTGCACATGAGGAATTTCCACAGTGATGTGGTTCCATTCATCCGCCTTGAGGTTGACGTTATGCGCGCCTTCGCGGAAATAACGGTCGGGCACGGGATGCTCGCCCTCGTTATACAGCTGCACGCGCACGCACAGGGACTTCATGCCCGGCACATGCGGATAGACCCACAGGCTCAGGCGGTTCCAATCCTCCCAGTTTTCGTGATCGATAATGCGCATCGCGCCGGGCTCGGCATAGATGCGGCCCAGTCCGCGGCCCGGCAGCCATGCGGGCAGATTGCTCTTGGCGGTGAATTTGAGGCTGGTCTTGCCGTCGAGGACATATTTGTCGCTCAGCTCGATGGATGCGTAGGGCGTGAGGGTCTTCCAATGCTCAAGCGACTGCATGTCGTCCAGCAGACGGCTTTCGAGCACGGGCTTTAAGCGCAGGCGGTAGTCGGTGGTTTCACGCTCGTCGATGGGCATGATGCGGTGAGCGTCGCGGGACTGGTCGATCCATTTTTGCAAACGTTCCTGCATGGTGGTGGCCTCCTGTATGTTTTGAAAATAATGATGGTTTACTTGATCGAGACAAAGAAGTCTTTTTCTTTGATGATCTGGATATCGCAACCTTTTGTATTATACTCCATCGCTTTTTTCACTTTTGTACCATAACTGCCATTTGAATATTCTTGACATTCGTTGTCGCCGATGATCAGCATATTCGTTGACTTTTTAAGATTAGCATCCATGATGCCTCCGCGTTCAACAATATACTTTTCAACTGCTGATTTTGCTCCGAAGGCGAAGTTGCCGCTTAAACAGACATGTTTTCCTTCGACGGAATGAACCTGAGAAGACAGACTCTGCACAGGATTCAGCATCTCATTAATAACTGACGTGATATATGCAGACTCTTCTTTGGTGATAATAGAATCTTCCAGTACTTTATCAATGAGCTCGATCGCTTTGTTAAACGGGAAGTGGTCGGACAAATAGATATTGTCGTAAAGCCACTGACGCAGATTTTTGCATTCTGCTTCCGTAACCTCGCCATCAACGGTGATGCCTTTAAGAATACCATCCAGAATTTGTGTAGCCAGTGTAATGGGAGATGTGCTGACAAGATCAAGATAGGATTTTACAGAACGCTGAAGTGAAAGCAGCTCATCCAATGTAACAATACCATCTTCAAGAATAGAATCAATGCAATGAAGAATCGCAGCAACTTCTTTCTGATTTGAATAGGGCTGTTTTTCTTCCTTCCATTGTGTGATATAAGAAATCTCTTCTTCTGTGATCACAGAGTCAATCGAAAAACCTCTGATAATGCCATAAAACTCACTGATGGATTTTCTCAGCATGGGATCGGAAAGATACTGGGAAAATGCTCGCGACTCGTGTGGAGTATACTTTTTGGCATGCAATTCTTCGGGATTGATCTCATAGGTATTTATCAATGCGCGGAATAGATCGGAACAAGCACAGGCATCATCAAAAGCATTATGTTCTTCGTCAGTATCTATATCAAAGTATTCGCACAATGCAGACATACTGTAGTTTTTTACAGCAAAATCAGGGACGTACTTTTTGGCAAGCTCATAGGTACAGATATAGTAGATTTCCGGAATGTCAATATTGTACCGGCGAAGCGTTTTAACCAAGGCATCCAAGTCTGCCGCCGCAACATTATGCCCAATGATGACTGTGTTAGTAAAATACTTTTCGATATCCATCCATACAGCAGGGAAAGTCGGTTCTTGAGCAACACGCGATGCTGTGATTCCATGGATACGGACACAGTTATTATCAAAGCCATCTTCTGGATTGATGTAGATATCTCTTTCGGGATAGAACGGATTTCGATTTCCCAAATGCTCGCAGAGAAGTCCAATTTGACATATGGATTTGTTTTTAGAATTTGCATATTCGACGTCAAAATATGTAACCTTATCCATGCTCATTCCTCTTTCACGATTTTTTGAGTGAAAAATATAATTAACGAGAAGACGCAATGAAAATGGCAATTAAGCAGTGAGTATCGAGCAAAAAGGTGACGGATAGATTTTTCAGATCAGTTCTGCGAGTTTGTCCAGAAATGCTTTTTCGCCAAAGGTGTTTACCTTGAACAGCAGCGCCTGACTGCCGCCCGATGTGATGGCGGACAGGTGAACGGGCTGGTCACGGCCGCTTTGAAACAGCGTGACATTCAGGCTGACGCGGTTGCCGCCCATGTAGCTGTAGCGTTCAAACACGCGCACGCTGCAGCGCGCATCGCCGGTTTTGAAATCACTTGAATCCTCCAGCGAGGCGGAGACGCTGCCGTTCAAAATGCCCTGTTCAATTCGCAGAAGCAATGCGGTGAAATCCTGATGAAGGGTTCTTTCGAGCTTTGCCATGGGGTCAGGCTCCTTTCCAGTTGGCGAGGCGGGATTATCCCTTGAAGTCACGCATCTTTTCCAGCGTGGAGCAGATCGCTTCGATATTCTCCAGCGGCACGTCGGCGGCGCACTCGGCGCACAGCATCAATCCGCCCTCAGGCAGGTACATGGCGCGGGTGCATTCCTCGATGTGCTCCTCGATCTGTTTGGGCGTGGCGAAGGGGAAGAGCTGGCGGTCAAGGTCGAGATCGATGCAGAGTTTTCCCTTACAGGTCTTGACGAGGTTCTCCAGGCCATTGGCACGAATCTGCGGATTGAGGACGTTGACGCCCGCCTCCTGCATATCGGCGATCACCGGCCAGATACAGCCGTCGGTGTGCATGTACACCAGTTTGCCCGCGCGGTGCACCACGTCATAGATCGCCTTATAGGCGGGCTTCATATACTTGCGCCACGTATCCGGGCTGATGGGCAGCGAGTGCTGCATACCGTTATCATCGCCGAAGGTGATGACCTCTGCATCAGGCGAAGAGCGCACGGCGATTTCCGTCTGGCGGATGTTATAGTCGCGCACGATATCGATGAGGTGCTGCAGCTCCGGCGGCTCCTCGGCAAAGTCGATCATGATCTCCTCAAAACCGCGCAGATCCATCAGCCGCAGGTACATGAAGCCATGCGGCAGACCCATATCGGTATCCGGCGCCTTGAGCTTCCACACATCCTCGCGTTCAGGCAGCGGGTGGCCCGTAACGATGGACTCATATCCCTCGTTGATGTTTTCCCACACGCAGCCCCAGGGGTCGGTAAACTTGCCCGCATGATAGGACGGCGGCGTGAAGTACTTGACCTCGTCGGTGGCCTGCACGTTTTCAAACAGAGCCGGATGCCTGAGACAGAGCGATTGCAGCTCCTTGCCGTACTTGGCCCACGTGGCCGGCAGCAGGCTTACATGCACCGGGATGCGCTCGGGATGGTTATAAGTAATGGCTTTGATGTAATCAGTCATGGCGATTCCTCTTCTTTTCGTTGTATGAATGGATGTGTGCTGGTGTTTCTATTGTACACGCATCAGGGAGAAAATGCAAAACAAAGTGGGGGAGAGGTGAGAAAAAGGGTTTCGTGTCGATTCATACACCTTTGACACTATTAACCTCGAAATCCCCCCTCCGACGCGGTTTATGTGCTATGATGCAGAAAACCAAGCAATCAGGAGGGAATCCCCTATGACCAGCACCCGCATTCTGATCGTGGATGACCACGGCACTCTCCGAAAGACCATGGCCGACTTTCTGCGCAGGCAGGAGGGCGTGGAAGAAGTACGCGAGGCAGCCAACGGCGTGGAAGCGCTGAAGTGTCTGCATGAAGGCCGTTTCGATATTCTCGTCACCGACATCGTGATGCCCATGATGGACGGCTACATGCTTTTGGAGGAGCTGCGCCGTCAGCAGATCACTCCGCAGCCCAAAATCATCGTCGCTTCCGCCCTTGGCCGCGACGACTTCATCACCCGCGCCGTCGAGCTCGGCGCCCAGTTCTACATGGTCAAGCCCTTCGAGCCCGACCACCTGCTCAGCCACATCCGCGAATTGGCCGACGGCTCCGGCGGCCTGCTGCCCATGGCCCGCACCCCTGTGCCGGTACACGTGCAGAGCCTCGATGAACGCCTGGGCAGCCTGTTTCTGACCATTGGCATCCCGGCGCACATCAAGGGGTATCAGTATTTGAGATACGGAATTAAGATGGTGATCGAGCAGCCGGATGTGATCAACCGGATCACCAAGGAGCTGTATCCGAGCATCGCCAAGCACTTTGGGACGAGCGCCAGCAAGGTGGAACGCGCGATCCGTCACGCCATTGAGGTGGCGTGGAACAGAGGAAGGGTGGAGACCTTGAATCGCGCGTTTGGGTGCAGGGTGTGCACGCCGGAGGATAAGCCGACCAATGGGGAGTTTATCGCGATGCTGGCGGATAAGTTGTCCCTTGAGCGGAGTGCCTGAGAAATCCTTATTTCATAAGGGTTTGCTGAAATGGCCATGGCGATAAACTTTCGAAAATAGTGATGGCAGCGGACAAAAATATGTCACAAACGCCATAAACTACGACCACATAACACAATCAACATCTGGTATTCATTGGCTGACTTCCAAGCCATATCCGACAGATTGCTGTCAAAGAAAGGATGTTGATTTTACAGTGGGCTTTCATCATTCCATTGCTCTGTTCATGGATTACTGTCAGAGTAAACAGCTCAGACCCAAGACCATGGCCAGCTACGAGCAGACGCTCAAGCTCTTTGCCCGGTGGATGGAGGAAGAGAAACGCATCGCGCGCGCAGAGGACGTGACCGAACAGCATGTGCGCGAGTATATCATCGATCTGCAGAAACGCGGGAAGTACACCTTCTGCTTCGATGACCGGGCCATAAAACTCAACCGCCCCACCCACCGGCGCGACTACCGGCAGGCGATCAGCAACATCACCATCAACAACTACCTGAGGAATATGAAGGTGTTCTTCGCCTGGATGGTGGACACGGATTGCATTGTGCTGTCGCCTATGAAGAAGATCCGCCCGCTTCCGCAGGAGCGCAAACCGAAAGAGTATCTGGAGGATGACGAAGTCAAAGCCCTGCTGCGCGCCATGGACCGGTCGTATTTCCCCGAGTACCGCGACCTGATCGTGATGATGATCATGCTCGACGCCGGGACAAGACTTGGCGAAACCCTCAGTGCGACGGTGGAGCAGTTGAATGTTGCCGAGAAAAGTCTGCATCTGCCCGCCAACAAGACCAAGGGCAGAAGAGATCGGACGGTGTTCTTCTCCGCAAAGACTGCCAAGGAGTTGCGCCGATGGCTTCAGTACAAAGACAGGTATTGCGATTCCCGGTATCTGTTCCCGGTGAAGCATTCCGGGTGTCCGGTAACGGTGGAGAGTTTCGAGACGAACTTCTCCCACTATGTGAAGAGGAGCGGGATCAAGAAGCATGTGTCGCCACATACGCTCAGGAATAACTTTGCCAAGAGATGTCTGATGGCCGGTATGGATATCTATACGCTGAGTAAGATATTGGGCCATTCCAGCGTGACCATTACGGAGCAGGCATATCTGGATGTGACGGACGCGGATATCAAGAAAAGGTACAGCAAGTTCAGTCCTGTGGAGAATATCTACTATGGGGAGCGGGATTGAGAATGGAAAGATGAATATGGAAGAAGTGAGCTCAGATTGAGCTCACTTCTTGTCATGTTTGAGGTTGGATCGATACTGGTTTGGGATAAGAACAATACACAATTGAAGCGTGCTTTGAACAACTTTCTGAGCCAAAGGGACACAAAATTTCAGCCTTTGTATTTCAATCAACCAGACTCCAAAAGCAATGTTTTCACAATGCAAAAAATTTTTAAACTCAATGGTTGACAACACAGAGTAAATAAGATAAAATAATCGTGAAAGGAGGGTGCGAAATGAACCGATTGGGTAAATTTCTGCGTAAGCTTCGTATCGAACAAGGGGAGGTCCTCTTTGATATGGCTCAAAAACTGGGGGTTTCATCTGCGTTTCTATCTGCCGTTGAAAATGATAAACGCAGTGCACCTGCCTCTTGGATTGATGTGCTTGCCAAAGAATATCAGCTTTGTGATGCTCAGTTGACCGAACTTTCCGAGGCGATTGGCGACTCGGTCAAACAAATCCGTATGGATGTAGGCAACATGAGCAGCAGCAAGAGAAATTGCGCCTTAGCATTTGCACGACACTTTGATGATTTCAGCGATGATGAGATCGAACGGCTCATGTCCATCCTGAAGAAAAGGAGGTCCGAATGACCAAATCAAGATACAAGGCAGAGTCTTTGTCACGCAAACAGATCCGCATGTATGCCAAAAGTATTCGTGCGACACTCGGTTTAACCGACTGCACAAGGATTGACATCGTTCGTTTGGCAGAAATTATTTTCCCAGAGCTCTTCGCTAAGGATGGGTTCTCATTTGAAATCTTGACGCGGGAAGAGATGGGAAGCGACCATGGTCTGACAGACCCGTCTACTGGCCGCGTGATGATTCGCGAGGACGTGTACGATCAGGCTTGTCAAGGCATGGGACGCGATAGGCTCACAATTGCGCACGAGCTTGGACATTTTCTGCTTCATGACGGCGTAACTTTAGGATTGGCTCGTGCGGGTGAAAACGAGAACATTCCTCCCTACCGCGATCCTGAATGGCAGGCTTCAGCGTTTGCTGGAGAATTTTTGATGGATGCTGATATCATTCGCAATATGACAGTTCCTGAAATCGCCGAGAGGTGTGGGGTTTCTGTAGAAGCAGCAGCTTATCAGAAATCAAAAACAAAATAAGCCAGTCCATTTCTATGGACTGGCCTCCTGATGCGGGTAACCGCACGCCGACAAAGTGGTCAGCTACAACAGGATCTCAACACTTCTATTGTACACCTAATCGGCGGAAAATCAAGAGGCATCTTCCTACAGAAAGGAGGTGCCAATCCATGGAAAATACCTATAAAGAATCGGGTATGCGAGAAGTATTTTGCCGCTTTATCCGCCGCAATGGTCGAATCATCTACCCCAAGAATGCGCGTTATTTCCACTTTTGGGTTCGCGATGATAGACCCAAAGAATCCGAGTTCGAGCAGCTGACGCTGTTTGATATGGAGGATTAATAGCTTTTATGGCGTGTGCTGACCACGCCATTTTTTATTGCCTAATCAATACATCTCCCTCACTTTATCCAAATACCCCTTAAACTTTGCCACCACATCTTCCGGCCCCAGTATCTTTGCACGCTTTCCAAATCCCAGTACCCATCCAAAGAACTGATCGCTCACTTCCACATTTGCTGTAACAGAGAAATGCCGTTCGTCGCACATACAGTACTGTGCGCCCTTTGTGCCAAAGCGCTCAACTGCCGTATCCAGAAGCGGCGGTATAAATCGGATGGTAACCAGACTCGAACTGCCGCTGTACATGCCAAAAACGCGCTGCGTATAGTCAGCCATGTTGATCTCTCGAAACTCTTCTTCACGATCACGGGGAACGCCAGTGCGCCGTACATTCCGCATGCGATCCACGCGATAGGTGCGCAGCTTCTTATACCTGTCATCATAAGCCAACATATAGTAGTTGCCGTCGCTGATCAGCAGAGCATAGGGGCTCGCGGAATAATCCTCACCCTTGCGGCGTTCCACTTCCTGATTTACGTCATCAATTACATGCTTTAGATACTTGAACTTGATTTTCTCCGGTTCATGTTTCTGTCCACCAAGTTTTCGGCTCATGGCGTCGTTAATGATTGAGATGCTGTTGAAGACACCTTTATTGCTTGTCTTGACGCGGTCAACCAGAAAGACATTATGCTTGATTCGTTCGGCCTGATCCGCACTTGTCAGATCACATACCACATTCACCAGTCGCTTGGCCTGACCTTCGGTGACAAACTTGGCAGCATAAATACACTCAGCAAGCATCCGTATATCGTTGGGATCATAGTGCCTTTGACGCACATAGAAGCCCTTCTGTTTCGGATCATAGATGATCGTTTTTCGTTCGTTGTCCGGATCATCCTGCAGCATTTCTTCCGCTTCCTGAATGGTGCAGCCTTCTTCTACCATCAAAGCCATCGCATTGATTTCTTCAATGTCTTTGTAGATAGAGCGACGTTCCGCCTGAATTCCACAGTCATTTTGCAGATAATCAACGATGTCTTTGGCAGGAGCAACATGATTTTCATCTGTGTACTTCATCAGATATTGAAGCACGGCATAAGGTTTGAGTTTGCGGTATGTAGGTTCTTTTTCTGCTTTTGTAGTCATATGGATGCCTCCAATATGATTGGTATAATAAGTATAGCACACTTGGTAATGGTACGGTTGGTGTGGTTGATCAGCAGCTTGTTCTTCATAAGATTGTCCTCCTTATCAATCAGGCGATTTTGGCAAGCAGTGCAGTGCGACGGGCCTGGCGGTCAGCCGCCTTCTTGGCTTCACGGGCAGCTTCCTTCTTCTTCTGGATGTTCGCAACCATCGTTTCGCGGTTGCTCTGGAAATTGGCGACTTCGGGGAACTGCTCCAGGAACCAGGAACGAATGGTCATGTAGGATTCGGACTCAACGCCCAGACCTTCATACTCTTCAGCAGTACCGCGAAGCTCTTTGTATGCCTTCATAATGGTCGCCTGCTCATTGTCGTGCTTTTCAATGTACACTTCCATATATTCGAAGTTCAAACCCTTGAGCATATCCCTCTTGCCGGATCCAGCCTTGGAGGACGCGGTTACGATCTGGTAGGTGGGGTAATCGCGGCGAACCTGCTGCAGCTGATTGTAGGCTTCAGAGCCATACTTGGAGGAAGCGTTGGAGAAGGACTTGGTCAGTTCGATGGTGCCGTTCTTGTGATTCAGAGTGATGTTAGTCATTTGGATTCCCTCATCTTTCCGAGCTCTTGGCTCTGTCGTTTTATTTCCGAAGGGCTTGTGTCCTTCGTTGTGGCTATATAGTATCATGCTGATTTTCAGAACCAGTCATCAAAACGTGACACCACTTTTTTCTGCGTTTTTCTTTTAATTCTTTTGTTCCTCTATGAAAATGCGTTTGAAAGTTGCTTCATAGATGAGTCAATCCTGAACCAGTCCCGCTAAGAAATGAAGTCAAAGTGGAGTCAAAGATGATTCCATCCGAGTACCATCCTGCCAACAAGGAATTTATTAGCTTTTAGCGAATTACATAAAAGCAGATACTAAGCCGAAAGGAGGATGTTTCCATGCGTACTGTTTATGAGATCATGCATAAGGATCGCCGCGTTGCTTCTATTGATACGTCTGGCCGCGCGCGTGTTTACTATTCCTCCTTTATGCCTTATGATCTGTGGCTTGAGAATGGCGAGGACGTCGACACACTCATCCAGAACATCACCAACTTCCATCACTGGTGCGCCTCACGTGTGCTCACGCTGGACAGACAGCATGCCAAGGCCATCCTCAACAGCGCTGGCCTTACGCAGGCGACCACTGACAAAGCCCGTGCGGAGATCGCTCTTACCTATCGCTGTCTTTCTCTGACGGATGTTTTCTGGGTGAGGCAGAAGGGTGATCATGTCCGTTTCAGTGAAGTCAACCTGTATGAGAATCATCTGGACAAAACTTTTGTGGACATTGCCCTGCGTGGCAGACAATATACGGTTGAGAACCAGTACCTGGCGCGCGATCTGTCCACCAACGGTTTGTATCCGAAGGCATGGCGCAGAAAGGGACATGGATTTGAACTGCTCAAGGACGGCGACAGCAATGCTGTTGACCGTGAACTGCTCGCCAGCCAGATCTGCCGTTGCTTCGATGTCGATCAGGTCATATATGAAGAATCCACCTTTGACGGCGAACGCGTGACAGTCAGCGAAAACTTCACGTCTCAGGATTACAGTATCGCCGATATGCAGGCGCTTGAGATTCGTCTGCTGAACCGAGAGAGTGACGTGCGCAAGTATGTTCTGCGTCTCGACCGCAAGAACTACTACATGATGAACATCATCGACTATTTGGTAGGCAATACAGATCGTCATTGGGGCAACTGGGGCGTGCTGGTGGATAATGCTACCAACACACCGCGCCGTCTGCACGATCTGATGGACTTCAACCAGTCCTTCAATGCGTATGACACGATTGAGGGAGCCAACTGTCTGACGACTTTTGGCGTGAAGATGACGCAGAAGGAAGCGGCGCTGCAGGCTGTGAAGGCGGTTGGATTGAATCAGATTTGTCCTGTCGATTCAAAGGTGTTTGAACGCTTGCCGCAGTATGAAGCGATGTTCAAGTCTCGATTGGCTCTGTTGGCGATGGCTAACGACAGTACTATAAGGAGAATTTGATGAAGCTTAAGAAGGTTTTTTCGGAAATGTCTAGTGCCTATGGCATGGGTACAACCCAAGGAGAAACTGTGATTGAAAAATTCCTTTGTCCGTGTGGAAAGGGGCATGTTGTCACAGAACAGGATACCCACACAGGCTTTAAAAATTTTTGTGCGTGGTTTGAGTGTGAAGAGTGCGCACAGCATTATGAGATTAAAAATAACAATAGCCGCCAGTGGACTATTGTCGAAAAGTAAACAGGCGACTAGTCAAAGACCAGTCCTGCTGTACGCAGGACTGGTCTTTTTGCTTATTGACTGCGACACAATTGATAGTCTTTTTCAAAAACTTATCAATCCCATTATTTTGTAAACCAAAACCCCTGTAAACACGTGCTATACTATTCAACGGAAGCAAGCCAACAAACACCAGAGTTGAAATGCAATAAACATCTCCCCAAGGAGGCGCGCAGCGCCGCCTTGAGCGCCAGCAAGGTGGAGCGCGCGATCCGTCATGCCATTGAGGTGGCGTGGAACAGAGGCCGGGTGGATACGCTCAATCGGGCATTCGGGTGCAGGGTGTGCACGCCAGAGGATAAGCCTACGAATGGGGAGTTTATCGCGATGCTGGCGGATAAGCTGAGCTTGGAAAGAAGTGCGTGAAAACCTTGTGAAATAAGGGTTTGAGCGATTTTTGCTTATAGCAAAATAGCAATCAATGTCCTCTTGGTAGGCAAGAGAGCGATAAAGGAAAAACACCAATAGCGACCAATACCGAGCATTTATTGCGCTTTCACAGTGTCAAGAAAACACAGGTGAAAATGTGCAAATGGAAAGGTGTTGGTCGTTTTGAATTTACAGAGGATGATTGCCATGTTTATGGACTACCGCCGTAGTAAGCAGTTACGACCGAAGACGATGGGTTCCTATGAACAGACGCTCAAATTGTTCTCGCGTTGGCTCAAGGAGAAGTACGATATTGAGAATGCAGAAGAAGTCAAAGAAACAGAGGATAACTACGGTATAAACCTTAGCTGTATTTCACGTTTTTTGTTGTGTAATAAGCCTTCCCGAAGCAGGCGCAGCCCGCTTCATACCCGGAGTGTCATTGGTTCGAATCCGATCGCCGCTACCACTAAGAACACCTTAAAAAATCAAGGTGTTCTTCTTTTTTATCCGGAAAGCGGGATGGAGGAATATGCCACCCATACACTTGAAATAGTGTTTTTCTGCACAAAAACTGCACAAAACGTTTTGTTGAAAAGCCTTCAAATGCTTATGTCATAAGCGTTTGCGGGCTTTTCATATGTGCACAAATCCTGCACAAAACCGTCTGAAAACAGGCTTTGAAGATAATCGCCTGTTTCGATGATTTTGCTGTTTTGCTTGTACGCACAACGATTCATCGTAGTCTGAACATTTGCATGGATGCCACAAAAAGTATGTTCAATCTGCATGCTCAAAAGCAAGCGCTTCGAAGCTTTGATTGCTGCAAAAAAATGGCGAAGGAAAAACCCATTCGCCACGTTACCTTTTATTAAGTTAAGCCATACTTCGTATGCTCAGAAAAATGATCACAATCTGCATTTGGCACAGGCGTCACTTTTACGGCTGCTTGCCGATGTAGGCCAGGATGCCGCCGTCCACGTAGAGAACGTGGCCGTTGACGAAGTTGGAAGCGTCGGAGGCCAGGAACACGGCAGGACCCTGCAGATCCTCGGGGGTGCCCCAGCGGGCGGCAGGAGTCTTGGCGATGATGAACTGGTCGAAGGGATGACGGCTGCCGTCAGCCTGACGCTCACGCAGGGGAGCGGTCTGGGGAGTGGCGATGTAGCCGGGGCCGATGCCGTTGCACTGGATGTTGGCTTCGCCGTACTCGGAGCAGATGTTGCGGGTGAGCATCTTCAGGCCGCCCTTGGCAGCAGCGTAGGCGGACACGGTCTCGCGGCCCAGCTCAGACATCATGGAGCAGATGTTGATGATCTTGCCGTGGCCCTTTTCGATCATGGCGGGGATGACGGACTTGGCGCAGATGAAGGGGGCGTTCAGGTCAACGTCGATGACCTTGCGGAACTCAGCAGCGCTCATTTCGCACATGGGGATGCGGCGGATGATGCCGGCGTTGTTGACCAGAATGTCGATGACGCCCACTTCTTCCTTCACCTTGGCAACCAGAGCGGCGACGCCGTCCTCATCGGTCACGTCGCACACGTAGCCGTAAGCCTGGATGCCCTTTTCAGCGTAAGCGGCCAGACCCTTGTCGACCAGCTCCTGGTTGATATCGTTGAAAACGATGGTAGCGCCGGCCGCGGCAAAAGCCTCAGCGATGGCGAAACCGATGCCGTAGGTACCGCCGGTGACCCACGCGATCTTGTTGTCCAGACGGAAAGCGTTCATGTTCATAGCGCTCATTCCTCCTTATTTCAGTTCGGTGGTCGGAATGACGTCCATATCGTCAAAGGCCTGGTTCTCGCCGCCCATGGCCCAAATGAAGGTGTAGTTGCTGGTGCCGGCGCCGGAGTGGATGGACCAGCTGGGGCTGATAACGGCCTGCTCGTTGGTCATCACAATGTGGCGGGTCTCCTGGCCTTCGCCCATCATGTGGAAGACCACGTTGTTTTCGGGCACTTCAAAATAGAAGTACACCTCCATGCGGCGCTCGTGGGTGTGAGCGGGCATGGTGTTCCACACGCTGCCGGGCTCAAGCACGGTCATACCCATGGACAGCTGGCAGGTCTTGAGCACATCGGGGTGGATGAACTGGTTGATGGTGCGCTTATTGCTGGTCTCCAGAGCGCCCAGAGGCTTCTTGGCCGCATCGGCGATCTTGATCAGTCGGGTCTCATAGCTGCAGTGCGCAGGCGCGGAGACGATGTAGAACTTGGCGGGATTGGAAGAGTCCTTGCTTTCAAAGGTTACTTCCTTGGCGCCCATGGTGATGTAGAGGCAATCCTTGTAGCCCAGCTCGTACACCGTGCCGTCCACCGTCACAGCGCCTTCGCCGCCCACGTTGAACATGCCCAGCTCGCGGCGCTCCAGGAAATAGTGGGTGCCGAAATTGGCCCAGATGTCGATGCCCTTGTCCAGCGGCACCTTTTCGGAAACGGGCATCACGCCCACGGTCACCATGCGGTCCACATGGGAGTAAACGGGCACGACTTCATCGGCCACAAACAGCTTTTCGATCAAAAATTCCTTGCGGGTCTCCTCGGTGGTGTAGCGCTTGAAGTCGCGCTGGTTGCAGGAATAGCGGATATCCATAACATTTTCTCCTTTTTGAAAAGATCTCCCCTGCTGCTTGGCAGGGGAGCTTTGCACTTTTAATAGCCCAGCAGCATGGGCAGCCAGGTGGTCAGAGCCGGCCACAGGCTGATGGCGACGAGCACGATCACATTGCAGGTGACGTACGGCAGAGCGCCCTTGAAAATATCGATGATGGGCATGCGGTTGATCTTGTTGCAGGCGTTGAGGCACATGCCTACCGGCGGCGTGACCAGGCCGATGGCGAGGCCCGTAATCATCATAGCACCAAACTGCAGCGCCGTAAAGCCATAATTCTGCATAACCGGCAGCATGATGGGGGTCAGCATCAGGATGGCGGGGCTTACATCGATGAAGGTGCCGATGATGAGGATCAGCACGTCGAACATCAGGGCGATGCCCCAAGCGGGCATATTCATGCTCATGAAGAAATTGGCCACCATGTCCGGCACCTTCTGGATGGTGAGCACCCAGGTGAAGATGGAGGTAAAGCCGATGATGATCATAATGGAGGAAGAGGAGATCAGCGTCTTCTTCAGCGCCGTCCAGATATCCTTCCAGGTCAGCTCATGGTAGATCAGGAAGCCGACCAGAATGCTGTAAAGCACGGCCACACCGGCGCTTTCAGACGCGGTGCAGATACCGAATGACACGCACACGATGATGAACAGGGGCATCAGCAGCGCAGGAATGCCGGAAAGGATGGCCTTCCAGAAGCGGGAAGCGCTGAAGGGCACCTTTTCAGGATGCCAGCCCTTGCGATGGCTGATCACATACACCAGCACCAGCTGGGTCAGACCGATCAGGATGCCCGGCACAGCGCCAGCCATGAACAGAGCGCCGATAGAAGCGCCGGAGATCATGGCGTAAACGACCATGGGGGTGGACGGGGGAATGATCATGCCCATGGTGGAGGAGGCAACGGTGATGCCGGCAGAGGTGGCAGGCGGATAGCCTTCCTTTTCCATGGCAGGGATCAGGATGGAGCCGAGAGCGGAAGTGTCGGCAACGGAGGAGCCGGAGATGCCGCCAAAGATCATGGAGGCGACGATGTTCACTTCGCCAAGGCCGCCGCGCACGGGGCTGAGCAGCTCACGACAGAAGTTGATGATGCGCTTGGTGATACCACCGGTGTTCATAAGTTCGCCGGCCAGCATGAACAGCGGCATCGCGATCATCAGCTCGCTGTATACGCCGTTCCAGATGCGCTGGGGCATCATGCTGAGGAACATGGGACGAGCCATGGACAGATAGGTGATGCAGGAAGCACCGATGGCAAAGGCCAGCGGCACGCCGATAGCGGCAAAAACAATCAGACCTGCAAGCAGGAATACAATGGCCATAGTTTACTCCTTTCCGTCACTCGCTGACAGGCTTGTCCTGAGGCTCAAAGGCAGAAATCGGAGCCGTGACAGCCATAACCAGCTTGATGATGATGCATACGGCGCAGATCACGCCGCATACGGGCATCACGCCGTACATGTACTTCATCGGGATTTCCATGCCCATGCTCAGCTGCTTGCCCATCTTGACGGTGTAATCCCAGCCATACTTGATGAACAGGATATCCACCACGAGCATCACCAGATAGTTGAACACGGAAACCCAGCGCTTGACGGAGGGCTTGATCTTGTCGTAGAGAATATTGATGGAAACATGCTCACCCCGGAGTACGTTGAGGCCCATGGCCCAGAACGTGGTGAAGGTGAAGAGCATGACGTTGAACTCAGAAACAGATTTCCAGCTGAGCGAGAAGCAGTAGCGCATGATCACCGTGAAGATGACCAGAAAAGCCAGAAGGCCCATGGCTACAGCGCCAACGCCCATGTAGAGCTTTTCCAGCGTTGCGCCGAGCTTTTTGAGGTTTTTCATCTAAAGACCCCCTAAACAGATCCAGAAATTCAAAAAGGAGGGTCGGGGTCTTCACCCCGACCCTCCTCCAATGGGAATGCTTCGGAATTATTCGCCGCGCACAGCAGCCACGATGGCCAGCATCTCAGCCAGTTCAGCCTCGGTGCAGATGCCTTCGGTGACGACCTGAGAGTACACGGGCTGGCAGGCTTCCTGGAAAGCAGCCAGTTCTTCAGCGGTGGGAACGTACACTTCGCAGCCGGCGTCCACGACGACCTGCTTGGCAGCGTCGGAGTTCTGGTCGATCAGCTCATCGTTGTACACGCCCATATCGGTAGCGCACTCGGTGAGGATGGTCTGGAACTCAGCAGGCAGAGAAGCCCACCACTCGGCGTTGACGTAGAAGGGATCGGGATGGAACTGGTAGTTCACTTCGGTGAAGTACTTCTGCACTTCATAGAACTTCATGCCTTCAACGTTGACCCAGGGGTTCTCCTGGCCGTCAGCGATGCTGGTCTTGAGGCCCATGTACAGATCGGCGTAAGGAACAGACACGGTGTTGGCGCCCATGGCCTGGAAGGTCAGGTCGATGGTCTTCATGCCGTTGGTGCGCATCTTCAGGCCCTTGAGATCTTCGGGCTTGGTCAGAGGACGGGTGTTGTTGGAGAACTGACGGAAGCCGCCAGCGTCGCACAGATTGATGATAACGGTGCCAGTGGTCTCAGCGGCCTCGGCAGAGACCTTCTTGGCCAGATCGCTCTG
>JAGBBE010000140.1 GCA_017938645.1 Clostridia bacterium
CTCCCTTATATCCCGTACCTTATCCCTACGGGGGTCCGGGGTGTCCCCGGCGTCGGAAGGGGGTAAGGGAGTCCAGAGGGCCTAGGGGGACCGGTACGGGGGTCCCCCTGGTCCTCTGGCCCTAGCGGAGCGGGCAGAGAACAAGCCCAGTGCCTGCAAGGCACACAACAAACTGAGCACCCAACAAAAAAGCAGCCCATGTAGGCTGCCTTCCTGCATAACACTCACTTCCTCACCTTGATAACCGCCTTGCGGCAGGGCATCCTCTCTCCGGCAGGATTCCCGGGCGAGTGCGGCTCCGTGGGCAGAAAAATCACAAACTGCCCGGCGGTCAGCACGAAATCAAACCCCGTCACATCGGAACAGACGATCAGATCGCCCTCGGGCTCGCCGTAGACGCATGCGCTGCCCCAGCCGAAACGCTCGCTGCCTGCGAGCACAATCTGCACATCAGAGTAGAGGTTGTGCGCCTCCCAGAACATGTCCGGGCGGTCGTAGACATTCTCAAAAACGTTGATGAATACGTTGTCGCCGTCCACTTCCGTGCGCCCAAGCGGCAAAGAGGCCAGATCATGCTCCTTTACAAAGGCGGCGGCGGTTTCGAAATGCTTGCTAAGTCCGGCGTAGCGGCTCAGGTTTTCCAGCTTGTCAACAATCATGCGGCGTCTCCTTTCACTTCTGTGCGGTCACGGTTGCTTCCACGGATACAATGCCGTTCAGCCCGTCGGAGGCGGAAGGCATTTCGGTCACGGCGAGCACCTCCGTGCGCGCATATCCGCACGCTTTGGCCAGCGCTTCAGCCTTGGATACGGCCATCTTTGCCGCCTCGGCCATCGCGGCCTCGCAGGCCTCCTGACGGCCGGAGGACAGAAGCGTCACTTCGTAGTCGGCGTACCGCCCGCTGACGACCGCCGCGTCCACAATCGCCTTGAGCCTGGCGATGTCGGGGACGTTCACGGTCATCACATACTCCACGCTGCAGCCGATGATGATCAGCTCCGGCTCCTTGATTTTGTTGTACTGATACTGCTGGTCGTTTTGCACATCGCTGCGCACGGAGGAGATGTCCGCCGCCTGCGCGCCGGCGCTGAGGAGCGCGTACTTGAGCGCATCCACCGCCGAGGAGGCCCTGCTTTCGGCCTCCGGCAGGGTTTCGTCGCTGACGCGGATCGTAAAGGTCATCACCGCGCTGTCGGCCTCGGCGGCAAAGGGTGCGGAGCCGATGGCCGTAAAGGTGGGCGCAGCGCCCTCGGCACAGGCGCAGGAAAAGAGCATCACAAGGGCAATGAACAGCGTCAGGAAGCGTTTCATGGGGTCAGTCCTCCTTGTTTTTGCGTCTGATGCGGGCGATCAGGCGCCATACAATGACAACCACGGCCAGAGGTACGGCGACCGGCAGGATCATCACCACGAACACCAGCACGTTGCGTCCGAACTCGCCCAGCCATTCCACGGACGCCTTAAGCGCGGCCGAGAGGCGTTCGGTGAGGGTGACGTCGGCCACGGCGGTGGAGGCGGGGGTTTCCTCGATGATGGTGAGGTTGACATAGCTCATGTCCACGCGGCTGTCGATGGAACGCTGCGAGGATTCGAAGCTGTCGATCTGGTACTGGGTGTCGGCGATGGCGGATTCGATCTCGATGAGGTCGGCAACGTCCTCGGCCTTCAAAAGCAGCTCGTTGAGCCTGTCGCGCTTGGCGTACAGCGTTTCCAGCCGCGCCTGATTGTCCACATACTGCGTGGTCATGTCGGTGGCGGACTCGCTGCGGTCGGTCACGCGGCCCAGCCCTTCCGCGCCGGTGAGGAACTCGTCCAGCCGGTCACTGGGCACGCGCATGCTCAGGCTTACGCGGCGCACGGTTTCGCCGTATTGATACAGGTTTTCCACATATCCGCCCATGCTGGCAAGCAGGCTTCTGGCCGCCTCCTGCGCCTCGTCAAAGGCCGTGGTGCGCACGGTGAGATCGGCGGTGCGCACGATCTTGCGGTTTTCCTGCGCCTGGGGCGCGATGGCGCTGCCATAGCCTCCGGCCACGGAATCACTGGAGGACGCGCTGGAGAACATCACGGCTTCTTCGTCGATGATGTAGTCCTCCGTTGCGACCATCTTGTTGGCCGAACGGCTCGCAGCCACCATGCCCGTGTCCATGGTCGAACGGCTCTGCGGCGCGGAGAGATTCTGTTCGCCTGCCCACAGGCCGCCCACAATCAGCACCAAAACGGCCAGCGCGGGAACGAGGCGCTTCATAAAGAGGTTCTTTTTGACAGGTTTGTTCATCATCCGGATCGACTCCTCTCGTCTCACGGCGGCGCGCCAGCCGGTTTCAAAGCTT
The DNA here is from genome assembly GCA_017938645.1 of Clostridia bacterium. The sequence goes on from JAGBBE010000140.1 coordinate 2,334, forward strand.
TCCGGCGCGTCCGTCTTCTGATACAGGCGGCTCAGCGCCGCGTCAAGGCGATCGTTTTCCATGCGTGAGCCTCCTTTCACTGGAAAAGACGAGCAATGGATGAAAAAGGTTCCCAATTATTCCGCAAGTTTTTTCCGAAGCGCGTCCTTTGCGCGGCTCAGACGGCTCTTGACCGTGCCCGCGCGAAGGCCGGTGGCTTCGGCGATTTCTTCGTACTTCAGGTTTTCGCCATAATAGAGGGCGATGAGCGTCTGCTGCTCCTGAGACAGCGTAAGCACCGCGTCCCACAGCCTGCGGCTTTCGGCGTCGGTCACATAGCTTTCCTCCGGCGTGGCGGCAGGATCGGCGGCTTCATACGGATGGTCCGGATCGTCCAATACGGCGTGCTCGCGGCGGTAACGCGCGCTCTTGAGCACGTCCAGACAGGTCCGGTGCGCAATCTGAAACAGCCACGAGGCCACGCCGTTTCCGCGAAAACCATCGAAGGCGCGGAAGGCGCGCAGCATGGTCTCCTGCGCGGCGTCCTCAGCCTCCTGCGGATGGCGCAGCATCCTCAGGCAGTGCCGGTACACCATAGGCGCATAGGGCGCGCAGTGTTCCTCGAACGATGCGTCCCTGCTATGGACAAACAGAAACACGGCCCCAGCCCCCTTTGTTTTCATCTGAGGAATATTATACCCTGATTTTGAACGCCTTGCAATCAAAATCAGCGTTCCTCCAACCGAAGGAACGCTGAATTCGATCACACAAGCGAGCCCCGACACCCTCCGTGGAGGGGTGGCCTGAAGAGGCAAGAACTGTCTCCGTCCGCCAAGCCCTGCGCGCCCATGGCGCGCAGTCCACGGGTCAAGGGCGAAGCCCTTGGTAGCGGTTCAGGACGAAGGGGGTGAAGAAAAGGCCGGCGACGATGTAGACGACCATCAGGGCGGCGCTCTGGAGGAGCGAAACCATGACGCCGTGCTGGAATACGTCGCCCATGAGGCTTCCGGCGGCGCCCATGACGGCCTGCTGAATGCCGATGTTGCCGGGCACGATGGCCACAAGGCTCATGATGCGGCTGACGCTGTTGTAGAACAGGGCCTGATAGAGGGTAACCTCCATGCCGATGCCGCGGAAGCAGGCGATGTAGAGCAGCAGATGGAGGATGTTGTTGAGAATCAGGCACATAAGGAGCCGGATGAGCAGCTGACGGTCGGTGAGCAGGTCGCAGAAGCCGTCAACGACGCTGCGGACGACTTTGATGCGGCTGAGGAAGGCGGGCATGCGGCCGCGGAACCATAGCGCCATGATGAGGAAGAACGCGGTTGCACCGGCGGCGGCCAGCCATACCAGCCAGAGCGCGGCGGGCCATACGCCTTTGAGAAGGCCGGTACAAAGCAGCGCGGCGAACATCTGGATCAGGGCAAAGAGAATGCTGAAGACGATGTTTCCGGCGGCCATGGAGGCGCTTTTGACGTAGGCGAGGTTTTTGGTGCGCTTGTAATAGGTGGCGGAAAACACCAGATCCATGCGCAGCGGCAGCACGTAGGCCATGGCGTTGGCTACGTAGACCACGCCCATCCAGTCGATTACGTCCAAAGGAATGCGGTGGGTGTCGAGGATCAGCTTGTGGTAGACGCAGTTGAGCGTGCAGGCGCCAAGCGCCAGCAGGATCATCCACGCAACGGTGGCAAAATCCAGCGTGACCAGCCGGGCCAGATCCGCGCGGTTTTCGTACAGATACCAGCCCAGCAGCGCGATCATGGAAAGAAAGAGCAGATAGCTCAGCCATTTTTTCCAGCTTTTCATCATTTGTGTTCTCCGGCGCGGCGGGCTACGTCGTTGGTGTCGATCATGCCGCGGTATACGACAAAGCGCTGATAGAGATACTCCAGCACAAAGTTGAGAATCATGGTAAGGGCAAGGACGAGGAAGTCGTTCCATCCGGCGCGGGTGAGCGCGTCGCCGCCCCAGGTGGAAACGGGCGTGAAGACCACGTAGAACAGCGCCACCAGCATCATGGCGCGCGGCACGTTGGCGTCGGAGCGGAAGGTGTAGCGGCGGTTGAAGGTGAAGTTCCACAGAACGCTCAAAATCAGCGAAACGAGATAGCTGGGCCAGTACGGCAGATGGAAAACGGTTTCCAGAAGCGTGAACGACGCTACCTGAATGATGCCTGCGCTGATGGAAAACAGCGTGAATTTGATGATTTGCCAAAGGTTTTTGTTCTGAGCCATGTTTCGGCCTCCCTTCGGATGAATACAGTCCATTGTACCACCAAAGAAGGGAAAAGCGCAATATCAGAGCTCCCGGAGCGCCTGACGCAGAAGCTCCACGCCTCTTTTCTGCCAGCGCGACACCTGCGGCTGACTCACGCCCAGCCGCCGGGCGATTTCCGTCTGTCCGAGGCCAAGGCCCACGCCCAGCCACACCGCCTGCGCGCAGGGCGATGGAAGCGACTGCAGCGCATCGCGCAGGAGTACGCGGTCTTCAAAGCTGTCCTCGGGGACGCAGGACGCATCCAGCGTGCCCGAGGACAATTTCATCCGCTCGCTGGCGGCGAGCATCTCGGCGAGGCGTTCTTCGTCTGTATCCATTTCGCGGGCAATGCGCCTCACGTCGGGCTCGCGGCCTTCCTCCATGAGGATGCGCTCGCGGATGAGCTGCGCGGAGCGGAGCATCTGCCGGTCGGTGCGCGGCACGTGCATGGGCGCGGCCTGACGGCAGAGCTGACGCAGCGCGCCCAGCACCACCGGAATGGCATAGGTGGAAAACCGCACGCCCCGGCTTTCATCAAAGCGCGAGGCAGCCCACAGAAGCGCCGCCTCGCTTTCGGCAATCAGTTCCTCCATGTCCACGCCGCGCCCCTGAAAACGCCGGGCGCAGTATACGGCCAGCCCGTAGTGCTCCCGATCAGCCGATTTCATCCAGCATCCGCTCCCGGTTGAACGCCGCCTCGCCGTGCACATACTTGCGCATGCGCACCGTGGTGCCCTCGCCCACGGCGGACTCCACCTCCACCGCGTCCATGAAGGTCTGCATCACGCAAAAGCCCATGCCGCTGCGCTCCGTGCCGTCGCCCGTGGAAAAGAACGGCTGCATGGCGGTTTCAATGTCGCGGATGCCGCAGCCGCTGTCGCGCACCGTGACCTCCAGAACGCGCCGGTCGCCGTACTCGGCGCTGAGCGTCACCAGCTGCGTGTCGTCGCTTTTGTAGCCGTGCACGATGGCGTTGGTCACGGCCTCGGACACGGCGGTTTTGATGTCGGCCATCTCCGGCAGCGTGGGATTGAGCTGCACGGCAAAGGCCGCAATGGCTACGCGCGCAAACGCCTCGTTTCTGGCGCAGGCGCTGAAGGTAAGCTCCATCCGGTTGTGCATCACTGCCGCCCTCCCCTTGAGTCCTTTTCGATTCCGATTACCCGGTGCATCCCCGACAGCCTGAACAGCTTCTCCACCGGCGGCTGCATGTTTTTCACGCTCATGCTGCCGCCGCGGTTCTGCAGCGTGCGCAGCCGTCCCAGCAGCACCCCGATGCCCGAGGAATCCATAAACGTAAGGTTTTCCAGATCCAGTACCAGATGCGTGACCATGGGGTCGGTAAGCAGGTCATCCAGCATCGCGCGGATCTGCGGCGCGGCGCAGTGATCCAGTTCGCCCGCGATGACCACCGTGACCGCCTGATCAAGCGGTTTCAGCATGGCTTGTCCCTCCTGATTTTGGATGTGTTCGGGTTAATGGTTCTGCATGCGGCGGGCTTGTCCTTTGACGAAAAAACACTGCCTTTGTCGGATGAATAAAGTGTCGAAAAAAATCGGAGGGATTGCGATCCCTCCGATACCACCCTATGGGGTTTATCGACAGTCTGAGGCGTTCCTTCGCACTTGAAGGAACGCCTCATAAACAAATTATTCCACCACAACGCCCGTGGCCGACTTCCACGCCTTGCGCAGCGCGTTCTGGTTGGTGACGCCGTAGTCCGGGTCGTTGGCTTCGCACTCGCTCATGTCGCGCAGGAAGTGTACGCAGTTCTGGCCGTCAAAGTTGTTGTTGCCGATCACCTGCGTGCCGTGCGCCACGTTGTGCATCACGGCCATGGTCCAGCGGCCGTCGGGCAGGCCGATGTAGACCATCTTGGGTGTCCAGCTCTCCTTGCCGCCCCATGCATCCATCATGTTGGCGGTGTCCTCGGAGGTGAGCGGCTCCACGTCGGCGTGACGGCCGCGGCTCATCACGTAGAGGGTGAAGCTGATGCCGGAGGAAGGCTCGTAGACGCTCAGATGCGCGCCGGTCTTGAGGTTGGGCTTGATTTCATTCTGCCAGTGCAGAAGGCGGATGGTTTTGCCGTTCTTGCCGGTGAAGCTGCCCATGGCGGAGGAACCCGCAGAGGACGACACCGAGCCGGAGGTCGAACCGGAGGAGGAAGCGCTGTACTTCTTGGCATTGCCGCTGTAGAGCAGCGCCAGCGTCTTGCTTCCAGCCACGCCGTCGGCGCTGAGGCCGTTGATGCGCTGGAACTCTTCAACCGCTTCCACGGTTTCGTTGCCGTAGCTGCCGTCGGCGGAGAGCGGATAGCCAAGGCTGCGCAGCTCCTGCTGCATCTTTTTCACGTCCGCGCCGGTCATGCCGGGACGCAGGGTCTCGTAGCCGGTGGAAGAACTGGAGGAGCCCGAAGAAGAGGACGAACTGCTGCCATTGGCGATGGCGGAGGAGGAGAAGAGCGTGTCAAAGGTCTTCTTGCCGGCCAGACCGTCGGCGGTGAGGCCGTTTTTCTTCTGGAACGCCTTGACCGCTTCAATGGAGCCCGTGCCGTACACGCCGTCGATGGAGCCGGTGTAGTAGCCCAGCGCCTTGAGGCGGGTCTGCACGCTCTTGACGTCCTCGCCGGTGTAGCCCTTGCGAAGGGTGCGCGTGTATCCGGAGGAAGAGGACGAAGAAGAGGAAGAAGAGCTGCCGGAGGACGAACTTCCGGACGACAGCCTGCTGACCTCGTATTCGATCAGTTCAAGGGTTTTCTTGCCGGCCAGACCGTCGGCGGAAAGGCCGTGCTTCTTCTGGAAGGAAACCACCGCGCGCTGCGTGCCTGCGCCGAACTTGCCGTCCACGGAGCTGGAGTAGAAACCCAGCTTTTTGAGGTTCTGCTGAAGCTCGGTGACGCGGGAACCGCTGTCGCCGTACTTGAGGGTGTTGGGATTGGTGGTGGTGACGCTGCCGGAAGACGTGCTTCCCGAAGACGCATTACCCGAGGAGGACGAGCCCTCCAGTTCGGCATAGAGCTTCGTAAGCGTCTTGTTGCCGGCCTTGCCGTCGGCGGTCAGTCCGCGCGACTGCTGATAGAGCTTGACCGCCTTTTCAGTGCCGCGTCCGAACTTGCCGTCTGCGCCGTTGGGATCAAAGCCCAGCTGCAAAAGCGACTGCTGCAGTTTGAGCACGTCCGAGCCGCGTGAGCCGTATTCCAGCGTTTCATAGGCTGCCAGTGCCTGCGATGAAAAGAGCATTGAGATCATCAACGCCAGCGCAAGCATGGAGCGCAGGGTTTGTTTCATGCGTAAATCCTCCCGGTGTTCATTGGATGAAAAGGGTATGGGAAACCCTTGTACCAAGTATAACAAATCATTGCATAAAAGTAAATGACATATTACACCATTGTTACGAAAAAGTCATTTTTGAATTTCGAAACGTGAGGAAAAAGAAGCACATTCCCGGCAGGAAAATGGTAAACTGAATCGTTGGAATATGCGAAGCGGTTTCGCTCATCCACAAGGAGGAACATGATGATCAGACGCATTTTTGCCCTCGTGCTGGCGGCTGTATTGTGCCTGAGCATTTTGGCAGGCGCGCTGGCCGAGGACTTTTTCACCATCGACGTGGACGTGCTGGACATGGACCGGCTCAACAGCGACGATTACGTTGCCCGGGCGCTGTCGGCCAGCACCCAGGGCGTGCGCGTGCGCAAGTACATTTCCAATTCCAGCGAGCTGGCCGCGCCCGTCCGGCTCACCCTTACGCAGATGGATTCCCACACCGTGATGTTTGACAAGAACTACGGCTATCAGTCCGGCACGTTCGACTCGGGCGTGATCTATCTGCCCTATGTCGACGACCGCACGATTCCCTATCTGGTGACGCTCTACATCGGCGACTACGTCTACGCCATGCCTTTCATGCACCTGCAGCCGCGCCTTGTGCACAACGGCGCCTGCACATCCGGCGTGCGCCTGCGCGATCTGGATGCCTCGCTGGGCAGCGACTGGCTGATGGGCACCATGGTCGACCTTGACAAGCTCCGCTCGCAGGGCCATTCCACCGTGGACGTGATCGCCTCCAACAGCTACGTTATCGGCCAGGCGACGCTTCAGATGAACGGAAACAGCCTGCGCGTGGATCTGGCGTTCAACCCCGGCGCGCAGGTGGACGTGAACCAGCTTTCGCTCTACGTAATCACCGACTGCGCGGCCTACCTCAGCGGCCAGCGCGCAGCAGCCTTCGGCGTGAGCCAGTGGATTGACGTCGGCAGCCGCGAAACGGCGCTGATCTATCTGCCCATGCAGGTGAGCTACGATCCCTCGGGATTGCCGGAGTTCAGCTATCATTCCAGCGCATCGGAGGTGCAAAGCCAGCTTAGGCTGTGGCAGGAGAGCGTCGGCAGCGCAGGCGGCAGCCGGACGCAGCAGGAGGACAGCGGCTGGAGCGAGGGCAGCGGCTGGGACGATGGCTGGAGCGGCGGCTCGGGCTGGTCGGATGGCTGGAGCGAGGGCTCCGGCTGGGACGACGGCTGGAGCAGCAGCGATTCCGGCTGGTCGGACAACGGATGGTAAAACACAACCGTCTTCTGAATGTAAAGAAGGCGGTTTTTTTGTTGACTTCCCCCACCCCCAACTGCTACACTGATACCATCACACAACGCTATCATCAGGAGGCAGCCTCATGTACGCAGAGATCCGGCCCCTTTCTTCGCTTGAAAAGCTTTTCATGGATGAATCTCCCCTGTCCCCCGCGCCGCAGACGCAGGGCTTTCAGAATGAAATTATGAGCTGGCAGCTGGCCATGATCCTGCGCGACGCGACACGGTCGCGCTATGTGCGCGCTGAGGTTTCGGGCGAACTGGCGAAATACATCACCGTCTATCAGGTGCGGCATGTGCCGGTGCATATGCCCGCGTATGAGGACGCGGACGAGAACTATCTGCGCAAAACGCCCGGATTGTATCCCGACCTGCTCAGCCCGCTGCATCCGCACAGTTTGCGCATCTATGCCGCGCGCTGGACCTGCCTGTGGCTCTGCTTTGATCCCAGAGGCGAGGTGCAGCCCGGCTCGTATCCGGTCACGGTGAAGCTTGAGACGGAGGACGGCGAGGCGCTGGGCGAACATACGCACACGGTGGAGGTGCTGGAGGGCTGCCTGCCCGAACAGGAACTCATCCATACCAAATGGTTCCACGCCGACTGTCTCGCGCAGCATTATCATGTGGAGATCTTCTCCGAGGAGCACTGGAGGCTCATCGAGCGTCAGGTGCGCTGCGCGGTGGAAGGCGGGGTGAATATGATCCTCATGCCCATCCATACGCTGCCGCTGGATACCCGCGAAGGCGGCGAACGCCCGACCACGCAGCTGGTGAAAATCACCGTGGAGGACGGACGGTATCAGTTTGACATGACCCTCGTGCGCCGCTGGATCAGGATGTGCCGAAGCGCAGGCGTACAGTATTATGAGATGGCGCATCTGTTTACGCAGTGGGGCGCAAAGCACGCGCCCAAGATCGTGGCCACGGTGGACGGCGAGGAAAAGCGCATCTTCGGCTGGGAAACCGATGCATCGGGCGAGGCATACGACGCATTCCTCCGGGCGTATATCCCGGCGCTGCGCGAATTGTTCCGCGAGGAAGGCATCGAGGAGAAGGTGTGGTGGCATATCTCCGATGAACCGTCCCGGGAACAGCTGCCCAGCTATCTGGCGGCCAAGCGGCAGACGGACGAGCTTCTCAAGGGTGCAAAGGTCATGGACGCGCTGAGTGATTTCGAGTTCTATCAGCAGGGCGCGGTGGCGTGCCCGGTGGTGGCGAGCAACCATATCCAGCCGTTCCTTGACGCAGACATCCCCGGGCTGTGGACGTACTACTGCTGCGGACAGTACAAGGACGTGTCGAATACCTTCATTGCGATGCCCTCGGCGCGCACCCGCGTGCTGGGCATGCAGCTGTTCCGCTTCCGCATCGCGGGCTTCCTGCAGTGGGGCTTTAACTTCTATTATTCCCAGTACTCCGACTACCCCATCGATCCCTATGCCGTGACCGACGGCGATGGCTTTGTGCCTTCGGGCGACCCGTTCCAGGTGTATCCCGGGCCCGACGGCGAGGTAGAACCGTCCATCCGCTATATGACCTTCCGGGAAGCGATGCAGGATCTGCTCGCGCTCAACTGCCTTGCAGACCTCATCGGATTTGAAAAGACCAACGTGCTGCTGGGCGATATGACGCTGGAGCGCTATCCGGCCTCGGCGGAGGCACTTTTGAACCTGCGCCGCGAAATCAACCGGCTCATTGTGGAGGCACGCCATGCATAAACTGCTCATCACAGGCTTTGATCCCTTCGGCGGAGAGAACATCAACCCGGCATGGGAGGCCGTGAGCCGCCTGCCGGACAGCATCGGAGAATGGAACCTCACCAGACTGCAGATTCCGACCGTGTTTGGCAAGGCGACGGAAACGGTGCTCGACTGCGCGAAAACCCTTGAGCCGGACGCGATCATCTGCGTGGGTCAGGCCGGAGGACGCAAGGCGGTCACGCCGGAGATGGTGGGCATCAACCTGCGCCACGCCTCGATTGCCGATAACGAAGGCAATCGGCCTGAGGATGAACCCATCGCACCCGACGGCCCCGCCGCCTACTTCACCACGCTGCCGGTGCGGCGGATGGTGCAGGCCATCGCCGACGCCGGTCTTCCCGCAGCAGTATCGTACTCCGCAGGCGCATTCGTGTGCAACGACACCCTCTACGCCCTTTTGCACCATTACAACGGCACCAAGGTGCGCGCAGGCTTCATCCACGTCCCCTTCCTGCCCGAACAGGCCCCGGAAGGAATCCCTTCGATGTCCCTTGACGACATCATCGCAGCCCTGAAAAAAGCCATCGAAACTATATAAAGAAACAGCGTTCCCAAAACGGGAACGCTGCTTTTTTTGCAATGAACCGATCGCACAAGCGAGCCGGGAGGCCCTCCGGTGCTGCGCACGGCGAATGTACCGGTACATTCGCTCACCGCAGGTGCGGCGGTCTGAGCAAGCAGGAACAATCTCCGTCACCCAAGCCCGCGAAGCGGTCCGGGGTTAAGGGGCACTGCCCCTTAGGCCTTGCCGTTGCAGCCGAGGACGTTGACGATCTTGTGCTGGACCATTTCGCCCAGAGCCTTGCGGGCGTCGGTGAGGTACTGACGGGGGTCGAAGTGGTCGGGATGATCCACGAAGTGCTTGCGCAGCATGGCGGTGAAGGCCAGACGCAGGTCGGAGTCGATGTTGATCTTACACACGGCCATGGTAGCGGCCTTGCGCAGCTGCTCCTCGGGGATGCCGACGGCGTCGGGCATCTTGCCGCCGTTTTCGTTGATGATCTTCACGAATTCCTGGGGCACGGAGGAAGCGCCGTGGAGGACGATGGGGAAGCCGGGCAGACGCTTGGAGACTTCCTCAAGGATGTCGAAGCGCAGGGGCGGGGGCACCAGGATGCCCTTTTCGTTGCGGGTGCACTGAGCGGCGGTGAACTTGTAAGCGCCGTGAGAGGTGCCGATGGCGATGGCCAGAGAGTCGCAGCCGGTGCGGGTAGCGAACTCTTCGACTTCCTCGGGACGGGTGTAGGAAGAATCCTCAGCGGAAACC
>JAGBBE010000141.1 GCA_017938645.1 Clostridia bacterium
AGTTGCCGTGTCCAAGAGCATATGAAGGTTCTGCTTCACCTTTGCATCACCGTGCTCGTACTCAAAAATGACTTCTTCCGCTCCTGCAGCTTTCAATTCCCGAATCTGTCTATTGATGTCCTGCTTTTCCTCCGTGGTGGAGCATCGAGCGTATCCCCAAGTTTTCATTCTCTTGACCTCCTGTGTAAAAGAAAAGACCGAATGCCGCAAATCGTTTCATTGACGGATTACTTTTACAGATTTCCCGCCTTTTCGGCGGCGTTCTGGCCTTGTGTTGACTGTCAATTCAAACAGATGTTTGATTTTACGCTTCATCGTCCTCTGCGAGCTGCCGCATGACCTCTTTGATGTGGGCTTCGTGCAGTGTGCGGATGTGCTGGCGGAGGCTGTAAAGTGCTTCGCCGATGGTGTTGAAGGCGTTGGCGGCAATCCACTCTTCCTGTTCCTTTGCCATCTGGTTTAGTGGAAGCGCATCTTCTTCAAACAGGACAACCGCGCCTTCCACAATCAGCCGCATTTCATCAAGCGTGTTGCCAGTGTTCCACATGTATTCGCCCTTCATCGTGTTTTCCTCCATATGGGGAGGCGGTTAACCCGCCGTCCCCAAGATCAGGTTCACAGCCTTTTCAGCCTTGCCCGACGCGCTCACGATGAAGCGCTTGTCGTTTTTCAGCACGCTCAACCAGTTCTGCACATATGCCGTGCTATTGCGGAAGCTGTTTGCAGTTTCAAGTCCTGCCGCATTCACCAGAGCCGCCGCGCCAATCTCTGCAACCAGTTCTTCCTTGCTGTAAGCCTCCGTCCCGAAGAAGGCGACCTTCTCAAGGCGGTTCAATCGGCTGTGGTGTCCTGTGCTGTGCGTCAGTTCGTGGAAGGCTGTGCTGTAATACTCAGCGGTTTCCGCAAACTGTGCCAAGAGCGGAAGCGTTACGCAGTCGGCGGCGGGAGTGTAAAACGCTCTGTCGCCTTCCTGATGCTTGAGCCGCACGCCGCTTCGCTGGATGTATTCCTCAATCATCGCTTCTGCCTTTTGGTCGGCGTTCGCAGTCGCGGGCATTTGCGGCATATGCTTGGCGGTCAGCCCTTCGCACTGGTCGATGTGGAATACATTATAGTAGCGCAGGAAGGGGACTTGCTTGACTTCGCCCGTCTCTTCGTCCTCTTGCTCCACCCATTTCCAGAAAACGACCATGCTTGCCTTTTCGCCCTTCTTGACCTTGCCGCCTTCCTGCTGGCACTGCTTGAAGGTGACATACTCGCCAGCCCTGCCAAGCATCATCTGGTTCAAGAGGCTGTAAGGCTTGCCTGTTGCGTGACTGACGCAAGTGGCGGAGGCGATCCACGGCTTCTGCCAAGGGATGATACCGTTTTCCATTTGGGCGATGATGCGGTCAGTGACTTCTTTGTAGATATCCATATGCTTTGCTCCTTTTGCTTGATGGGGAGCAAGAGCAGTGTTATAATGTTCCTGCTCCCCGTTTCTTGATCGTTTCGGTTGGGGCTTGGTCTGAATGCTTTGCCGAGCGTTCAGGCCTTTTCGTTTGCGTCCGCTTCTCTGACGAAGGCTTCCATCTGCCGCCGCAGCCAGTAGAGCGCCGCGCCCATGGTTTCCATTCCAGTGACCAAGCCATCCTTTTGCTGTTGCCGCAGCCCTTGGATGATTTCGTCCCCTTCGATTTCGTAGAAGGCGATGGCTCCTGCGATCATCGCGTTCATGCGCTTGAGCCGTTCATGTGCGATCAGTTCCATATGATCACCTCACGGAGAAGCGGCGCGTCGTGGTGGTCTTGGTGTAAGCCGCCGCCAGTTCCGCGTGTTCCTTCTTGAAGCGCGTGCTGTCGAAGCGGCTTGAGGTGTAGGGAGTCCAAGTGACCTTGAAGGCTCCCGCCAGAAGCGTTTCTTCTTCGCCCATCACGCTCTTGATCTCATCTTCCATCGTGGCGATCTCCGCTTCCAGTTCTTCCTTCATGCGCTTTAGCTCCAAGAGTTCCTTGACCTTGTTTTCCATGTTGGGGTTGCTCATTGTGTTGGCCTCCTTTGTTTTGTGGGGGAGCGTAGTTCCTTATTACAGTTATTATTATATACTCTACAGTTAATAATGTCAATAACAAAATTAACTTTAGAGTAAATTTATTTTCGTTTGAGTTAATGTGATAAACCCTTTGATTTATCCGGGAGACTGTGATAGAATACATGATGAGGTGATCAGAATGACCATTGAACAAAAGATCAGCATGGCGTTGGCTTACAAAGGCATGAGCCAGGCGGCATTGGCGCGTGAGATCGGTACATCTCCGGCAAACTTGAATCAGCGCATGAAGCGCGGCTCTTTCACTGTCGAAGAGATGGAGAAAATCGCGGCAGCGCTTGGGGCCAAGTATTTTTATGGCTTCGAGTTTGAAGACGGCACCAAGGTATAACTGCGCCGAAGCTTAGACGCAAAAAAGAGGGACAGCCCGCGCGATCTGCGCGAAGCTGTCCCTTTGGTGTATAGGGGGGAGGTTATGGGATCGGAAAAACTGCGCACCCCATACCCCCGCCTGTCTGGTCTCCGCCCCCCACCAAGAGCAGAAATGATTTGCCGTCACCGAAACAGTCTGCCAATACCTCTGAACAACTCATCGACCTTTTTCTTGGCTGCCTGAAAGGACTTTTCATCAACCTGAATGGCAACCTTGGGCTTGGCCAGCTCAGCCTGAATCATTGCGGGAATGGCTTGCCGCAAATCTTCAACCATTGCCGCGATCGAATAATCCACATAATCGCAGAACTCACGAATGTGCTGATTGTGATAGGGGTTGTCACTGGTCATGCCAGCACGAAGCTACATCTGATGACGCAGGACTTCCACTTTACCTTTATACTTGTTCATCTTTATTTTCCTCTTTTCTTCTTTTGATTGACGCAAGCGCGTTGCCCCGGGCAACGCTGCTTGCTGGGCTGTGACCGCTCCACCAGAGGTGGAGCGTCCAGCCGCAATAAAAAGTGTGTATTTTAGGTGAGAGAATATTTTATCTATTTACACGAAGCCAAAATACACACTTTTTTCGTCAGACGGCACACAACGGTCATTCGTCGATCCATGCCTTGACATCGATGCTTGATCCAAGACAGTAAAAACCGCCGTCTGATGTTTGCTTGTTGATCCTTTGGCTCTTGATGGCTTCCAGATCCTTTGTCAGAACCGTTTTGGCTTTTGATACGGTGCTGGCGCTTACCGCCAGCGCCTCTGCGATCTGGCTTGATGTGATGATCTCCTGCCGGTTGTCGATCAGGTAGAGCCAGACCTTCAGGACAACAGTCCAGTCAACACCAGCTCCGGCGCAACCCTTCGCCGCAAGCACCCACTCTTTCTTGATGCGGATGATCTGGCTTTTTCTTTCTGCACTCTTGCTCAGGGTGAGCGTCCAGGTGTTGCCGTCTTTGATGGTTTTGATCAGCTATGCGTCCGCAAGGTTTTGGATCGCCGCTTTGATGGCTTGATTTGTTCGGTTGTTCCGCGTAGCCAGTCCAAGAAAGCTGCACATGTCTGAAAGCGTGCCGCGATACGCCAGATGATTGTCCGCAAGCACTGTGATCAATGTGAGCAGTTTGAACTCAAGCTTTTCAACGCTCAGCCAGTCTTTTTCAAATTCCAGTTCTTCATCCATTGTCCAAACCTCCAAGATATTTGCGGATGAGGCTGCGCAGGATTTGCGAAATGGTGAGATCATTTGCGGCGGCGCTGGCCGCAAGTTTCTCTTTCTCTTGTTCGGATAAGCGAATAGCAATTTGCGCCATAATCTCATCTCCTTTCCAAAGGAGTATGCGAAATACACTGGACAGGCTGTCTCACTCTGTCCAACAGTGTTTTACATTTTTCCTTTTCGATATTTATATTATATCAAAATTTTTGATGTTTTTCAAAAAAGGGCGATTGTTCTGGAAGATTCATACGGAAAACCAAAGAGTATGGTATAATGTAAATGTCAAAAATGCTCATCTATACCTAAAGGAGTCGTATATGGATAGCTTGGTTCTTGATTTGCAGTATGATGTGTTGAAACAAGATTGTGATATATTAATTGCTTTACGGAAAGCGCATTTAATTGCGGCTAAACTAAAACTTACCGAGTTTGATAATTGGATACAGCAGGAGCTGAACGGTTATGAGGGTGCTCAAGAAAGCGTTCCTGAGTACAGAAAAGTCAAGGGTCAGCTGCAAGCTTGGAACCCTTATCGCGGTTGGGTTCCTGTAGTTGTTCAGGACAGTAAACTCGAAGAGGTATTATGCAACAGGAAACTCATCGAATCAATTGGAGATATTCTTGAACTCCACGAGAAGGCAAAAGACCGTTTTACAATAAGTTTCTCTGGTGATATAAATGCAATGCTTGATGAACAGTGCGATTCACCTTTTCCGACAAATTATTCTCTGCTTGTCAGCACACACAAACTAAAATCAATAATCGAAAAAGTAAAAAACTGCTTATTAGAATGGACTATTCGGCTTGAAGAAAAAGGTATTATAGGTGAGGGCATGAGGTTTAATAAAGACGAGGAAGCTTCCGCGCGTTTTGTTCCACAACAAATCAATAATTACTATGGAAATGTGATAAATGGGAGTGTAAACAAGTCGCAAATTGTAAGTGGAAACCAAAACGAATTGACCTTTAGTATTGATGATATGACAAAATTGGTTGAGGAAATCAAAACCTCATTGGAAAAAGAAAATATTGATGACGAAAACAAAGAACAAGCTATTGAATTGGTGGACGAATTGTCAGCCAAAGTAATGAAGAACAAGAAGCCTGGAATTATTAAGGCTGCATTAGCTGCTCTGAAAGATTTTCTGCTCAATGCTGGTGCTAATATCACCGCTGCAATCATTGTCTCTAAAATGCAAGGAATGTAATTCGAGTGCTAAACAAACGTGATTTAGAAGGAAGTTCATGTTGAGATATATGAAGTTGTAGAAAGTTGTAAGGAGTTGTACCCATGTCTAAGTCTGAAGGACAGAAGATGAAGTTATTTGCACTCAAGGAGATCCTTGAGCAAGAGACGGACGCCAATCACGGCATTACGATGGCGCGTATCCTTGAGCTTTTGTCCATGCGCGGCATTAAGGCTGAACGCAAGAGCATCTATGATGACATCCGTGCTTTCAGAGAAAGCGAGTATCTGGATGTGACTGTGCCGCAGGGGCAGAACCGCGAATACTCTGTTGGCAGCCGCACTTTTGAACTCTCCGAGCTGAAGATGATCATTGACGCGATCCAGTCTTCCAAGTTTCTGTCTGAAGCCAAGACACGTGATCTGATCAAGAAGCTGGAAAGCCAATGCAGCAAATACGAAGCCAGCACACTTCAGCGCCAAGTGGTTATCGCCAATCGCGTTAAGAGCGTCAGCAAGTTCCTGTTCCGCAATGTTGACACCATCCACTCTGCTATTGCGAAGAACGCTCAGATCAGCTTCCAGTATTTTGACTACGATTTGAAGAAGCAGCGCCGCTACTTCAAGAAGGGTGAACGCTACACCGCAAGCCCTTGGGCCATGATCTATACCGATGACAACTACTACCTCTTGGCCTACGAAGGCGGCAAGTTCAAGCACTTCCGTGTAGACAAGATGGAGGATGTGCAGGAGCTGACAACTCAGATTGGCGTTGTGATTGAGCGCGAAGGGGCGGAGGCTTTTGAGAAGGTGGACATGTCCGCTTACTCCAAGTACACCTTTAGCATGTTCGGCGGCGAGATCATTCCTGTGACGATGGTGTTCCAGAATCGCATGATGGGTGCTGTGATGGATCGCTTTGGCCGCGATGTGGTGGTCATGAAAGAGGATGACAGACACTTCAGAATCACCGTCCCCGTTGCAGTGAGCAATCAGTTCTATGGCTGGGTGTTCGGCCTTGGAAAGACTGTGCGGATCATCGGGCCTGACAGCGTTAAGGAAGGCATGAAGAAGGCGCTGGCGGACATCGCCGCAAGATACGAAGAATAAACCTCAATAGAGACCAGTCCGTCTGGTCTCTTGCTTTATGCAAAAAAATCAGCACCCTCATTCGAGGATGCTGATTCAGGAAGTTCTTTAATCCTTTATGCTTTTCAGCATGTTTTAAGTTGTAAAATGGTGTACCAATTGGTGTAATTGGTGTACTTTTCAGGGTCTGAAGTTGCTCAAACCCTTATCTCACAACGCCTCAGTTATCCTGCGGCTTCATGGTGGGGAACAGCAGCACGTCGCGGATGCTCGAGCTATCCGTCAGCAACATTACCATACGATCAATGCCATAACCGATACCACCCGTGGGAGGCATGCCGATTTCCAGCGCGTTGAGGAAGTCCTCGTCGGTGTGGTTGGCCTCTTCGTCGCCCTGCTTGAACTGCTCTTCCTGAGCGGCAAAGCGTTCGCGCTGGTCGATGGGGTCGTTGAGCTCGGAGTAGGCGTTGGCCATTTCCCAGCCGTTCATGAAGAACTCGAAGCGCTCGACATAGTCGGGATTTCCGGGCTTCTTCTTGGTGAGCGGAGAGATTTCGATGGGATGATCCATCACGAAGGTGGGCTGGATCAGGTGTTCCTCGACGTAGGTCTCGAAGAACAGGTTGAGGATGTCGCCCTTCTTGTGACGTTTCTCAAACTCGATGTTGTGCTCCTTGGCGATGGCGCGTGCTTCCTCCAGGGTGTGGATTTCGTTGAAATCCACGCCAGAGTACTTCTTCACGGCATCAAGCATGGTGATGCGCTCAAAGGGCTTGCCCAGATCCATTTCCACGCCGTTGTAGACGATGGTGGTGGTGCCGAGCACTTCCTGCGCCACGTAGCGGTACATGTTCTCGGTCAGGTCCATCATACCGTGGTAATCGGTGTAGGCCTGATAGAGCTCCATCAGGGTGAATTCGGGGTTGTGACGGGTGTCGATGCCCTCGTTGCGGAACACGCGGCCGATTTCGTACACGCGTTCCATGCCGCCCACGATCAGGCGCTTGAGGTAGAGCTCAAGGGAGATGCGCAGCTTCATATCCACGTCCAGAGCGTTGAAGTGGGTCATGAAGGGACGGGCAGCCGCGCCGCCGGCGTTGTGCACCAGAACAGGGGTTTCAACCTCGATGAAGTTCTGGGTGTCCAGATAACGGCGGATGGCATTGATGATCTTGGAGCGCTTCACCAGAGCATCCTTGGATTCGGGATTCATGATCAGGTCCACGTAGCGCTGACGGTAACGCATGTCGGTATCGGTCAGGCCGTGGAACTTTTCCGGCAGGGGCTTGAGAGACTTCGAAAGCAGCACGATTTCGGTGGCATGCACGCTGACTTCGCCGGTCTTGGTCTTGAATACGGTGCCCTTTACGCCGAAAATGTCGCCGATGTCATCCTTCTTAAAGTCGGCGTAGACGTCTTCTCCCACGTCGTCGCGCTTGACGTAGATCTGGATCTTGCCGTCATTGTCCTGCAGATGGGCGAAAGAAGCCTTGCCCATGATGCGGCGGGCCATCATGCGGCCGGCGATGCTGACGGACTGGTTTTCCAGCGCGTCAAAGTTTTCGACGATTTCCACGGAGGTGTGGGTGCGGTCGTAGCGGGTGATGGTATAGGGATCATTGCCCGCTTCCACCAGCTTCTGCAGCTTTTCGCGGCGGATGGTTTCCTGCTCGCTGAGCTGCTGCTGAATCTGTTCCTGATTGAGGTTTTCCATGTTCTCGGACATTCTGTGAACTCTCCTTAATGTGTAAGGCAAAAATGGAATCAGCGGCTGATCTCCAGCACGTTCATCTTCATGAGGCCCATGGGTACTTCCACGGACACGGTGTCGCCCACCTTGGAGCCGAGCAGAGCAGCGCCGATGGGGCTGTCGGAGGAGATCTTGAGATTGGCAGGGTCGGTTTCGTTGGCGCCTACGATGGTGATAACCTGCTCCATTTTGAGGGTCTCATTGTAGACCTTTACGCTGTTGCCAACGCCCACGGTGTCGGTGGATACTTCGTCGTCCTCAACCACGATGCAGTTGCGAAGCGTGTTTTCCATCTCGACGATCTTGGCTTCGATACGGCTCTGCTCGTTCTTGGCCTCGTCATATTCGGCATTTTCACTCAGGTCGCCGAAACCGCGGGCGATGGCGATCTGCTCGGAAATTTCGTTGCGGCGGACGCTTACATAATAGTCCAGCTCTTTTTCCAGTTTTTCATAGCCCTCTCGGGTGAGGATAACTTTCTTTTCTTCAGCCATGGTCAGGGTTCTCCTTTCAACGGCAGTGCCGCTTTTCGACTTCACAAAGACAATAGAAAGCCGCACCGTCCGGCCTTCGAACGGTGCAGTCGTGTAAAGTCACGATGATATTATAGTCAGCAGGCGGCTGATTGTCAATGCCCGAGCCGATTTGGAGCACAATTTACATCCGTTTCGAAGTGCTGTGCAGATGAAAAAGAAAACGAACGTTCGGATGAAAAAAGAGTGGAAATATTCAGATTTGTGTGGTATAATGATCAGGATATTTTGCTCTGGGAGAGTGTTTACCTTGGAACGTATTCGACGCAATGAAAGAATGGCGGCGCTGACGAAGCTGCTGACCGCATCCCCTAACCAGATTCACACGCTTTCGCACTTCTGCGAGCTTTTTGGCGCAGCCAAGTCGACGCTGAGCGAAGACATCGATATTTTGCGCGATGTGTACAAGTCCTTTGGGCTGGGCCGTCTGGATACCGTAACCGGCGCTGCGGGCGGCGTGCGCTATCGTCCGTACATGGAGCGTGAGGCGGCGATCTCCTTCCTGCAGGATCTGTGCAAGGAGCTGCAGTCGTCCAGCCGTCTGCTGCCCGGCGGATTCCTCTACCTCAGCGATATTCTGAGCATGCCGGATATCGTCCGCCAGATGGGCATCATCATCGCAGGCGAGTTCTATGACGCTGCGCCTGATTTCGTGCTCACCATGGAAACCAAGGGCATCCCGGTTGCGCTCATGGCCGCGCAGTCGATGGGCGTGCCGCTGGTCATTGCCCGCCGCTCCAGCAAAGTGTACGAGGGCTCTGCGGTGAACATCAACTACGTCAGCGGCTCCGGCGGACATATCGAAACCATGAGCCTCAGCCGCCGCGCGGTCAAGGAAGGCCAGCGCGCGCTGATCGTGGACGACTTCCTCAAGGCCGGCGGTACTGCCAAGGGAATGATTGATCTGATGAGCGAGTTTAACGTAGAGGTTGTGGGTACCGCGTTCGTGATGAGCCGCAATCAGAGCCAGCCCCGCCTGATCACGGGCGAAAAAGCTCTGCTGACCATGGAGATGGAAGGCAGCGACGCAAGTACACTGACGATTAAGCCGGCCGAATGGCTGTAACCAGAAAATGGATACGAAAAACCCGTCTGCATTATGCAGGCGGGTTTTGTCATGTCATTCTCCGGCTTCCGCCGCAGCTTTCTGCTGCTCCCTGAGGTTTTTAAGCTCCTCATACACCTTCGTCATCACATAAATGGACGTGTGCAAGGCGCTTTCAGCATCCATTTTCGGCTGGGTGAGCACCAGCTCGGGCAGCTTTCCAACGTTGAACTTGAGCCGCTTGTCGGTACGGGTCACGGCTTCAAAGAGAAGCGCAGGGTCGGGCAGGAATTTTTCATCCAGCCGCATGTGCACGCCGTCGGCGCGCAGAGTCAGCAGACTTACGCCCAGCCTGCGAGTCATGCCGCGCAGCTGCGCGATGCGCATGAGGTTCTCCACAGGTTCCGGTACATCGCCGAAACGGTCGATGAGTTCCTCTTCGATGTCCAGCCTGCCGTTTTCGTCCTGAATCATGGCGATGCGCTTGTAGATCTCCACGCGCAGCTTTTCCTGCGGCACATAGCTTTCGGGCAGGAAAGCATCCACCTTGAGTTCCACGCGGGTGTCCAGCTCGGGCGTCTGCTCGATGCCCTGCACTTCGCCCACGGCCTGCTCAATGAGCTTGACGTACATGTCGTAACCAACGGTGGACAAATGTCCGCTCTGCTGGGGACCCAGCACGTCGCCTGCACCGCGGATTTCCAGATCGCGCATGGCGATGCGGTAGCCTGCGCCGAACTCGGTAAACTCGCGGATGGCGGAAAGGCGCTGTTCGGCGGTTTCGGAGAGCATCTTGCCGCCGCGCACGGTGAAGTAGGCGTAGGCCTGACGGTTGCTGCGGCCCACGCGTCCGCGGATCTGATACAGCTGACTGAGGCCGAAACGGTCTGCGTCAAAGACGATCAGCGTGTTCGCGTCCGGCACATCCAGACCGCTTTCCACGATGGTGGTGCACAGAAGCACGTCGTACGCGCCGGCGTAGAAGTCCAGCATGATGTCCTCCAGCGCGCTTTCCTTCATCTGTCCGTGTGCAATGCCGATGCGCGCGTCGGGCACCAGCGTTTTGATGCGGTCGTGCATCTGAGCGATGGAACGCACGCGGTTATATAGGAAGTACACCTGACCGCCGCGCGCCATTTCGCGCCGGATGGCCTCGCGGATGACCGCGTCTGAGTACTCCATCACATAAGTTTTGACCGGCAGGCGTTCCTCCGGCGGCGTTTCCAGAATGCTCATGTCGCGGATGCCCACCATGCTCATGTGAAGCGTGCGCGGAATGGGTGTTGCGGAGAGAGTGAGCACGTCCACGCGCGTTTTCATGTGCTGGATGTGCTCCTTGTGGCTCACGCCGAAGCGCTGCTCCTCGTCCACGATGAGAAGGCCCAGATCCTTGAACTGCACATCCTTGTTGATCAGACGGTGCGTGCCGACCACCAGATCCAGTTCGCCCTCTTTGAGCTTGCGGGCAATTTCCTTTTGTTCCTTGGCGGTGCGGAATCGGCTGAGCATGTCAAAGTTGACAGGGAAGCCCTTGAAACGCTTCTTAATGGTGTTGTAGTGCTGCTGGACGAGGATGGTGGTGGGCGCAAGGATGGCGACCTGCTTGCCTTCCACCACAGCCTTGAAGGCGGCGCGCAGAGCCACCTCGGTTTTGCCGTAGCCCACGTCGCCGCACAGCAGACGGTCCATGTTGCGCGGGCTTTCCATGTCGGCCTCGATTTCGGCCACGCTCTTTTGCTGATCTTCAGTCAGCTCGTAGGGGAACATGTCCTCAAATTCCTGCTGCCACGGGTTTTCATGCGCAAAGGCATAGCCGGTGTTTTTGGAGCGCTTGGCGTACAGCTCCGCCAGGTCGAACGCCAGCTTCTTGAGCCCGGCCTTGACCTTGCTCTTCTGCCGCTCCCACTCCTGACCGCCGAGACGGTTGAGCTTGGGCAGATTGTGCTCCGCGCCGATGAACTTGGTCACGCGGTCGAACTGGTCGGCAGGCACGTAGAGCTTGTCGGTTCCGGCGTAGTGAATCAGCAGATAGTCGCGCTTGGAGCCGTCGCTGTCCAGCTGCACGACGCCTTTGTACAGACCCACGCCGTGCAGGTCGTGCACCACGTAGTCGCCGACCTTGAGGTCGGTAAAGCTGGCGATGCGCTCGCCTGCGTTCTGTTTTTTCTTGGCGCGCTGATAGGCGGTGCCGTAGATGTCGGTGTCGCTGAGCACCACAAGCTTTGCATCGTGATGGATGAAGCCCTTGCCGTAGGCCACCGGCAGCAGCATCACTTCGCGCACGATGAGGTTGCCGTCGAGGGTTTCGGTGTAGCTCGAGGGCGCGCCCTGTTCCTCCAGCGCCTTTTGCAGTCTGCGTCCGCGCGCCTCGCCGCCGGTGAGCAGGATGATGGCATAGCCAGCTTCCTTCCATTTGGCGATGTCCTGAACGAGAGGCTCCAGGCGGCTCTGATAGGGCATGGCAGGCTTGGAGCCAAAGGCGATGGCGTCGGTGGGGCGCACGCGGCCGGAGGTGGAAATGACGTCCGAAAGCGTGATGGAAGGATGTTTTGCCCAATCGGCGAGCAAATCATCATAGGTGAAAAGAAGCTCCTGCTGCGCGTCAAAGGCGTCTCCGCGGAATCGCGCGTCCTCGTAGGCTTCGGTGAAGCTGTCCTGAGCGGCGCGCAGGCGTGCGGCATACTGATCCGGACGGTCGAGCAGAATGATGGGATCGTTCAGATAATCCGTTATGGTTACGGTGTTTTCCACCAGCACGTTCATCCACATCGGCGCAGTGCGGATGGACTGCCCGGCGCGCACGCGGTCTACGTCGTCCAGATGGCGCTTCCAGTTGTATTCGTCCTCGCTGACTGCCTTTTTGCCCTCGTCCTTCGGCACTTCGCCGGTTTTGAGAATATCCTCGGTCAGCTCCAGCGCGTCCAGCTCGCTTAAGAAATCATCCAGCGCGGGCAGGCCTTCGACGTCTTCCTCATGCACAGGTACGCCGCGTCCGTCGTCGGTCTTCTCCTCCATGGCATGGCCAACGCCCTTGTCCAGCGCGGCTTTGAGACGGTCGGCAGCACTTTCAGCGTCGGTGATCAGACATTCTGTTGCAGGCGAGAGGCGAACGGTTTTGATACGCGCGATGCTGCGCTGGCTGATGCAGTCAAAGCGGCGCAGGCTGTCGACTTCATCGTCAAAAAACTCAATGCGCACGGCTTCCGGCGCGTTGGCCGGGAATACGTCGAGAATGGAGCCGCGCATGGCGCACTGCCCTTGACCTTCGACCATAGGGACGCGCTCATAGCCCATGCTCATGAGCTTTTCAATCAGCTTTTCCGGCGGATGACGCTCGCCCTCGCCGATGGTGACAACGGCTTTGCGGAAGGTATCAGCGGGCGCGCAGCGGTCCAGAAGCGCGTCGATGCCCGCGCAGAGCACCTTCACACGGCCCTGCACCAGCTGGTCCAGCACGCTTAAGCGCTGCCACGTACTCTCGCGGCTCATGGCGGCACGGCTGAACTGCACGTCGCGCGTAGGCAGCACGGCGCTGCCGCCGCCCACAAGACGCTCGATATCCTGCGCCTGACGCTGGCTCACCAGCTCCGTAGGCGCAACAAGCAGCACCGGACGCTTGGTCTGGTGCGCAAGAGCGGCTGCTGCAAAGGGACGTTCGCCTTCGGCAATTTCCGAAAGCGCCGTGCAGTCGCCTGCGTTCAGGCGGCTGAGCAGCTTTTTCCACTGAGGCAGGTCGTAATAGGCGGTAAAAAGGCCTTCGTTCATTCGGCGGCTCCTTCTTCGCTCTTGGGTTCAGGCTTCTGCTTTTTGGGCTTCTTGGTATTGTACTTGCACATGGCGCTGTCGATGCCATGTTCGATATACTCCACAATGGCCTCGGCAGCCTGCTGGAAGGCCTTGTCGGCCACTTCCTGCTCCTCGCCGATGTAGTGCCCAAGCACCCAGTCGGCCAGTTCATAGCCTTCCCGCTTTTGGCCTACGCCTACGCGCAGTCGCGGAAAGTTTTCGTATCCAAGCAGTCCCACGATGGAGCGCATGCCGTTGTGCGTACCGGCGCTGCCGTTTTTGCGGATGCGGATATTGCCCTGCGGGATGTCGATGTCATCATACACCACCAGCAGGTTTTCAGGCTCGATTTTGTACCAGCGCACAAGGCGGCTGACGGCCTCGCCGCTCAGATTCATATAGGTCTGCGGCAGAGCGAGGATTACCTTCTGTCCGCCCACGAAGCACTCGCCCACGAGCGCTTCGTCCTTTTCGCGGCTGATGGAGACGCCCAGCTTCCGGCTCAGCGCTTCCAGCACGTCAAAGCCCACATTGTGGCGCGTGTGGGCGTACTTGCTTCCCGGGTTTCCCAGACCAACGATCAGATACATCGGCGTTCTCCTTATTTTCAATCAAAAATGTCTGTAATGCGCAGTAGCGAGGATGGAAAATACCCACCCCCGCGAAGCTCTGCTATTGTACCATAATCAGCGTTTGAATGACAAGGGCTTCTCCAGCGACAGAGAAGCAAGGATCACATAGAACGGCGCATAGAGGAACAGGTAGCGCGGCCAGACCTCAAACAGCATCAGATACGCCGTGACGCCCAGCAGCGTAAGCCCCAGAAGTGCAGCCGCAGGATTCCTGCGAAGACGGATTCCCGAACGCGCGCACAGCAGAAGAAGCATCAGCCACAGGCACTGCGCCGCCGTCTGGCAATAGGGCATGTATGCGCCGTCTTCAAAGTAGAAGCTGCGAAGGAATTTGCTCAGCGCATCGGTGCGCTTTGGCACCTCCAGTTCAAGAAAGCTCGAATGAGAGGCGAAGGACCCGTCGGCATAGGCCTTGAAGGTCTTGACGGCAAAGAAATGCAGATTTTCAAGCAGGCTGCGTTCCGTCAGGCGTTCCCATGCGCGGCGGATGTTGGCCGCGCGGCGCTCGCTGAGGGTTTCATACGAGGTGGAAAACTCCACGTCCGCAGGCGAGTGACCGCCGTAGGTCTCGCCGTTCATGCCCAGCATCAGGTAGTGGGTTTCGCTCAGCTGGCCCTGAGGCGTGGACTCGCCGGCCAGATAGGCAGTGGTTCCGTCCTGAAAGAGCTTGCCTGGAAGCATGCCGATGATTACCGCAGCAATCACCGCCAGAGCACGCAGCAGGGTCTTTTTGGAATAATCCCGGTCGGCAAAGAAACGGCACACGCTCAGGATGGCCAGCGCAATCAGCAAAATGAGCACCGTGGGCTTGATGGATGCGCCGAAGAAACACAGAAGCGAAACCACAAAGCCCTTGAGAACCGGCTGCTTCAGACGCAGAAAAGCATACAGTGCAAGCACGGGGAAGAGAATGGCAAAGCTGTCGGTGTAGGGATAGAGAATGTAGGGAGACATGGCAATCCAGCCAATGGATACGACAAGCGCAAAGCCTCTGGCCGTACGGCTTTTGGTGAGCGTCTGCACGCAGCGTACGCCTGCATAGGCCGCAGCGTTGAGAAGCACCGCGTCGATGTAGGGAAGCACCACAAAGGGAACCGCCAGCCCGATCTTTACCGCGACCCACATCGGGATAAACTGCAGAATTGTCAGAGGAGCGTTGTTGGGGCAGAGCTGGAAGTAATCCGGATTGCTGAGTGCCTGGCCGCGTGCAAGCTCCTCGGCGGTGGTGTACACCACCGAAATGTCCCAGCCCATCTTGTACCAGCATGCGCGTGCTACTATGAACTGCGCAGCCAGCACCATCAGAAAGATCAGCCTTGTCAGCCACAGCGTTTTTTTCTCGCTGGAACGCACGCTTTGACCCCATTTGGCTTGGATGAGTTCCAGCACGCCGACGCCGCCCAGCGCGGCAACCCACAATACGAGGTTGTTCAGCAGACTGCGGTTCTGGTAAAACTGCCGCAGATAGGGTTCGCCGCCCAAGAGCAGAAGCAGAATCGCCAGAAACATCACGCCTGACAGCACGCTGAAAAGAACGGGAACAAAAGCCCAGAAGCGATTTTGACTGCGCTGCATCATTCAACACTCCTTTGAAAAAAGGCTGCAACTGAAAAAAGCGGGCCATGGGGCGCGCTTGGAGAAAACGGAAAACATGCTGCCGGTGCGGTCGTAAGCCGAGTTCTGTCGTTGGACGATCATCTATCTTGGCCGCGCGTTGCCGCACGGTCGTAGCGGTCTCTTTAGAAGCACGACGGGCCGCCGTATCGCTTCTGATCGGACCTTGCATCAGGTGGGGTTTACAGCGCGAACCTGTCTCCAGGCTGCGGGTGAGCTCTTACCTCGCCTTTCCATCCTTGCTCCATGCCGAAACATGGGGCGGTTTGTTTCTGTTGCACTTTCCTTGGAGTTGCCTCCACCGGCCGTTAGCCGGCACCCTGCCCTGTGATGCTCGGACTTTCCTCACAGCCGAAACTGCGCGATCGCCTGGCCGCCCGACAGCGCAATTAGCGTATCACTTTCGTGGCGCGGTGTCAAGCTTTGCTTGACTTTTCAGGCCCGATTCAGTATGATGAACCCACTGAAACGAAAGGAGAAAAATGCCATGTACAGGCGCTTTCGCTGGATGGTTCCGTGGCTTGTCGGCGCGCTGACGGCGGCGGTATTGTTTGTTGGCCTGGCCGCTGTGGGCGGACTTCGCTATGAGAACTCGGATGACATGCTTTTCGTCAAGGGCTTTATGGGGTTCGAAGGCGGAACGCCGGTCAGCTTTACGCTGTATACCCACACCTTTCTGGCATGGATTCTCTATGGCCTGAGCACGGCGCTTCCGGGCATCGCGTGGTTTTCCGTCTTTCAACTGGGACTGCTTTGGCTGAGCGCGGCAGTGACGGTGAAAAGCGCCATCCGGCTGGGATCGTGGAAGGGTTTTATCGGAAGCGGACTGTATCTGGGCGTGTTTGCGGCCTTTGCCTGCGCGAGGCTGAGCTATACCACCACGGCGGCGCTTGCGGGTGCGGCGGCGGTGATGCAGCTGATGGAGCTTGAAAAGACGAAAACGCGCACAGGGCGCATGGCGTGCCTGTTCTGGGCATGCGCACTGTTTCTGGGCGCCTACTCGCTGCGTCAGATGACGGCACTGCCCATTCTGGCCTACTGCCTGCTTTCGCTCACGTGGTATGCAGCCCGGAGAATCCGGGACAAACGTTCCATCCGCCCGGTTGTGATGGCTTGTGCGGTGCTTTGCGGACTGCTGGCGGTTTTTGCAGGCGTGCGCGAATGGGAAATCACCGCGCGCGGCGAGCGTGACACGCTCAAGTGGCAGCAGAGCCGTATTGAACTTTTTGACTACACCAGCTTTGAACAGGACGCCGCGCCTGCAGTCCAGAGCGACAGCGGTCTGACGGACTTGCAGACGCAGCTGGTGCAGCAGTGGTATTTCTGGGACACGGACGTCGACCGCGAGGCCTTCGACGCGATGCGTCAGGCCTACAACGGCGAGCCGAAAGCCGGCGTATTCAAAAAGCTGGGCGATTTCCTCCGTTCCTCTCCGCGGTATGGATACGCCATTGTGTTCCTGCTGATCCTCTCCCTCTGGATTTTCCTTGGTGATGACAAAAGCCGTCTTTCGTCCATTGCAGCGCTTCTGGCGCTTCTGGGCGGACTGGTTATGCTGATTTATCTGTGCTGGCGCGGACGGGTGCTGTTCCGCGGGCTGGACACGGTGTTCTTTCCCTGCGGAGCCACTCTGCTGGCACTGGCGCTGCGCACTAATCTGCCGCAGAAAAAACTTGTTTCTGCCGTGCTGTGCGCCGCGCTTGCGCTGACGGCGGGCATGGACGCGCTGCTCACGCTGGATGTGCTGGACGAGAAGCCGGATTCCATTTCCCAGCAGCGGGAAGCTGAGCTGGAAGTCTATGCGCTCAAGAATCCGGACAGGCTGATCGTTCGCACGCCCAATCTTCTGCGCGATACCCGCCTCATGCCGGACGTAAGCGCGGGTATTCCCATCAACACCGCCATCTGGGGCGACTGGTACTGCCGCATGCCGGGATGGCGTCAGCAGCTGGAGCATTATGGCTTTGACACCGGCGACTTCCATCTTTCTGACTGGGCGGACAGCGCTCTGGTGTTTGCCACCAACGAGGATGCTCCGCCTCAGCTTCTTGTGGACGGCATCGCGGAAAGCCTCGGCCAATCGGTTGTTTATGAAAAGATCGGAACGGAAGGCACGCTTTCATTCTTTGCCTTCCATGCTGAATAACAAAAAAGAGCGAACCCATTCGGGTTCGCTCAGATTGTCAAAAAAGGTCGGAAGCAGCGGCCTTTTTTGGTATATATAGAAGCAGGTGATGATAATGCTGAAAAAGGAAATGGAACAGCGTCAAGCAATCGAAATGCTGAGTACCGATATGCTCGTACCCAAGGATCATCTGCTGAGAAAGATTGATGCAGC
>JAGBBE010000142.1 GCA_017938645.1 Clostridia bacterium
CGGCGGAGGAGCTGCCGATCACGCCTAAGAGCATCAAGACGCTCTTTGACTGGCCGGACGTGGAAGAGGATATTCCGATCGAACTCAAACCGATGAAGGACAGCCGCATGTGCCCGATGAGCGAATATAAAAACCAGCTCATCGAGCTGCATCCGGGCTGGGAGATCAGCTATCGCGGCGAGGCCATTCTCCCGCTGATGTATGAGGGCGGTATGTTCTTCGTAGAGCAGGCGTATATCGCCGCAGCGGAAAAGACGGAGGGCTATACGAGCTATCACGCCAGCGAGAACATCGACGGTGAACCGCTGATCATCGTCGGCGACGGTCTGATCACGACGGCGATCATCAAGCCGATGGCCAAGAAAGAGGGATACGCCATCCGGGATTACCTAGCAAGTATGACCAATTTCACGGTATTCGGCTGGCCGGACGAGGAAAAGCCGGAAGCGGCGGCCGGACAGCTGAATGGACAGATGAACATGGACGAGATGCTGGAGGAGCAGGAGGACGTGCCGGAAGGCTGCCTGCATGTGATCGTGCCGAGGAGAGGAGAAAAGGAGGAAGAGCATGACGGGAAATGAATACCAGAAACTGGCGATGCGCACGGCGAAGCCAAGGTGCAGAAAGCTGGCCAATGCAGGCCTTGGCCTTGCCGGCGAGGCGGGCGAAGTGGCCGACGAAATCAAAAAGCAGATCTTCCACAATCACCCGATGAACCGGGAGAAGCTGATCAAAGAGGCGGGAGACGTAGCCTGGTATCTGGCGCTGCTGTGTGAGGTGCTGGGCACGACGCTGGACGAGGTATTCAAGACCAATATCAGCAAGCTGATGGAGCGATACCCGGATGGCTTTGATCCTAAAAGGAGCCTTCACAGGAAGGAGGGCGACGTATGAGCGAAATGACCCTGCAAGAGGCGATTCATATCGCGTCGGAAGAGGCCGTGCGCTGCCGGAGGCTGGCCGGGGATCTGGCAGAAGGGCCGCTGGACTGCGACGGGAAATGCGCAGGATGGGCGCGGGTGTACCGTGAAAGAGCGAAGGCGCTTGAGATTGTGATTCAGGCGGCGAGGGGGGGTAACGGATGAGCATCCGCGGCATAACGATGACGGGAAAGGGGTTTGAGGGGATGCGGGAAAGCGAGCTTTGCGCGCTGGAGGCGGCGCGGGTGCAGGTGGGCAAGGTGGCGCGCCTGCGCGCAAAGTGCGACGAGATCGCGCCGAAGGGCGGGTACCGATCGCCGAACCTGACGGGCATGCCGGGCGGGAGCCGGGAACCGTGCGGCCTGGATGGCAGCAGAAGAGACTGCGAAGCGCTGCTGGAGGAGCTTGCGCGGGAAGAGCGGACGCTTGAAACCATGATTCGAGGATGCGAAAAGATCATTGCCCGGTCCGGCATGAAGGCCGAGATGAAAGAGTTTTGCCGCAATTATTACCTTCGCCGCATGAGTGTGGAGGGCGCGTCGGATTTTGCCGGAATCAGCCGACGGACGGGCTGGAACTACAGGGCGGAAATTTTTGCAAAAAGAAACCGAAAAAACAAGGCGGCACAAAGGAAAAACAGCCTTTGAAAATTTGCAGGTTTTTGCAGACTTTTGCAGTCGGCGATCATGTGATATAATCATACTCAGGGAAACCATGAAAAACAGATGTCAAGGGAGCAGGCCGAGCGCGGCGCTGCTCCTTTTTCATACCATCAGAGGGTGCCGCGCGTGTTCCTTCCACGACGCGGCGGGCAGGAACCTTACAAATACGGAGAGGCGGGACCGTGGGTTCACAGCGGAGGAAAGGAGATGAGCGCGTGGCAAAGACGGCGGGGAAACGGAAAACGCAGACCAAGAGCAAGGGGACGCCTAAGCCGCGCGGCAAGTCTGCGCCTTGGCTGGAGAAAGAAGGTCTGACGCGCATCGAGGGATGGGCGATGGACGGCTGCACGGATCAGGAGATCGCAAAAAACATGGGCGTGGCGTACTCGACGCTGCGCGTATGGCGTGATTCTTTTCCGGCAATTTCGGCAGCCCTAAAACGCGCGCGCGATGTAGCGGACAGACAGGTGGAACACAGGCTCTTTGACATGACCCAGGGATACACGGTTGAGGTCAAAAAAGTATTCAAGGTCAAGAAAGAGCATTACGACGAGAAGGGCCGAAAGATCGTGACCGAAGAGCTTCAATCGGCAGTTGAAGAGGTGCATATACCGGCAAATGTGACGGCGCAGATCTTCTGGATGAAGAACAGAAAGCCGGAAAAGTGGCGCGAAAAGCCCGATACATCGAGGGAAGACAGCGAACTGCCGGACGATGGCCTGAAAGAGCAGATGGAAGCTGCCGCATCCAAGGTATGCGCCGGCACGGACGACAGCGACATACTGCCGGAGGACGAAGGCGATGGCAAGGACGAAAACGCCTGAGTTCAAATGGGGGCCGCTGAGCGCGAAGCAGCTGCAGGTGCTCACCTGGTGGAGAAACGGCAGCGCATTTGCCGATTACAACGGGATCATCGCCGATGGCGCGATCAGATCAGGCAAAACCGTTTCGATGGGATTTTCCTTCGCGGAATGGGCGATGGAAAGCTTTAACGGATACAACTTCGCCATATGCGGCAAGACCATCGAAAGCCTGCGCCGCAATGTGATAAAGACGCTCGTGCGCCAGCTGCGCGCACGGGGATACAAAGTCCGGGAA
The DNA here is from genome assembly GCA_017938645.1 of Clostridia bacterium. The sequence goes on from JAGBBE010000142.1 coordinate 2,681, forward strand.
AAGCGCGCGGAAAACATGATGATCATAAGCCGCGGGGGAAAAACGAACGATTTTTACCTCTTCGGCGGCAAGGATGAAAGCAGTCAAGATCTGATTCAGGGCATCACGCTGGCGGGCGTGCTCTTTGACGAAGTGGCCCTGATGCCGGAAAGCTTTGTCAATCAGGCAACAGCACGTTGCTCGGTTGCGGGGTCGAAGTTCTGGTTCAACTGCAACCCGGGCGGTCCGTTCCACTGGTTTTACGTAAAATGGATTCTCAAGTGCAGGAAGAGAAAGCTGGTCTATCTGCACTTCCTGATGACGGACAATCTGACGCTGGACGCCGAAGTGCTAGCCAGATATGCGGCGCAGTACACGGGCGTTTTCTTCCTTCGCTTCATCAAGGGACTATGGGCGGCGGCGGACGGTCTGATTTACGACATGTTCGACAAAAAGAAGCATGTCGCAAGAAACAGGCCGGAAACGGAGGGAGATTATTACATATCCTGCGACTTCGGCGTACAGAACCCGACGGCCTTTCTGCTATGGCGCAAGGAAAAGCGCAAAGACAGATGGGTATGCCTGAAAGAATATTACTATTCCGGAAGGGACGAGAGACGGCAGAAGACGGTGCAGGAATATGCAGACGATATGGAAGAATGGCTGAAAAAAGAGAAGATCGAAAAGCGGGATGTGAATCGGGTCATACCGGACCCGAGCGCGACGGCGCTGATCGTGGAGCTGAAGCGGCGCGGGTTTACCGTGAAGACGGCAGACAACGACGTGCCGCGCGGCATAGCGGATGTGGCCGTCATGCTCAACACAGAGAGGCTGCTCTTCTGGGGCGGATGCAAGCGGACGATACAGGAATTCGGCGCATACGTCTGGGATGCAAAAGCGGCCCAGCATGGAGATGAGCGACCGGTGAAGGCCAATGACCACGCGATGGACGCCGTGAGATACTTTGTACGCACAAAGCGGCTGGTGAAGCCGATAGAGGATTACACATCGCCGTTCGGATAAACAAAAAGGGGTGGGGGAACATGCTGACATATCAGGATTTTGAAAAGGTCAAGGACATAGAAAAAGAGCGGGCCGAGTTTATCGAGAAGCTGATCCGGGAGCACGAGGCGAGCGCCGAGGTGACAACCGCAAGGGCGGCGGACGAATACGACGCGCAGCGCAATGTAACGATCAACCAATATGCCAGGGTGATTTACACCGTGAAGGGCAGGCCGGTGAAGGACTTCACGGCGGCCAATAACAAGATTGCCAGCAACTTCTTCCACATGTTCAACGTGCGCCGGTGCAATTATTCGCTGGGCAACGGCGTGGAATTCAGCGATGAACAGACCAAGAAAAAGCTGGGCCTGCAGTTCGACACGCGCCTCAAGCAGGCGGCAAGGTGCGCGCTGATCCATGGACGCGCCTTTATGTTCTGGAACCTGGACCGGGTGCATGTGTTCAGGGTGACGGAGTTCGCGCCGATGCTGGACGAATACACGGGAAAGGTGCGCGCGGGCGTGAGGTATTGGCAGCTGGAGGCGGATAAGCCGCTGAATATCACGCTGTACGAAGAGGACGGATATACGCAGCTGCGCAAGGAGAAGGACAAGGAGCTGGAGGAAATCGAGAAAAAGGCGCCGTACAAGCGCACGACGGCCAAAGCGCCGGCGGAAGCGGAGCCGATGGTGATCGCGGAGGAAAACTATCCGGCCTTGCCGATCGCGATGCTGTGGGGAAGCGAACAGCACCAGAGCACGCTGGTGGGCATGCGCGGCGCAATTGATGCGTTTGACCTGATCCGGAGCGGTTTTGCGGACGACCTGCAGGACTGTGCGCAGGTGTACTGGATACTGGAAAACTATAACGGCATGAACGATGACGAGCTGGCGAAGTTCCGCGACAGGCTGAAGCTGATGCACATTGCAACGGCGGACACGGGCGATGGCGGCAAGGTATCGGCGCACACGCAGGAGATCCCGCACGAGGCGCGCACGAAGTTCCTCAGCGAGATCCGAGCGGGTATGTATGAGGATTTCGGACTGCTGGATCTGAGGACGCTGTCTGCGGCGGCGACGAACGACCACATTGAGGCCGGTTACCAGACGCAGGACGACATGGCCGACGATTTCGAGTATCAGATCATCGAGGCCGTGCAGCAGCTGCTTGCGCTGCAGGGCATTGAGGATACGCCGGAATTCAAGCGAGGCAAGGTAAGCAACCGCAAGGAGCTTGTCGAGATTCTTGTGATGGAAGCGGGCCTCGTCGATCTGCCGGATGAGCTGCTGCTCAAGCTGTTCCCGAACTTCACGCCGGAACAGGTGGCCGAGGCGAGGACGGAGGCTGTGGAGGAGCAGGCAAGGCGAAAGACGAGAACGACAGGCGAAAAACCGACGAAGAAGGAGCCTGAAGATGATGACGATGCTGCCTGACGGAAAAATCTACATCGAGTGGCAAAATGGCCGGCGCGACGAGATTGCCCGCATTGAAGTGAGCACGATGCTGACGGAGCAGGGAAATCTGGCTGCGGAGATGTCTGTGAGGCCGATTGGAAGGCTGCGAGCGGCATGGCTTGCGCTTGGTGCGCTTTACAGAATCATGCGGGGCTTCGCAGGAAAGGGCGAGCGTGATGGACGATCTGGGCGCGAAGTGGACGGATGAGAAAATCGAGGAGCTGGAGGAAAGAATCATCGCGCTGTTTGAAGAGGCTTATGACGATGTATATGAAAAATACATGGCGTTCACAAAGCGCTTCGAAAGGGACGATGCAAAATTCCAGCAGCAGCTGCAGGATGGGAAAATCACAGCGGCGACATACAGGGACTGGCTGCGCGGCCAGGTATTCCAGAGGGCCAGGTGGAAAGCGCAGCTTGCCGATCTGGCGGCGACGCTCACGCGCGTGAACCAGATCGCGATGGACATCATCAACGAGGCGGCGCCGGGCGTTTTTGCCATGAACGCCAATTGGGCCAGCTTCGACATCGAGCATGAAGCAGACCTGAATATGGGCTTCGGGCTGTATGACGAGGATGCTGTCAAGCGTCTTCTGCGTGACGAGCCGGACCTGCTGCCGCCGTCGCGGGTGATCATCGAAGAGGACGAGCGCTGGAACATGAAGGCGATTGCCCGGCAGATTGAGGCGGGCATTGTCACGGGCGAGGGCATCGAGGAGATTGCAAAGCGACTGCAGCGTGTGGCGACAATGAACGCCAATCAGGCGAGGACGCACGCGCGAACGGCCATGACCGGCGCGCAGAACGCGGGCCGCATGGAGAGTTACCGGCGGGCGGAAGAGATGGACATCGAGATGGAGCGCGAATGGATTGCAACTTTCGATGGGCATACACGCGAGGCCCACAGGCTGTTGGACAAAAAGAGCAGACCGGAAGGAAAGCCGTTTGTGGTGACATACCGATACGGAAAGCGGATTGTGACGGACAGCATCATGTATCCGGGAGATCCGGATGCGCATCCGCGAATGGTCTACAACTGCCGGTGCACGATGCGCGCGAAGCTGCTCAGGTACCCGGACAAGGACGCCATGCGAAGGCCGAACCTGCAGGAATACGGCGATGCATTGCCGCAAAAGCCGATCAGGAGCATGAGCTTTATGGAGTGGATGGAATGGAAAAAGGGAGCGTGACGGGCATTGTCTGCGACGTTTATCGACAATTCCGGCGAATGTCTGCGCGGGCTGGACCGGGCAAGGGCAAAGGCGCTTAAAACAATCGGGCTGAAAGCGGAAGGATACGCCAAAGAGCTATGCCCGGTCGGTACAGAGGAATCGACGGGCATACAGGGATACAGAGGCGGCACTCTGCGAAACTCCATCACGCACAGGGTAAGCGATGAGGCGATGGAGCTGGGCAGCAATGTGGAATATGCCCCGTATGTGGAACTGGGCACAGGCCCGCATTTCGTGCCGCCGCCGGAGTGGGAACGATTTGAAGCGGAGAAGGGAAAGGGCGTGGGCCGGGCCTATGTGAAGCCGCGTCCGTATATCCGCCCGGCCATCGAGGACCACACGGACGAATACAGGAACATCATGGAAAGGGAACTGAAAGGAGGATGAGCATGGGCATCGTCAGATGGTTTAAGCGCGAAAAGATCAGGCGCAGGGCGCGCAAGGAAATCCAGAAAGCGCGCGCGGCCGCTCCGCCGACGAGACAGGGCCAGAGGGAGCTGGCGCGAAAGATTGAGGACATCCGAACGAGGATGAACCGGGAAATTGCACAGACATGCCCGAGATACCGCTGATCCTATGGAATCGGCGGTTTTTTCATAGGGAAAAGCGGCGAAGAAATGCCGTTTTTTATTTTCAATGATCCGGGAGAAGAACTTCCCCGAAGAAAAGGAGAGGATCATATATGGCGATGACCAGGAAAGCACTCAAGGCGATGGGGCTGAGCGAAGAACAGATTGACTCCATCATCGAAATGCACACGGAGACCGTGGACGGCCTGCGTGAGCAGGTAAGAACATACAAGGCCGACGCAGAGAAGCTTCCGGGCGTTCAGAAGCAGTTGGACGAGCTGAAGAAGGGCGACGGCGAGGACTGGAAGGGCAAGTACGACGCGGAGAAAGCCGCGCACGACAAGACCAAGTCCGATTATGCGGCGAAGGAAAACGCCGCAAAGGTGAAGGGCGCCTATCGCGCGATGCTCAAGGAAGCGGGCGTTGCGGAAAAGTACCTGGATACCGTGATCAGGGCGACCGACCTGTCCGGCATGAAGCTCGACAAGGACGGAAAGCTGGAGGGAGCGGAAGACCTGAGCAAGAGCGCCAAGACCGAGTGGGCGGATTTCATCCAGACCACGACGACGAAGGGCGCACCCGTTGCAACGCCGCCCAAGGGCAGTAGCGGCAAATATTCCTCCCGTGAGGAAATCATGAAGATCGAAGATACCACGGAACGGCAGGCGGCGATTGCCGCAAACCTGGAGCTGTTCCAGACGAGATAAGAAAAGGAGAATGAGATATGCCTGTTGAGACCATGAGCGCGCCGCGTTCCAATCTGCAGAACACCTACGAGGGAATCACTGCGCGTGAAATCGACTTTGTTTCCAGATTCAACCAGAACTGGGACGCACTGAGAAAGATCATGGGCATTATGCGCCCGATCCGCAAGGCAACGGGCACGCAACTGGTCAGCGTAAAGGCGAAGGTGACGCTCGCAGAAGGCGCGGTGCCGGCCGGCGCTGTCATTCCGTACAGCAAGACCACCTTCTCTGTGGCCAAGAAGGACGACCTGGAAATTGAGAAGTACGCCAAGGCTGTACCGATCGAGGATGTAAACAAGTACGGTGCTGCGCTGGCTGTTCAGAAAAGCGACAGGGCGTTCCTGAACGAGCTGCAGAACAAGGTGCTCACCAGCTTCTACACCTTTCTTAACACCGGCACGCTGACCAGCACCGAGACCACTTGGCAGCGCGCGCTGGCGATGGCCAAGGGCAATGTCATCAATAAGTTCAACACCATGCGCCTGACCGTGACCGACGTCATCGGCTTTGCGAATGTGCTGGACTTCTACGACTACCTGGGCGATGCGCAGATCACGGTGCAGAATCAGTTCGGTCTGACCTATGTGCAGAACTTCATGGGCTATTCCACCCTGTTCCTGCTCTCTGAGCCGGACATTCCACGCGGCAAGGTGATCGCGCTGCCGACTGAGAACATCGATCTGTACTACGTCGATCCGGGCGACAGCGAGTTTACGCAGCTGGGCCTTGTGTATACCGTGCAGGGGGAAACCAACCTGCTGGGATTCCATGCCAACGGCAACTATTCCACGGCCGTGGGTGAGAGCTTCGCGATCATGGGCATGAAGCTGTGGGCGGAATACATCGACGGCATTGCCGTGGTGACCGTATCTGCGGGCTCTGCGGACTGACGTGAGGTGACAAGCGATGCTGGAAGCGATTCTCAATAGCCTGCATAACTGGTTTCTGATTCCGGGAGCTGCGAGAAGCGGCACGTTTGAGGTCGTTTCCGGCACGCTCGACGTCGATTTCCTCAAATGCGACCAGTATTTCCGCGTAGAGGGAAGCGTGTTCAACGACGGGCTGCACCAGCATCCGGGCGTAGACATGCAGGATGAAGTATTCGACGGGACGGTCTATCCGATGGCCGTGCCGCGGGCCGTGGTGGAACTGGCCGAAGAGATTAAAACGTGGTGCGAGAAGAACCCGGAGACGGACAAGGTCTCTGAATCCTTCGGCGGGTACAGCTACACAAGAGGCTCGACCACACAGGCGGGCAAAAGTGCAGCGGTGAGCCGATGGGAGACAGCGTTCGCCGGGCGGCTTCGCCCGTGGAAGAAGGTGGGCGGGCTATGAATGATCTCATCGATGCGTTTATGACGGATTGCGTGGAGATGAAAAAGACCCGCGTGCCGGACGGCCTGGGAGGCTTTAAGACACAATGGACGCAGGGCGAAGGCTTTCGTGCGGCGGTCATCAAAAACAGCTCCCTGGCGGCCAGCGTGGCCGAAAAACAGGGGATTACGGAGGTTTATGCCGTAACGACCAAGGAAAGCGTCGGGCTGGAGTATCACGAGGTATTCAAGCGGCTGGAGGACGGAGCGACATTCCGCGTGACCACCAATAGCCAGGACAGCAGGCCGCCGTTGGTTGCCACATTCGACTTTGAGCAGGTCAAAGCGGAAAGGTGGGAGCTGACATGACGACCGAGCAGGCGCTTTATTCGTTCTGGTCATCCTTCGGCCTTCCTGCATACCCGGAAGAGGCGGTGCCGACAGGCGAAGCGGAGGGCGAAGAGGCGGCAGAGCTGCCGTATATCACCTATACCATCGTCGAGCCGGAATTTGGCACGCATGCGACGGGGCAGGCGCGGATCTGGTACAGGGACGACGGATACGAGGAAATCGCAAAAAAGAAAAACGAGGTTCTGAAGGCCATCGGCAAAGGAAAGCTGCTTCCCGCGGGGAGCGGCTTTCTTTGCATCCGCCCGGGCACGCCGCCGGCGCAATATCTCCCTTTCAGCGAGATGCCGGAAATCAAGGTGTGCTATCTGAACCTCCAAATGGACGCATACGCCATGAACGGAGAGTGATACACAATGGCAATGATTACCGGACTGCGCCCGGAGACCTTTGAGCATATCCAGCTCAATGCGGGCGCTTTCCTGATGGGCTTTGATTATTCCAAGGCCACAGACGCAAAAACGCTGCGAACGGCCATCACGGAAGCGATCCGCGGCGCACAGACCACGGTACTGAGTGCGACGCGCGGAGGCGGTACGTTTTCCATGACGCCGGCGACGCGCGGCATTGAGGCGGACGGAAAGCGCATGGAGTTCGTCGGCAGCACGATCAACGACGGATACACGGCGCAGATGACGGGCACGTTTCTGGAATTCACAGAGAAGACGTTTATCGCGCTGGGCGGTGTGGTTACGGAAACATCCACAGACACGGTCAAGGAGATCCGCTTCCCGACATCCTTCGCGAAGGAGATGTACATCCCGTCTCTGGTGTGGGTGGGCGACATGGGCGGCGATCGCGTGCTGCTGATCGACCTTTCCAACGCGCTGAACACGTCCGGTGTGAGCTTCACCTTCACCGATAAGGGAGAGGGCACGATGCCGTTTACATTCGTTGCGCATCAGGCGGACCTGGACGACAGCGAATATGCACCGATCAAGGTGCTGATTTTCAGCAACGACGAAGCGCAGCAGGCCAGCGCGCAGGAAGAACAGACGCAGCAGGACGAATAAAAGACATACGCAGAATGGAGGGCGGCAAGGCGGGATGCTTTGCCGCCCTTTTTGTGGATTAAGGAGGAATGAAGCGTGAAACTCAAGGACATGAGCACGGAACAGCTGGCGGACGCGCTGTGCGAGATTGCGCCGATGCTGGAGGAGATCGGCAAGGATAAAGAGCTGAACGAGAACCTGAGAGAGATTGCCATGAAAGAGCGCGAAAACGGAATGACCGCGCTGGAAAAGGGCGTGAGCCTCATTGCGCGCGTCGTGCCCGCGCTGCTGAAAACGCACAGAGGCGCGACATACAACATCCTCTCCGTGCTGACGGGCAAGACCGTGCAGGAGATTGCGGCGCAGAACGGCATGCAGACGATCCGCGATGCAATGAACTCCATGGACGCAGAGCTGATCGGTTTTTTTATGTAATCCGGCGCTATGGAAAGCGCGCGCTGCTGGCGGCAATTGCCGAGGGAATCAGGCTGCGGCCTGTTGACGCGCTGCGCGCCTATCTGGCCAGACGCGACAGAGAGGAAGCATGGCAGGTGTACATGGCCGAGCAGATGTGGATGATGAACCAGGCCATGTATCACGGAAAATACGGGATGCCGAGATTCCACGAGATGATCGAAGAGGAAAGCGGACAAGGGGACGCGATGAAGGCATCCGACGAAAAGGAAAAAAACCAGGTGCATGCCTGGCTGATGGGAGGTGACGGGTATGGATCTATTCACACTGGTGGCCAGACTGGGGCTTGATTCCAGCGAATACGAAAAGGGCATCAGAGAGAGCCGGAGTTCGTTTGCGAAGATGGCGGATGCGGTCACAGCGAAAGCGGTGGCGGTTGGTCAGCTGACGGCGAGGCTGGTGGAAAAGGCGGCCAGCACGGCGATGAACCTTGGCAAGAGCGCGATTGATGCAGCTGCGGAGGTATCGGCAGAAAACGCGCAGTTTGCGGCATCGTTTGGCGAGCTGCAGGGCGCGGCAAAGAAGACATTCAACGAGATCGGAAAGGATACGGGCGTGCTGGCGACACGCCTGCGCACGGTGGGCACAAAGGCGTTTTCCCAGTTCAAGGGCGCGGGTATTGACAGCGTGGAAGCGCTGGAGCAGATGGATACATATACACGCCTGGCAGCGGACGCCGCGGCATATTACGACATGTCGCTGGAAGATGCGGATGAAAGGCTGAGGTCCTTCCTGCGCGGCAACACCGAAGCCGGCGACGCGATCGGCCTGTTTACAAGCGAATCGCAGCGCAATTCCGCCGCGATGGAGAAATACGGTCAGAAATGGCAGAAACTGAACGAGGCGCAGAAGCAAATGCTGATGCTGGATATCGCTAACGAGATCTACAAGCAGAGCGGCGCTATCGGGCAGGCGGCGAGAGAATCGGACAACTGGGCGAACGTCGTGGGCAATCTGAAGGAAGTGTGGAGACAGGCGCTGGCGAGGTTTGGTTCGCCTATCATGGTGACGCTGACGCCGGCCGTGCAGAGCGTGACAGACTTCCTTCAGGACGAAGGCACGCTGCTCAAACTGGAGCAGCTGGGCATCGCTGTATCCAACAGGATCAACGCGATCATTAACTTTAAGCCGCCGTCGACGGAAGAGGTTGTGCAGAGCGTGACTGCCTGGTGGAACGGGCAGGAGGGCGCAAGCGCCTATGAAAAGATCAAAAACATTCTGAAATGGTCGTTCGGAAAATGGGTGGCGCCTAAAGCCGAGGAATACACCGACGACGTAAAAAAGTGGTGGGACGACACGTTCAAACCCAGCCTGACGAAGGTCACGCAGTGGACGTTCGGCGAGCTTGTCGCGCCGGCATGGGTGGATCTGATGTTTACGGTCCGGGATTGGTGGAACGATGACATCAAACCGATGGTCAAACGGGTGACGTCGTGGAACGTGGGAGAGGCGAAATGGCCTTCTCTTAGCGAAATGGTGCGCTCCGCTACTGCATGGTGGAGCGGCGTAAAGAACACGATTTCCTCAATCTTCAAAGTGGTGATCAGCCCGGAATACAGCGCACCGAAATCGCAGAGTTCCATTGATGCGGCCATGCAGCAGTACAGCGCGGAGATTGACGCGATTACAGGCGCATCCAATCGAGCGGTTGGCATCGACTATGTGCCGTACAACGGATTTCTGGCCCGGCTGCATGAGGGAGAGAAGGTATCCACCAAGGCGGAAGCGGAAGCGGAGAGGCGGAGGGACGCCAGCGGCAATGCATCCAATGCGGAACTGCTGGAGGAAATCCGGCTGATGCGCCTGGAAATGGTGCAGAGGCGCGAGGTGTTTACGCCTGATGGGCGCGTGCTCGGCGATATCACGACGCAGACGGTATCTGGAAACATCGCCAGAGGCGCACGAAACAGGAGGTTTAACCCGGCATGATGACGAGATACAGCGTATGGCTCAACAAAAATGGGCTGTCGGAGATTGATCCGTCCATCATTGTGCTTGATATCGCATACAACGCGCCGCGCATGCAGACGATCACGGCCGCACGGGCCAAGATGCCGGGCGTGATGGTAACCAAGCGGCAGATGCAGTATGCAAGCGTTACGGTCACATTTGAGATTCACGAGACCAGCGTGCGAAGGCGGCAGATGGTGCTGCAGAAGATTCAGCAATGGGCGAAAAAGGGCGGATGGCTGACGACCAACGACAGGCCGGGGCAGAGGCTCGGCGTGATATGCGACAGCATGCCGACGGTCACATCCGCGCTCAAGTGGACGGAGAAGATGCGGCTGACCTTTACGGCGTATGAGAGGCCGTATTGGGAGGATGAATATGCGCAGCGCGCCAGCGTGAGCGGAACGAGCGGAAATGCATCGATCTATATCGGCGGCGTTGCGGACGAAGCGCCGGTGAGCGTGAATGTGACAAACACCAGCGGCGCGCCGGTAAACAGACTGACGCTGACGGTGGGCGAGACGATGTTTGCGTTTGAAAACCTTGCGCTGCAGGCGGGCGAGGTGCTTGAAATCGGATATGACGAGCATGCAAACCTGTACATGCGCGCAGGAGGCGAATCCAGAATGGACAAGCGGACGGGCGAGAGCAGCGATGACCTGCTGGCGGCGTGCGGTGCGCACACATGGTGCTCCGTGGCGGCGGACAATGCCGTAAGCGCGGCATTTATGGCAAGGGGGCTGTATCTGTGAGGATTGCAGCCAGACTCCCGCGCCTACTGGATGCGCAGCTCAAGGAGCGCGGAAGGCTCACGCCGACGACGCAGAGCATCGAGCTGAATATTTCGCCGCTTTCTACATGCTCTATTTCGCTTTCAGACGCTTCGCAGGTGTCGGTTAGGGATTTCATCGAGGTTTACACAGAAAAGGGCACAGCGGGCAAATTCCGCGTGACAGCGTTGGAACGGGCGGGAGAAGGAGAGGCAAGCCGCATCCAGCTCGAACACGGCATCTGCACGCTGGAGGATGCGCTGATCCCGGGAGAGGGCCGTTTCAGCGGAACATTCCAGGAAGTGTTCGGAATGATCTTCACGCACCAGAGCACGGGTGTGAATGGGACGGCAATGTGGACGCTGGGCGACGTGGAAGCGGACGGAACGATCGACTATGCGTATTCAGACAGCAACACGCTGCAGGCGCTCATTGACGTGATGGGACAGCTTCCTGGATACATGCTGGAATTTGACCAGAGCAGCTTCCCATGGGTGGCGCACATCCGGAAAAAAGAAACGAACCCATTCTGCGAAGGACGTCTGGGGCGGAACATACAGACGGCGAGGATCACGCTGGATGACAGCGAGCTTTGCACGCGGCTGTACTGCACGAAGTTCGACGGTGGATACATGCAGCTGGAGGATAGCCCCAAATGGGGCATCGTGAGCCGGTCGCTGAGCGTGAGCGAGGATATCGACAAAAACGCCGCCATCGAATACGGGCGGAGATACCTGCAGGAGAGGCAGCAGCCCATGGTTTCCGTCGAGATTGACGGCATTGAGCTGGTTGCACAGACAAACGAGAAGCTGGACGATTTCAGGATTGGCCGCATGATGCGCCTCGCGCTGCCAGATTACGGCATGGTGGTCAATGAGAGGATCGTCGCGCTGTCGTATCTGGACGTGGTCGGACAGCCTGAAATGGTCCGGATTTCGCTCGCCAATCAGCTTTCGGACACATCCAGCCGCCTTGCGGGACTGCTCACAAGCACCAACAGACAGGAGGGATATATCCGGCAAACGGAGCGGCAGCTGACGAACCTCGCCGACAGCCATGAAGAATGGGTAGAAACCACAAAAGGCCTGACACACAAGACGACGGAAATCGAAATTGATCTTGACGCGGTCAAAGCTACGCTGGACCTCAAGGCTTCGCAGACCCAGGTGGACGAGCAGGACGCCATTCTCAAGGATACGCTGATTCGGCTGGATGCTGCAAATGCGGAAATCCTGATGAAAGCGAGCGTTTCTGACCTTGAGGCTCAAGGCGAGCTGATTTCCGAGGCTTATGTGCGAATCGACGGACTTGAAAGTGAAGTTGAGATCAAGGCGGATCGGATCGAGCTGAACGGCTATGTGACGGCCAATCAGCTGGAGACCAAGTTTACACAGTTTGAAAGCGGCATTTCCGATGCGCTGTATGTAAGCGCGCTGAGCGCCAATGGATTTGAGTGCAGCACATTCTCGTTCAAAGGAAACCCGATGAGCCTGAAAAGCGCTGCATTTCTGAACTCGAACACGACGCTTACCGTAAACGCAACAGGCGGAACTGTGACGGGCGTCACGATGAACAAAAAGACTTCGACGATCTATTACATGAGCTGGGAGTGAGCAAATGAGCAGAGATGAGATAATCATGCTGCTGGGCAATGCGCTGGTGAAGTTTGAAACAGTGTGGACGCGCGGGGAGAGCTGCATGGACGCGCAGTCCAGCGGCATGAAGGACGTGCGCAAGGTGTTCAATGCGCTGAGAGCGGAAAAGGAGGCGGAGGAGAATGAAAAGCGTCATGATGCTTGATCTGGGTGACGGAGTGAACAGAGAGGTGGAGTTTATCACGTCTGTGGGGAACGCCGGAAACCAGGTGATGATCGAAATCGAGGACGGGAGGCCGCTGTCGAAGGTAGCGGCGGATTTTGAGGGGTGCGAAACGATTGTGAAGACCGACAATCTGCGTGAAGGCGTCAAACAGACGTATGAGGGATACACGGAAATCACAAGCATCCAGAGAAACGCACAGACGGGAACGGTGCGCATTATGATCAAACGCCCGTAAGGAGGCCGAATGGAAGGAAACCGAATTGAAAAAAGAACCGATCTGCTGCGCGGCGTAACGCTGACGCGGCTGGATCGGCTTTTTGCTGAAGGCGACAAAGGGGCGCACAAGTTTGTCATCGGCCTGACGCTGGGGAATTCTGTCGTTACGCTGGATAGCGGCGCGACGGTCACGGGCCATTTTATCCGCGCGGATGACAGCACGCTGCCGCCGATCAAGGGCACCGTCGAAGAGGGAAAGGCCGTGCTCACGCTGCCGGAAGGCGCGTATAAAATCACGGGATACTTTTCATTGATCATCAAAGCGAACGTGGGCGAAATGAGCTGCGCGGTTTTCTGGGGAGACGGCGCGATCACGCGTACATCGACGGATAAGATTGTCGATCCTGATCACACCATCCCGTCTCTGGACGAGCTGCTGACCAAGATTGCGGCTGTTGATGATGCGATTGCCAGGGCGGACGCCGCGGCGGAGGAAGCGAGACAAGCGGCGCAGTCGGCAAACTTCACGGTGCTGGATCATTATGAAACGCTGGATCTGCTCAAGGCGGCGCATCCGACGGGAAACCCGGGAGACGCTTATGCCATCGGCATGGAGGAGCCGTACGACGTGCACATCTGGGGCGTGGACGTGCAGGACTGGGTGAACATCGGACAGCTGCAGGGCGCGCAGGGCCTTCAGGGCGTGCAGGGACCGGCCGGAGCAAACGGCGTAAGCCCGACGATCTCCATTGAGGCGATCGACGGAGGCAACCGGGTCACAATTACTGATGCAAACGGACCGAAGGCGTTTGACGTCATGAATGGCAAGGACGGCGCGCAGGGAAACCCGGGAACGGCCGGCCAGACGTTTGATCAGGAACTGAACACGACGAGCGCGGTGAAGTTTGCCAGCGTGACGGCGGACGTCGTGTACGGTGCGGTGTTTATGGAGTGATGAGATGCTTACATGGTATGAATCGGATCAGGTATACCCGTACAGGTATTATTCCATCTCTCCGCTGACAGGAAGTGTGAGCGATTCAGGAAGCCTAACGATTTCCTTCACGTTCCAATGGTATTCCGGCTCACCAGCATGGCAGGCCGGAAGACTGGATGCAATCAATTTTGTCGAATTGTGGTTTTATGACGCGTCAGGGAATCTGCTAGGCACAGAAACAGCAGATGGCTATACGTCAAAAAGCATAAGCAGCCCAAGCGGAACCGTGACAATTGATTTGTCAAAATGCACAAATCAATATAAGACGACGGCGGCAAGCGTGGGTGTTTTGATCGATACAACCGTGCATGCAGGACCGAGCAGCGCTTATTATGACCGTGTCGTACCTGTGGCAGATTCGAATCTGGAAACGCCGAAATTTACGCTGACGCACTATTCCAGCGCAGGCGCACCGACGAGCTTCAGCTGCAGCCCGACGCTGACGGACAGCACGACCACGCTTTCGTGGAGTGGTGCAAGCGCCGGCACCGGCAATGCGATTCAGAGTTACGAGATCCAATACTGCGAGAGCAGCGACGGAGTGACGTGGGGGAGCTGGGCAGCGCTGATCACGGTCACTTCGACCGCGACGAGCGGCACGAAGGGCGTGAGTGCTTCGGCGACATACGGCAATTACCGCAAATTCCGCATCCGTACGCGCGGCAGCGCAGGATCGAGCTATTACAGCGGATGGAAGGAAAGCACGAACACGGTGCGAAGGAAATGGGCACCGTTCGGTGCGTGGACGGATCCGACGCTTGTGGCGCGATCAAGCATGATACGGGCCGTGCACATAACGGAGATGCAGGCGAGGGTGAACACGATTCGCACATTCTATGGGCTGGCGGCGTACAGCTTCACGGCGGTGACGGCGCGATCGTCGAAGCTGGCCAGGTGGGCGGCGATAATTCAGGAAATCAGAACCGCCATCGACGGGATCACGACAAGTCATGAAACATGGAACACGCTGGAGGCAGGGAAACCAAGGATTGCGAACGTCACGCAGATCCGAAGGATTATCGACAGCATGTAAAGGGGTGAGAGGATATGGATGTTAAACGCTATACGCCGTGCAACATCGGGCGGACGATCAACCGGCCGATTATGCTGGGCAAGGTTGGCGAAATCAACGCGCTGCGGATCGAGTTTGGTTGCGAAGAATGGCTGACTGACTATCCGAATGCGACTGTTGACCTGTACGTCAAGCGCCCGGACAACGATGGCTATCATGCCGCTATGGGCGAGGATGGCTATAATCGCATCTGGATCATTGACGAGCGTGCTCTGCTGACTGCTGGCAATGGCACGATTGAACTGATCCTTAAAGATGCCGAATCCGGCACCAAGATCAAGTCAGAAACAGGCTATACGACAGTCGCGTATAGTCCGTCCGCTGGCGATGAGCCAAGTGACCTTGGCTTTATTGCCTACAACAGACAGCAGAACCTCACTGAGGCACAGAAACGCGTCGCGAGGACTAACATTGGCGCTGGCACAGGCAGCGGAGACGGCACGGGTGGCGGCACTGATGGATTTAGCCCGACAATCGAAGTTGTGCCCATCACTGGCGGTCACCGGCTGATTATCACCGATGTATACGGTGAAAAGACTGTTGATGTTATGGATGGCAAGGCTGGCGAGGCTGGTGCTGCTGGCGCGGCAGGACGCGGAATTGTGAGCGTTGTTCGCACTTCTGGCAATGGAAGCGCCGGTTCTACGGACACTTATACTATCACATATACGGACAACACCACCAGCAAGATCACGGTTTATAACGGAAAAGACGGCGCAGACGGGACGAACGGTGTAAGCCCGATAATCGCGGTCGAAACCATCAGCGGCGGTCATCGTGTCACAATTACTGATGTAAACGGTTTTCAGTCCTTTGACGTTATGGACGGCGAGGATGGTCAAGATGGCGCAGCCGGAGAGGGCGCGTCCGTGGAGCTGGACACGACGCTCACGCAGAGCGGAAAGGCCGCGGATGCCAAGGCGACGGGCGATGAGCTTAATGAGCTAAAGGAAGCGAATGCGAAGCAAGACAACCGCCTGACGGCGCTGGAACAGGCTGGCGGTATCGTGACGGTTGAACCTGCGCAGGACGATGTGCCGATTGTCTTCTTTGGCGGCGATCTTCCGCAGACCAAGACCGACACGGTTATGCCGTTTAAGTACGTCAGCAAGACCAAGACGGTCAGCGGTTATGTCGAAACAAAGGCGCAGGGCAACAGCTCTATGGGCTATCCGAAGAAGAACCAGACCGTCAAGATGTACGCCGACGAAGCGCTGGAAGATTCGGTGAAGGTTGACTTCAAGGGCTGGGGCGCTCAGAAAAAGCACGTCTATAAGGCTAACTGGATCGACCTGACGCATGCTCGAAATATCGTGTCTGCCCA
The DNA here is from genome assembly GCA_017938645.1 of Clostridia bacterium. The sequence continues at coordinate 19,000 of JAGBBE010000142.1, forward strand.
ACTCTGGGGCGATGTGGTCAAGAGCAGAGCGAATTATAACGATCTGCCCGAACTTCTGAGGACTAGCCCGAATCAGGGTGCTGTTGACGGTTTCCCTGTTCTGGTATATGCAAACAACATTTATCAGGGTAGATACACGCTCAATATTCCGAAAGATGCATGGATGGCTAATATGGATGACAGCCTTGATGAGCATTGCATCCTGTGTGGCGAAAACTACGTCAGCGGTTGTTTCCGCGCGGCTGCCAACATCGACGGCAGTGACTGGACAGACGAAGTGCATGATACTGTCCCGGCAGCGATCAAGACAAGATGGAACGAGGTTATCTCGTTCGTCATGAATTCGACCGATGAAGAATTCAAGGCGAATCTGAGTAATTATTTCTATACAGACAGCTTGATCGACTATCTGCTGTTTGGTCTTGCGATCTGCGATCTGGACGGATTCGGAAAGAACCAGATTTTCTTGACGTATGATGGTCAGAAATGGATCGCCAGTGCATACGACAAGGATGCCACGTTCGGTCTGTATTGGAGCGGAAGTCAGTTTGTTGCGACCGATTATCCGCGCACATCCTATGAGGATTATGTCAGCACTTCCAGCAACGGCGACGGAAATCTGCTGTACATCAGGCTTGAAAAGAATTTCTATTCCGAGATTCAGGCTAGATGGGAAGAATTAAAAGCCGGGGCGCTGTCCTATTCCAACATCATGACGCGCTTTGAGCGATTCATTGGTATCGTTCCTCCGCACATCGTCAAAGAGGATTACGCGAGTACAACGGGCGGCGGATCGTTTACGGGCATACCATCGCAGAACACCAACCACATTCAGCAGATTCGCTCTTTTGCGATTGCGCGTCAGACGTGGACAGATGAGTATGTGGCGGCTCTCACGCCTGCGGAGGAAATTCCGTGTACAGGCATTACTCTCGATCAGGACACTATGACGTTTATCGGTGCTGGTACGCAGACGCTGACGGCTACTGTCACGCCAAGTGACACGACCGATGCTGTGACGTGGAGTAGCGATGATTCTTCTATCGCATCCGTCAGCAACGGCGTTGTTACGGCGAAGGCGAACGGTAGCGCTACAATTACGGCTACTTGTGGCGAGTATAACGCGACGTGTGCGGTTACGGTGAGCGGCATTGAGACCGGCGGCGATACTCCGAGTGATGACGTGCTGTATGAGAACTATGCTCCAAATGGTGAAAAATTCTCAAAGAGCGTGAGTATTGACTGGGATACGCAGAAGATCGTCGCCAACCTTGATATGACCAATCAGACACCATACGGAAATGTGTTGAGCGTCGGTCTAAATATCGATAGCTGGTCGGGATACAATATACACATGTATGGCAGAGAAACGCTCATTGAGGTTAACTACCTAAGCACAGGTCCTACCGGAACGAGACTGAACGCGAATTTCAATGATGCATCGAACGTCCTAATTGAAATTACAAAAGACGGTGTTATTGTGGACGGAACGCCATGTGTCGATTCCGGAACAGTCACTATCGATGTTCTTAATGCCATCGCAGATAGCGAAACGGTTATAATTGGCAGCATGGAGGGTACAAAACGGTCGGATTCTGTCTATAAGTACGTTGCCATTGAGCCGCTTACTTAACAAAAGGACACTAATGCGACGTAAGGAGGCCACATGACCATCCTGAAAATCATTGCATATCTGGCGGGGGCTGGCGTTTTTGCGCTGGCCCTCGCGGCGTTTATCAAAGCAGGGAAAGGCGGAGATAAGACATGATCAGCGTATCAGCCTTTGTGCGCAGGGTGGGGCAGATCGCCGCACGCGATCTGACGTATCACACCGGCGGCGTGGGCAAGGACGGGACGTGCGACTGCATCGGCCTGATCATGGGCGCGATGTATGAGCTGGGCCATAAGCGATATGACTTGCACAGCACCAACTATTTTGCGCGCTATCAGGTGCTGGAAATGAAAAAAATAAAGGAGCTGTTTGTCGGGCAGATCCTTTTCCGTGCGCGCACGAATCAGGACAAACTCAATGGACGCTACATGCCCGGCGGAAGATACTACACCGGGGACATGCTGGATTATTACCATGTCGGTGTCGTGACGAGCGTAGATCCGCTGCGGATCATCGAATGCACGGAATATGGCGACGTGACGGGCATTGTGATCAGCACAAAGCTCGGACGATGGGACTACGGCGGCAAGCTGCGCGATGTGAACTATACCGCGCAGGAGGAAGAAAGCGAGGAGGAAACCATGCTGTATCAGGCAAAAGTGATCACGAAGGAAGATCCGCTGACGCTGCGCAATGCGCCGGTGAGCGGCAAGAAGATCGGCGAACTGCCCAAGGGTGCGATCGTGGACGTGATGAGCACCGGCGAATGGCCGAGGGTCAAGCACGGCGAAATGCTGGGCTATGCCAGCGCGCAGTATCTGGAGCGGATCGAGGAAGGGCCGGTGCAGGAGAACGTCATCACCGTCAGCGCGGATGTGACCATCATTGACAGCACAGGGAACAAATTCAAACCCGTGGGCGATTGGCGCGTTCTGATCGGTGGCGTGGACTGACGACCTTGTTGGAAGTGTTTATTTTTTAAAATTACTCTAAAGAACTGAAACAAGCAATCAAGCAAAAAACAAAGTAATAGCTAGAAAAAATCTTGTTTGAAGTATTTATGTTTCAAACAAGGTCAACAAAAAGGAGAAATGAAACAATGGAATACATTTATAAAGTACTTGCCGCAGCGGCAGGCGCGGTCATCAGTTTCTTTACCGGTCTTCCTGTCATCATGTGGGTGCTCATCGGCATGATGTCCCTGGATTACATCACGGGCCTGATCACCGGCGCGCTGGGCGTGAGCAATAAAACCGAGGGAGGCCGGCTGTCTTCCCGTGCGGCGTTTGAAGGGCTGGTCAAAAAGGGCGTTGTGCTGATGGTCGTCCTGCTGGCCGTGCTGATTGATCTGGCCATTGCCAATAGTTCCGGCGTGTCGTTTAATGCAGTAACCGGAGCAACATGCCTTTGGTTCATTGCAAGCGAGGGCGTCAGCGTGCTGGAGAATGCGGCTGAGCTGGGCGTGCCGATTCCGGGAATTCTCAGAAAGGCGCTGGAGATTCTCAAGGACAGCGGACAGGGAGAAGATATGGAGGATTAAATGGGAGACCGTTCAAAGTTTGATGGATATACACAGCCGGAGATTGACGAGCTGATATCGCTGTGCAACTTTACGCCGAGAGAGCTGGAGGTGTTCCAGGCGAGGGCGAAAGGGCAGAGCGTGATTGAGGCGCGCTTCTCGCTCAGCATCAGCGAACGAACGATTGAACGGGATAGCGCGAAGATTCGCACGAAAATTGCACGCGTGCAACACAACAGACGTGGAAACTCGCATGCGTGCGAGGAAGCAATATAATACACACTCGACCGGGCGAAAGCCCGGTTTTTTTGTTTTTAGGGGAACAAGTTAAACAATCGGGCCTGAAAAAGTTCATCTTGATTTTGAAAAGCTCGGAATCAAGATGGCGGATGTGTGGCGGCAGCGTGTCGGATAGGCGGCGCGTGGCCGCCCTTTTTTTATTGGAAAATTAAGGCAAGAAAGGCGGTGAGCGGATGGCATGGAGGCCATACAACCCGAACCCAAAGGGCGCGCGCGTTGGAGACTGCGCGATACGCGCATGCTGCAAGGCGGCAGGGAAGGCATGGGAACCGGTCTTCTGTGCGCTGGCGCTGGAGGGATATATGCGGGGAGATCTGCAAAGCGCGAACCATGTGTGGGGCGCATATCTCAGGCGATGCGGATTCACGCGGCATGTGATACCGAACGAGTGCCCGGACTGCTACACGGTAGCAGACTTCTGCAGGGATCATCCGAAGGGCCTGTATGTGCTGGCAATAGATGGCCATGTGGTGGCCGTTGAGGATGGAGACTGGTGGGACACATGGAACAGCGGATCAGAAGTGCCGATCTACTACTGGAAAAGAGAGGAGCAATAAACGATGGCATACCCAAATCAGTACGGCTATCAGCCGTATCCGACGTATCTGCCGCAGCAGGACCAGATGTATCGCGCACAGTACGCGCAGCAGATGGCCGGCGTGCAGCAGCTGCAGCAGCCCACGCAAGGAGCACCGATCTGGGTGCAGGGCGAGGCTGGTGCAAAGAGCTTCCTCGTCGCGCCGGGACAGAGCCTGATCCTTATGGACAGCGAAGCGGAGGTATTTTACATCAAATCGACGGATGCTTCCGGGGTTCCGATGCCTCTGCGTATCTTCGACTACAAGGAACGCACAGGCGCACAGCGCCCGTCTCAGGCGGCTCAAATGCCAGCGGTGGAATATGTTACCCGCGCGGAGTTCGAGGCGTTTGTCGACAAGCTTGCGCAAATGACGGCGCCTGAGCAGCAGGAACAGACGCAGCACGTGCGCAGAGGACTGCGAGAGGAGGACATGATTGATGCCTAATCCTTTATTTAACCAGATGGGCGGCGGCCAGATGCCCGGTCCGATGGGACAGATGCAGCAGATGATGAACGCTTTTCAGCAGTTTAAAGCCAATTTTAAGGGCGATCCACAGCAGGAGGTGCAGCGACTGCTTAATTCCGGGCAGATGAGTCAGCAGCAGTACAACCAGCTGCAGCAGATGGCCCAGCAAATGACCCGAATGATGGGTCGATAAAAACCGTGTACAGCGCCGAGTGCACGCGGCGTTTACAGTCACCCGATTACCCAACGACAACGAAAAGGAGATGAAATGATGTCTCTGAGTGACAATACGACCATGCTGGTACAGCCGTACTACGGCAACAATGGCGGCCTGTTCGGCAACGGCAACAACGATTGGTGGATTCTGCTCCTGTTCCTCTGGGGCGGCTACGGCGGCTATGGCTTTGGCGGCGGATGGGGCGGCATGGGCGGCGCCGGCATGCAGGGCATGGCAACCCGCGCGGACATTAACGCCGGCTTCCAGTTCCAGGACCTGCAGAATGGCGTGCGTGGCATCGAGCGCGGCCTGTGCGACGGATTCTACGCTGTGCAGAGTGCGATCAATGGCATCGGCCATCAGATCAGCGACTGCTGCTGCTCCACCGGCAGGGCCATTGACGGAATCAATTACAACATGGCGACCAACTTCTGCAACCTTGGAAACACCTTCCAGAGTGGCATCCGTGACGTGATTGACAATCAGAATGCGAACTATCGCGGCATGATGGATTTCATGGTGAATGAAAAGCTCGCGGCGAAGGATGCGACCATCGCCCAGCTCCAGAACAAGGTTGCTCTGGCTGAGCAGTCTGCGCTGTTCGGCGCGAAGATTGACGCGGCTGTGGCCGAGCTGATCCGCCGCACTGGCAACGATTGCCCGGTCCCGAGCTTCCTGGTCCAGCCGCCTACGCCGGTGAATTTCCCGGTCAACGGCTGCGGTACGGTGCAGTTCGGCGGCAATTGCGGCGGTTGCGGATTTGGTGCGGCGGCGTAAACGCGATAAAACGCGATGAAATGCGAATCGCGTCTGACAAATCAGCTTTTTCGTGAGATCACGAAAATGGTCGGCATCCCGCCGATGATGTAAATGACGGCGGCGGGGAAGTATCCTCGCCGCCTTTTTGAAAGGAAGTGTATTGATGGCTGAATTTACTGGCGTGCTGCTTCAGACGGTTGCGGCGAACGCGAATGTACTGTTCACGGAAACCCCGGTGTACAGCAAAAGCGGTGGCGTGATCCACCGTGAGGGCAGCGGCATTGTGACGCTGCGCGGCTGCGCGAATCAGTGCCGCGCACTGTATAAAATCACGTTCGGCGCGAACGTGGCGATCCCGGAAGGCGGTACGGTTGCGCCGATCACCATGGCGATTTCCGTCGACGGCGAACCGCTGGCGAGCGCCACAATGATCGAGACGCCGACAGCGGCGGAAGCGTTTTCTAACGTGTTCTCTGCTGTGCTTGTCGCTGTGCCGCGCGGCTGCTGCGTGACTATCGGTGTGCGTAACATCGGCGACGAGCCGGTGGACGTGCAGAACGCTAATCTGATCGTCGAGCGCGTTGCGTGAGAAAGGAGAAGAACATGGAAAAGAAATCTATGAATAACGGCAAAATGGTGCTGTGCAAGGAAATGGAAGAAATTCTGGACAAAGGCAAAATGACTGCCGGTGATCTGGAAAATCTCCATAAGCTGAGCGACACCTATAAGAATCTGCTTAAGATCGAAATGCTGGATGAAGAGGATGAGGGATACAGCGAACGCGGACGCAAGCGCGACAGCATGGGTCGCTATAGCCGGGATGATGGCATAGACTACAGCCGTGGCGGTCATCGTGGCTGGGAGGCTCAGGGCAGTTATGATTCTGGCAACTCTTATAATCGCGGATACGGCAATTACAGCCGTGAGGACGGCAAGGAACACATGATGCGCACGTTTGGCGAGCTGATGGAGGGCGCGAACACTGAGCAGCGCCGGATCATTCAGCGCGCGATGGACGAGCTGCGCAAAGCATGATGAAAGGGGCGGCAGCGAGTGATTGATCTGCGAGAGATACGCGAGACGATAGACGAAATCAAGCGGCACGGCACGACGGTCGGTCAAGCTGAAAAACTGGCGCTCCTGTATATCGCAGCGGATCACATGGAGAGGGAAGAGGCCGAAAGGCAGAACCCGGAGAATGTGGAGCGCGGATATTCGCAAGCTGCCGCACCTGAGCCTCAAGTGGTGAGCGTTGAGCACAGAAGCGACTTTCTTGTAGCATGCGATGGTGTGCCAGTAGAAAAGATTCTGGACGTGATCGATGAGCACATGGAGGCGATCAGGGTTCTGTATCCGAAAGAATATGATGCGATTGTTCAGAAGATGAGCGAAATACAATAACCCACAAAAGAAAACCCACGTTTAACCCGGAAACAACTTGCGTAAAATTAGATGATGTCAAATTTATACAAGAAAGCGGCGAATAATCGATGGGCGAGGTTGTAAAAATTCAACGGAAACAAAGAAATTAAGGGGTTCGATTCCCCTCACCTCCACCACAAAAATCCCTTGTATTTACAAGGGATTTTTTATGTGTAAATTTTGAAAACAACCCACTTTTAACCCGATTTTTTTAGTTGAGGGGTAAATATACATTATCCAGCGGTCTGGGTCATGGAAGAGAATACGCCATCCACAATGGCAGCGGCGCGCTTGAGGTCGTCGCCGTATTCGTGGCCATAGATGCCGATTGTATCCGTATCCTCGCTGTGGCCGACTACAGACTGCAAGAGAGCCAGCGGCATTTCGCGCTTGACGGCAGAGATGAACGTGTGGCGCAGCTCATGCAGGGAGCAGGGTATGCCCAGCTGCTTGGCGTAGTGTTCGTGCCATTCCTTGTAGAGCGTGTTCGTGTCCAGTTCCTCGCCATCAGGGCCACAGAACAGCCAGGGCGAGATAAGACCGGCATCGCGCTTCATGCGCTTTTGCTGCTCGATGATCTGCGTGGAGATTTCAGAGAGGCCGATGCGGCGCTGCGCATTTTCCGATTTTCCATCCGTAATCTCACCGAGTCGGTTGATGCTCCGCCGGATCGTGAGTACGCCTGCGGAGATATCTTCTTCCCGGATGCCAGCACACTCGCCGCGGCGTAGGCCGTTGACGATGATGAAGCGGAAGGCGTGCACATACCACTCGGGACGCGGCTTCCTGTACTTGACGACGGTATCGGTGGCGAAGACGCGCTTGATATCCTCAGGCTGGGCGACGCGCTTTTTCTTCTTCTTGGGAGCATCCCGGGGTATATCCACCTCGACGTCGCCGCACATGTATTCCTGCTTGCGCGCCCATTTGACGAATGTGCGCATCATGCCGCGAGCGTTGATCATGGTCTTTTCCGAAAGGGACTTCCCGCTCTTCGCGGTAGTCATATAGTCGATAACCTTCTGCCAGTCGCGCGGCTTGAGGGTGGAGAGCTTGCGCTTGCTGAGCACTTTCTTGACGTAGAGACGGCCGATCTTTTCGGCATCCTTTGCGTCCTCAGTGCCGCAAGTCTTCTCCTTATGCTGCACGAACAGATCCCAGACGACGGCCAGTTTTGCATCCTTGGTCGCTCCGGCGTCGCACCACTTATTTGCCTTCGCTTCGCATTCGCGGTATCCGGCAGGGCCGGGGATGGACGAGGTAAACGTCTTGCGCTCGCCGTTGATGGTCTCTTTGACCTGCCATCGGTTGTATTTCTCAAGCCAGACAGGATGATTCTTAATGGGCATGGTATCACTCCTTTACAAAAAGGACCGGCCCGTGATATAATCATGTGGCAGGTCCATGTGGTCAGCGTGGGTGCTGTGCAGCCCGTTTCTCCCGGCACGGAGAGGCGGGCGTTTTTATTTAGTCGCGGAGGAGAGGATGAATTCCGAAAGTGCCGTAGTTAGAGGCAAGAGCGGAAAGCATATCGCTATTCATATTCTCCCATTTAATCTGCGAAAGGTCTTCCTCTTTCAATCGGATCTCCATCGCATTGCCGTCAAACTCTTTTCCATAATTATCCAGATATGTTGTGCGGCCGACAATGTAACAAGAGCCGTACTCGACAAGCCCATCATTTCCGAGTTCAGAAACGCGCTTGAACATATTCTTTGCATCGCCCATGAACAACAGGCGGCGAGAACTATTGGAGAAACCATCGGGCATGTTGCACCAGATGACGATCATATCCTTCTGATTATCGACTTCCTGCCAGGTGACAGAAATCAAATCATCGCGATAGACTTCCTGAGCAGCGCGAAGAACCCAATCTTCACGGGTGGCCGGTTCTGCCGTGGGCGCAGCGGTCGGAATGGCGGTCGGGGCAACAGTAGGAGAAGAGGTTTCCTCAACTGTATTGGACACAACGGGAGGCGGTGCGATATCGGGGGACGTCGCCTGGGGCTGCGCATCATCATCCAGAAGGCTGACGATGAAAACGAAGAGGATGAACGTGACGGAAAGTTTGAAGAGAACGGAAATCAAGCGGGCGAAACAGCCCTTTTTCTTTTTAGGCGGATCATATTGTACCGGCTCATCAGGCCAGTCATCGTCCTGGCGGTTTTTCCTGCCGCCAAATGCCTTTCCGATCAGAAAGGCAATAATCACAATGATGAGAAGTTCCATATCTCATCCCTCCAATTTCTCTTTTTTCTTTGGCCTGTTCAGGAACAGAACCAGCAACCGCGAACCGGCGATGGCAACCAGAATGACGCTCAGAGCGAGAACAACCGGCCCCATGGAATAGTTTTCCGTGTGCAGGCCGCGTGTCAGATCCTTCATGTCGAAGGTGGTATAGGCGAAGATGGCGTATGAGCCGAAGAATATGCTGGTCAGCGCGAGCAGGATGCAGGAAGCAGAAAGGTTGCGCACGCTGGACTTGAGGTATTCGCGCGACGAGCCGTAGCGCTCGCGCAGTTCGCTGCCGTGCTTTCCTTCGGACTCCATCATCTGTGCGAGATGCTCCCGGGCGTCGGCGAGGCGTGCCTCATAATGCTGCTCGGTCATGCGCACGCGATGATCGCAGAATTCTTTGGTCATGGCGATTTCGCGGGCACAGATTTCTTTCACGCGGTCGACCTCTTCATTGCATTGGCGAAGCACCTTCGCGTTGAGTTCCGCTGCGCGCTGGCGCTCTTCTGCTATGCGCTTGTCGGCATGCTGGAGGATCTCGCTCTGCTGAGCGCCCATGCGCTCGGCCTGCTGATCGAGCAGCGCCATGGAACCGGCCTTGATGACATCGGCAATCTGGTCGATCAGCTCAGCGTCCTTGGCCCTGGCCTTGAGGAGCGCTTCCGCCGCGGCTGTCTCATCGACCTGCTTGCGGATATTGTAGAGCACCTCCGGGCCGTCGCCCCAGACGGCGAAGATGCGCAGAACCTGATCCTCGTTCGGTTTGTCGACCTTGCCCGTCCGATAATTGGACAGAGTGGACTCGGGCACCTTGGATTCAGAGGAGACATACTTCGCGCTGAGGTTTCGCGCGGCCATATTCTGGTTGATGTGGGTAGCGATGGCAGATCCGTACACGGCAGGACCTCCTTCAATATGGATTTGGGGGAAATTCGAACGATTCAGAAAATTCGGGCAAAATCCCGAAGGCAGCCCATCGTTGACTGAACCGGTTTCTGATTGGATAATGGAATCACAAAAAGCGAAAGCGAGGGAGCGAGTGCATGACCAACACCAGGAGACCGAACATCCAGCAGCACAGCGCGCGGCCCGCCCCGATGACCGCCGCGCCGGACACACAGACAGAAGACGACGAAGGAAAGATGGAATACATCGACTTCATTAACAAGCTCATGCACCGCATGCAGATGGACAGCATCAAGAGGATGCTGGAATGTGCGCTGACCGAAGTGAAATGACTGCTGGAGGGATACCATGAATTACAGAGAAATGATCGTGTCGCTGCTGGATAAAATCCACGATGAGAAGATCCTGCGCCGGGTCTGGCTGATCCTCGACCGGGCGTATAATCAGGGGAAATAAAGGAAGATACACAAAAAGCCGGAGACAATGCTCTCCGGCTTATTTTTGTTTGTCCAGCTCTGCCTGGATTGCGAGGAAAACCTCGCGCATCTTTTCCCAGCCGCCGGGGGTCTTGGCGATGCCCCGGATCACAGCTTTCACAAACTCATCTTCGCCGGCGAGAACGGCGTCCACGATTTCATCATCTTCCGTCTCAGGCTGCCGCATCGGGCCTTTGCCTTCTTCCAGCCATTGGCGGCGAATAGCAAATTCGCGGCAAATCGAAGTGATGGTCTGATCTGAAGGCTCACGGTCGCCGGATTCAAGTCTAGAAACAGAAGCGCCTGTAATGCCAATACGCTTTCCAAACGCGTCTTGACTAAGATTCGTGCTTTTTCTAAGCTCCTTAATTCTATCGTTCATCTTCACGCCCTCCTGTGAAAACAATGATAACACAACAACTTACCTAGGTCAAGAAATTTTGAGAAAATATATTGACAGACTTACCTGCGGTATGTATAATGATGCCGTAGGAAAGATTTGGGCAAGAATGGAAGGGGTGAGGGAATGGAAGAGAAAGAGCTGACCCGCGAGGAGAAGGTCGAAACGCTGAAGATCTTCGCGGGCATGACCAAGGAGCAGAAGAGCATCTTCTCCATCGGCGTGATGATCGGCGAGCACAAGGCAAAGTACGGCGTGCAGCCCGAGGCGGCCGCACAGCCGGCGTAGGTAAGGTTAAGCGATGCGTTGTTATGGCATCGCACGGCAAGGCTCCGCACAGCCAAGCAGAGCACAGGCATTGAAACGCAAAGCTCGGTTATGGCAAAGCAGCGCTTAGCTCAGATCAGCAATGGCAACGAAAAGACAAGCCGCGCACAGCAAAGGCAGAGCTCAGAGGGGCACGGTTATGCAGCGGCAGGGTTTAGCGGGGTAGGCTATGGCAGGGCCGCGCAGGGCGTCACGTGGCGAAGCAACGGCTTGGCGGAGTTCGGTGCAGCGAGGTGCAGCAGAGGCGTCGCATTGAAATGTGGGGCGACGCACCGCAACGGCAAAAACAAAGCAATCGAAAAATTAAAAACAAAGGAGAGAATACCATGAAAATCAGCAAGAGAACGTACAAGATCACGGGCATGACCCGCATCCTAGGCGCGCAGGCGGCGAATCCGAAGGTGCACAGCGAGTTCATCGCGGCGAAGGCTGCGAGCATCCTCAAGGCAGAAGAAGAAACCGGCATGCTGCCGGAAGGTTTTGAGAATCGGGGCCTTACCGTGTTCCTCAGAGACAACAAAGTGCTCTGTCTGAGCGACTACGTCATCAAGGGCTTTCTCAAGGAAGCGCTTGGAGCGCTCAAGAGCCAGATTGGCATTGTGGCGCATGCCAGCAAAGTGGACAACTTCGTTCTGATCACGCCGGTGTATCTGAGGTTTATGAAAAACGGAGAGGATGTCACGGAGCCGGACGAAATCTTTGAGCGTCCGCTGCGCGCGATGACCATGCAGGGGCCGCGCGTAAGCGTTTCGGCGAGCGAGACGATCAACGCCGGTTGGGAGCTGACTTTCACGGTATCGCTTCTTGACAATCCTGCCTCGCCGAAGTCCAAGGCCCTGACGTTTGACGTCATCGAAGAGGCGCTGGACTATGGCGCATTCAAGGGGCTTGGGCAGTGGCGAAACGGGCAGAACGGCAGATTCACATGGGAAACTGTGAACGAGAACGCATGACAAAGAAAGGAGCAACCCAATGAGCAAAAAAGAAGACAACGACACCAACCTCGCCGCCCTGGGTATGGCGCTGGGAACGATGGGCATGACCGGCGGCAGGATGAGCCTGAGCGAGGAGAAGAAGGACGCAGACAAGAGCTGCGCCAAGGCCCTCGCCTACATGGCGGGAACGATGGAAGCGCTGAGCGACCTGGTCAGGGCGCTCAAGAACGTGGAGAAGCCGGACGACTTCGACCATGAGAACATCGTGGAGCTGACCGGGAAGATGGCGACGCTGGCGACATCGATGTCCACGCTCCGCATGAGCATGGGACTCGGCGCCGCGCCGGCCATCCCGGGAGGATACCCGACGGCGTAACGCACAGAAGGGATGGATATGATGCAGAAGATGACCGATGCACAGAGGGCGATGGTCGAGCGTAATCTGCCGCTGGTGACGTGGTATTTGCAAAACCGCGTCGCCTGGTGGCGGCAGGATGAATACGAAGATCTGTTCCAGATCGGAGCGATCGGGCTGTGCAAGGCCGCGATGACCTACGATGAAAGCCGGGGCGTGCGCTTTGGCACATATGCCTGCGAGTGCATCGCAGGCGAGGTTTGGAATTATATTCGCCCGAAGAGGAAACGGGAGAAGCGGCTGTGCGCTGTGAGCCTGGAGGATGAAGTTACCTGTGAGATGGAGGGGATCACCCTGGCCGATCAGATCCCGGGACGGGAGGACGGCAGAACCATGGAGCGGATGCTGATCTTGCGGGAGACGCTCAGACGGGTCAAGGGCCGGGATTGGGACATGCTTCTCTTGGCCATGAAAGGTTTTCGGCAGGAAGAAATTGCGCATCGTCTCAGAACGACGCAACCAACGGTTTGCAGAAGTCTGCGGCGGTCGCGAGGGATGATCGCCGCAGAATGCGGGAGATAAAAGGAGGTAATCCGTGAAAAACATCGAGATCGAGGTAACCGAGCGCGAGCTGGGCTATCTGGAAGAAGCGGTATCGTACCTGATGCCCACCAAGCGCGGCCCGAAGCTGCGCGAGCTGATCACCCTGCGCACCAAGCTGCTGGAAGAGATCGCGGCGAACCGGGAAGGAGAGATGAGCGAATGACAAGCGAGAAGAACCGCTGGTTCATCAAGAAAGAGCATTACCCAATGCAGACGACTATAACGTCTGCATGCAGCCTGCGGACAGCCGCCTGCCCAGCGTGTGCATCGGGTCGTTCCGGGGCATCGAAGAGCTGAAGGGCTTCGCCGATCTGCTGCGGAGCACCATCGAAACCGGGACAATCGCCGATGATATCCGCGAGGCATATGCGCAGATCGTCGGCGCGATTGAGAAGGAGGCGGCCGCCTGTGGATGAGATGCACGAGGAGCTCGTCGCGCGGATCGCGGCGCTGGAAGCAAAGATCGCGGCGCTGGAGGAAAAGGCGGCGCAGCGTGAGCAGAATGCCTATTTCATCGGAGCAGGGGGGGCAA
>JAGBBE010000143.1 GCA_017938645.1 Clostridia bacterium
CGATGGTGTCGTGCTTGTCCATCAGGATGGCGAGCTTGACACCATCGGCATCGACGCCGTTGCCATGTGCGTCAACGACATCATCTGCGTGGGCGCAAAGCCCCTGTTCTTCCTTGACTACATCGCCTGCGGAAAGAACGTCCCTGAAAAGATCGCTGAAATCGTCGGCGGCGTAGCCGAGGGCTGCGTGCAGTCCGGTGCGGCGCTCATCGGCGGCGAAACGGCAGAGCATCCCGGCATGATGCCCGTGGAGGATTACGATCTCGCCGGTTTTGCGGTGGGCATCGTGGATAAGAAGAAGGTGCTGGACAACACCCGCATGGCCGCCGGAGACGTAGTGATCGCCCTGCCTTCCACCGGCATTCACTCCAACGGCTTCTCGCTTTGCCGCAAGGTGTTTGACATCGATCACAACAACCCCGAGATCTATGTTCCCCGTGAGGAACTGGGCGGCAAGTCCATCGCCGAAACTCTGCTGACCCCCACGAAGATTTACGTCAAGCCCGTTCTGGCACTGCTGGAAAAGGTGGACGTCAAGGGCATCAGCCATATCACCGGCGGTGGCTTCTACGAGAATATTCCGCGCTCCATTCCCGACGGCCTGTGCGCAAAGATCGACAAGAGCGCTGTGAAGGTGCTGCCCATCTTTGATGTGATTGCCAAGTGGGGCAACATCCCCGAGCGCGATATGTACAACACCTACAACATGGGCGTTGGCATGAGCGTGGTGGTTCCTGCCGACGAAACCGAGACCGCCCTTTCCATCCTCAAGGACAACGGCATTGACGCCTATGTGATCGGCGAGATCGTCGAAGGCGAGGAAAAGGTGATTCTCGAATGAAAACCAACATTGCCGTGCTCGTCTCCGGAGGAGGCACCAACCTGCAGGCGCTGATTGACGCGCAGCAGCGCGGAGAGCTGGGCGGCGGAGAAATCACCGCCGTGATCTCCACCAAAGAAGGCGCATACGCCCTTGAACGTGCGAAAAATGCAGGCATTCCCGGTTACGTGGTGCCGCGCAAAGCCTATGCAGACAACCAGTCCATGACCATCGCCATGGTGGAAAAGCTCAGGGAGCTCAATATTCAGCTGGTCGTGCTGGCTGGCTGCATGGTCATTTTCACCCGCGAGCTCACTGATGCCTATCCCAATGCCATCATGAACGTGCATCCGGCGCTGATTCCTTCCTTCTGCGGCAAGGGCTTCTACGGACTGCATGTGCACGAAGCTGCGCTCAGCTACGGCGTGAAGCTGTCCGGCGCGACGGTTCATTTCGTCAGCGAGGAGTGCGACGGCGGCCCGATCATTGCGCAGAAGGCTGTTCCCGTTCATGAAAACGACACCCCTGAAACGCTGCAGAAGCGCATCATGGAAGAAGCGGAATGGAAGCTTCTTCCTCAGGCGGTTTCCCTGTTCTGCCAGGGTCGTCTGACGGTGGACGGACGCAGAGTTGTGATCAAATAAGGAGAGAAAAGCCATGAATGTATATGAAACCAAAACCATGCAGGATCGCCTCAGCGGCAACACCTATCCCGGACGCGGCATCGTGCTGGGCGTAACCGCCGACGGCAAAAAGGCTGTGGCTGCTTATTTCATCATGGGACGCAGCGTCAACAGCCGCAACCGCGTGTTCATTCAGGAAGCCGACGGCATCCGCACCGAGGCGCATGATCCCAGCCTCATGGTGGATCCCCATCTGATCATCTATCATCCCGTGCGCGAAGCGGGCTGCGGCCTTATCGTGACCAACGGTGATCAGACCGACACCATCTGGGAATACCTCGCCCGCGGCGAAAGCTGGGAAGCAGCTCTGCGCACCCGTCAGTTTGAAGATGACCGTCCCAACTGGACGCCCCGCATCTCCGGCATTCAGGCCATGGACGGCAGCTACAAGATGTCCATCCTGAAGTCGGCCGATGAAGAAGGCACGGCCTGCGCCCGCTTCTTCTATGAATATCCCGCCATCAAGGGTCTGGGTCACTTCCTGCATACCTACGTCTGCGACGGAAACCCCGTGATCCCCACCTTCCAGGGTGAGCCTGAGCGCGTCGTGATTCCCGATGATATCGACTCTTTCACCGCTGAACTCTGGGACAACCTCAACGAGGCCAACAAGATCTCCCTCTTTGTACGCTACACCGATCTGGAAACGCGCCAGTACGAGCAGCGCATCCTCAACAAGCATCAGTAAAGGAGAATGTACCATGACTGAACTCGAACTCAAGTATGGCTGCAACCCGAATCAGAAGCCTGCCCGTATTTTCATGAAGGATGGCCAGCTGCCCATCAAGGTGCTCTCCGGCCGTCCTGGCTACATCAACTTTCTGGACGCCTTTAACGGCTGGCAGCTTGTGAAGGAACTCAAGCGTGCCACCGGCCTGCCTGCCGCTACCAGTTTCAAGCACGTCAGCCCCGCCGGTGCTGCTGTGGGTCTTCCGCTTTCCGATACCCTGCGCCGCATCTATTTCATCCCCGCCGACATGGAGCTTTCTCCTCTGGCCTGCGCCTATGCCCGTGCCCGCGGCGCTGACCGCATGTCCTCCTTCGGCGACTGGATTTCCCTTTCCGATGTGTGCGACGTATCCACCGCTCTGCTCATCAAGCCCGAGGTTTCCGACGGCGTGATCGCCCCCGGCTATGAGCCCGAAGCCCTCGAGATTCTCAAGTCCAAGCGCAAGGGCAACTATAACATCGTGGAGATCGACCCTTCCTACGAGCCTGAAAAGCTCGAAACCAAGGATGTCTATGGCATCACCTTCGAGCAGGAGCGCAACGAGCTCAACATCACCGACGACTTCTTTGCCAACGTCGTTACCGAGAACAAGGAAATGACCGAAGCCGCTCTGCGCGATCTGGCCATCTCCATGATTACCCTCAAGTATACCCAGTCCAACTCCGTGTGCTACGTCAAGGACGGCCAGGCCATCGGCATCGGCGCCGGTCAGCAGAGCCGCATCCACTGCACCCGTCTGGCAGGCGACAAGGCCAACAACTGGTGGCTGCGTCAGCATGAGAAGACCCTGAACCTGCCCTTCATTCCGACCCTGAAGAACCCCGACCGCGACAACGCCATCGACCGTTACATTTCTGACGAGCCAGAAGACGTGCTGGCCGAGGGCGTCTGGCAGACCCTCTTCACCGAAAAGCCCGAAGAGCTGACCAAGGAAGAAAAGAAGGCCTGGCTGGCTCAGATGACCGACGTTGCGCTCGGTTCCGACGCTTTCTTCCCCTTCCCTGACAACATCGACCGCGCCTATCGCAGCGGCGTGAAGTACATCGCTGAGCCCGGCGGCTCCATCCGCGACGATCTGTGCATCGAGGCCTGCAACAAGTACGGCATCGCGATGGCCTTTACCGGCCTGCGCCTCTTCCATCACTAAGGCAGGGACTGAGTCCCTGCACCCCGGACCGCGCTTTGCGCGGGGGCGGGATGAGTGAGTTTGGTCTTGCGCTTAAGACCGCCGGAGCACATGCAGGTGCTCCGGCTCGCTTGCGTAAGTGAATTTTTTGCAAGTTGATCATGGCAATGATGGGATTCCAAAGGGCAAAGCCCTTTGGTCGGGGCCGGGGCGGATAGCCCCAGCGTCCCTCCAATGGAGGTACTATGAAAGTTCTGGTTGTTGGCGGCGGCGGACGAGAGCACGCCATTATCAAGAAGTTGATGGAAAACAAGGACATCACGCAGATGTTCTGTGCGCCCGGAAACGGCGGTATTGCGCAGGATGCGGTGTGCGTGCCCTACAAGTCCACTGATGTGGAGGCGATTGCGGCATGGGCGCAGGAGAACGGCATGGATTATGTTGTCGTTGCGCAGGATGATCCGCTTTGCATGGGCCTGGTGGATCTGCTGAAGGAGCGCGGCATTCCGGCTTTTGGCCCGGATAAACTGGCTGCGCGCATTGAGGGCAGCAAGGTTTTTTCCAAAAATCTGATGAAGAAATACGGCATCCCCACTGCTTCCTACGAAACCTTTGAGGATCTGGACAGCGCAGCAGCGTACGTGAAAAATGTCAAGTGTCCCATCGTGGTCAAGGCGGACGGTCTGGCTCTTGGCAAGGGCGTTCTGATCTGCATGAACAATGACGAGGCTGTGGAGGCTGTAACGGACATGATGGCCGGAGGCAAGTTCGGCGCATCCGGCAGCCGTGTCGTGGTAGAGGAATTCCTTGAAGGCCCCGAAGTGAGCGTTCTGTGCTTTACCGACGGAACCACGCTGTATCCGATGGTTTCCAGCATGGATCACAAGCGCGCGCTGGATCATGACGAGGGACTCAACACCGGCGGCATGGGCGTTATCGCGCCCAATCCCTATTACACCAGGGATGTGGCCGAGCGCTGCATGCAGGAAATCTTCCTGCCGACGCTCGCGGCCATGCGTGCGGAGGGCTGTCCCTTCCATGGATGCCTGTATTTCGGTTTGATGATCACTGCCGACGGCCCCAAGGTGATCGAGTACAACTGCCGCTTTGGCGACCCCGAGACGCAGGCGGTGCTCCCGCTTCTGGAAAGCGATCTGTTCACCATCATGCGCGCCACCACCGATGAAACGCTTCATCAGGTGGAAGTCAAGTTCTCTGAAGGCGCGAGCTGCTGCGTGGTTCTGGCCAGCGGCGGATACCCGGTGAAGTATGAGAGCGGCAAGCCCATCAGCGGCATTGAAGCAGCTGAAAAGACAGCCTGCGTCTATCATGCCGGTACGAAGCTCGGTGAAAACGGCGAAATCCTCACCTCCGGCGGACGTGTTCTGGGCGTGACGGCTGTGGCGGATGATCTGCCCGCTGCCATCGAAAAGGCCTATGCTGCTGCCGACTGCATTCATTTTGACAAGCTTCATCGGCGCTCGGACATCGGCGCAAGGGCGCTGGAAGCACTCAAGTAAGGAGAAGAACAAATGGCTGTATATCGCGTATATGTGGAAAAGAAGCCGGAATATGCCGTTGAGGCCCAGGGCCTTCTCAAGGAAATCCGTCACATTCTGCTCATCAAGAGCGTTACCGGCGTTCGTGTGCTCAACCGCTACGATGTGGAAAAGGTTGACCGCGCGCTGTTTGACCAGTGCATGCCCATCGTTTTCAGCGAGCCTCCGGTGGACATGACCTACGAAACCCTGCCCGAAGGCGATTATCAGATCATCGCTTCCGAGTACCTGCCCGGCCAGTTCGACGCCCGCGCCGCCAGCTGCGAGGAATGCATCCAGCTGGTTGCCCAGTGCGAGCGTCCCACCGTGCGCACTGCGCGCATCTATCTGTTTGAAGGCACTCCCT
Source organism: Clostridia bacterium (assembly GCA_017938645.1). Next base: position 5,265 of record JAGBBE010000143.1, read on the forward strand.
CTGAGGAGGAAATGGCCCGTATCCGCAAGCATCTCATCAACCCCGTGGAAAGCCGCGAGGCCGAGCTGGAGGAAAAAGCCACCCTGCAGCAGCAGTACGACGCGCCCGAAACGGTCGAAACGCTTACGGGCTTCACCTCCATGGATGACGATGCCGTGGCCGAGTTTGTGAAGAAGTACGGCCTTGCTATGGACAAGGACGATCTGGCCTTCTGCCGCGCTTATTTCCAGAGCGAAAAGCGCGATCCTACCCTCACGGAAATCCGTATGATCGACACCTACTGGTCCGATCACTGCCGCCATACCACGTTCCTGACCACGCTGGATCAGGTGGACATCGAAAAGCCTGCTGTGGAAGCGGCCTTCAAGCGCTATCTTGCGCTGCGCGAAAGCGTCTATGCCAACCGCAAGGGCGGCCCTAAGCCCATGAACCTCATGGATATCGCCACCATTGGCACCAAGGCGCTCAAACAGAAGGGACTTCTTTCCAACATCGACGAGAGCGAGGAAATCAACGCCTGCTCCATCAAGATTGACGTTGACGTGGCCGGAAAGAAAGAGCCCTGGCTGCTCATGTTCAAAAACGAAACCCACAACCATCCCACCGAAATCGAGCCCTTCGGCGGCGCGGCCACCTGTATCGGCGGCGCGATCCGCGATCCGCTGTCTGGCCGCACCTATGTGTATCAGGCCATGCGCGTGACCGGTGCTGCTGATCCCCTCAAGCCCGTTGCGGAAACCATGCAGGGCAAGCTGCCCCAGCGCAAGCTGGTAACCACCGCTGCTGCCGGCTATTCCTCCTACGGCAATCAGATCGGTCTGGCAACGGGTCTGGTTGATGAAATGTATCATCCCGGCTATGCCGCCAAGCGTCTGGAAATCGGCGCTGTGGTCGGCGCTGCGCCTGAAAAGAACGTGCGCCGCGAACGTCCGGCTCCCGGCGATCTCATCGTGCTGTTGGGCGGACGCACCGGCCGTGACGGCTGCGGCGGTGCAACCGGCTCTTCCAAGAGCCACAAGCTGGAAAGCATCGAAACCTGCGGCGCCGAGGTGCAGAAGGGCAATCCTGTGGTCGAGCGCAAGCTTCAGCGCCTCTTCCGCGATGAAAAGGTCACCCGCCTCATCAAGCGCTGCAACGACTTTGGCGCGGGCGGCGTGAGCGTTGCCATCGGCGAGCTGGCCGACGGCCTGATGATCGACCTTGACAAGGTGCCCAAGAAGTACGAGGGCCTTGATGGAACCGAACTGGCCATTTCCGAGAGCCAGGAGCGCATGGCTGTGGTCGTTGCCAAAGAGGATGCGCAGACCTTCATCAGGTACGCCAATGCCGAAAACCTCGAAGCCACCATCGTGGCTGAAGTAACCGAGGAACCGCGCCTGCGCATGAACTGGAAGGGCAACATGATCGTTGATCTGAGCCGTGAATTCCTCAACTCCAACGGCGCTGAAAAGCATGCCACCGTCCGCGTGAAGGATGAGAATGTTGAAAACGTTCCCTTCTCCGGCGTGACCTTTGCCGAGAAGCTGGAAAGCATGGCGGGCGACCTCAATATCTGCTCCAAGAAGGGTCTGAGCGAACGCTTTGACTCTACCATCGGCGCTGGCACGGTGCTCATGCCCTTCGGCGGAAAGCATCAGCTCACGCCCAACCAGACCATGGTCGCCAAGCTGCCTGTGCTGGAAGGCGAAACCACCACTGTAAGCGGCATGAGCTACGGCTTCCATCCGCAGGTGATGGCGCAGAGTCCCTATGAAGGCGCTTATCTCAGCGTGGTCGAAAGCCTGATGAAGCTGGGTGCGGCCGGCTTTGACGTAAGCAAGGCCTACCTGACCTTCCAGGAGTATTTTGAGCGCATGACCGGTGCTCCCGAGCGCTGGGGCCGTCCCATGGCTGCGCTGCTTGGCGCGCTGGATGCTCAGATGGACTTCGGCGTTGCCTCCATCGGCGGCAAGGACTCCATGAGCGGCACCTTCGAGGATCTCGATGTGCCTCCCACGCTGGTTTCCTTTGCCATTGCCCCGGGTGACAGCAGCGAAGTGATTTCTCCTGAATTCAAAAAGATCGGCAGCACTCTTTGTCTGCTGCGTGCCGATGCGTTCGATGCCGAAGGCGTCAAGGCCAATCTCCACAAGCTCTATGAGGCCATCAAGACCGGCAAGGTGCTTTCTGCCTGGGCGCTGGGTCTGGGCGGCGTGGCTGAGGCTGTGTTCAAGATGGCGCTGGGTAACCGCATCGGCGCGAAGATCGAAAACGTTGAAGATCCCTTCAAGCAGGATTTCGGTGCGGTCGTGCTGGAAATGGCAGCCGGCGAAGTGCTGGGCGATGTGATCGGCCAGACCATCGAGGACTATGCCATCGTATACGGCAAGGAAACCGTGCAGCTTGACGCGATGCAGGAAGTGTACGAGAGCAAGCTGAGCAAGGTGTTCCCGTACTTCGGCGACGGCGAAACGGTTGAAAAGGTCACACATTCCGCCAAGGAATGGGCTAAGCCTGCCATTCTCACCCAGAAGCCTGTGGCCTTCATTCCGGCGTTCCCTGGCACCAACTGCGAGATCGACACCGCCCGCGCTCTGACACGCGCAGGCGCTGAACCCCGCATTTTGCTCATCAACAACCTGACGCCTGCGGCCATCGGCGAAAGCCTGAAGGAAGCTGTGCGCATGATCGGCGAAAGCCAGATGATCGTGCTGCCCGGCGGATTCTCCGGCGGCGACGAGCCCGACGGCAGCGCCAAGTTCATTACCGCATTCTTCCGCAATCCCAGGATGAAGGATGCCGTGCACGAGCTGCTCAAGAACCGCGACGGCCTGATGCTGGGCATTTGCAACGGCTTCCAGGCGCTGGTCAAGCTGGGTCTGGTTCCCTACGGCGAGATCATTGATGTGGATGACACCTGCCCGACGCTTACCTTCAACACCATCGGACGTCACCAGAGCATGCTGGTGCGCACCCGCATCGCCAGCAACAAGAGCCCGTGGCTGCAGCTGGTGGAAGCTGGCGATATCCACAATATCGCCATTTCCCACGGCGAGGGCCGTTTCATCGCCAGCGACGCAGTGGTAGAGGAGCTGAAGCGCAACGGTCAGATCGCGACCCAGTATGTCGATCTGGAAGGCAATCCCACCATGGATCTTCGTTTCAATCCCAACGGAAGCGTGCTGGCTATCGAAGGCATCACCAGCCCCGACGGCCGCGTGCTCGGCAAGATGGGTCACAGCGAACGCGCCGGTATCGACCTGTACAAGAACGTGGAAGGCAACCGCTTCCAGCCGATCTTCGAAGGCGGCGTGAAATACTTCAAATAAGCCAAAACCGCCCGGTTTCATTACGAAATCGGGCGGTTTTTATGTCTTGTGTTACGATAAGAATTAAAATGCTACAATTAGTGTTACTTATTTCTAAATCTTGTATCTGTTTTCTTCCATACGCCTATATACTGTGCTACAATTTGTACAAAAAGAGAACCATTAGAATGATTGGAGGATACAGGAGCATGATAGGGCGCGTGGTTGTGGCGGAGATGGACGAAGAGCAAAGGGCGCAGACGGCGCAGAGAATCCGTGAAACGGAAGGAATGCAGGTCGTTGGTATGGCGCGTGACGGCAAAGAAGCGCTGGAGATGGTATTCAGCCTTCAGCCGGATGTGGTTGTGTGCGGCATGATGATGCCCATGGTGGACGGATGCGTTCTGCTGGAGAGACTGAACGATCTGCCTGGAGGATACCGTCCGGCGGTGATCGTAATATCAATTATCCGACGTGAGGAAATGATCCGCCGCGCCTTTGATCTGGGTGCAAGCGATTACCTGATCAAGCCGTACGATCCGTGGGCGCTCAGACGCAGGATTGAATCGATCATGCGTGAACGCAGCAGAAACATTCGGCAGTGCCAGACCGAGCAGAGGCTCAGCGGCATGCTGCTTGGGCTCGGCATTCCTGCTCATGTGATGGGCTATCGCTTTTTGCAGGATGCAGTGCTTGCGGTGATGGTCAATCCGCAGGTCATGCAGCACATGATGCACGATCTCTATCCGCGCGTTGCAGACAAGTACCATACCTCTGCCAGATGCGTGGAGCGTGGCATCCGCCATGCCATCTGCATGGCGTGGGAGCGCTGCAGGCCGGAGGAAAGCAGCCGTATCCTTGGCCGCAGCGTGGTAGCCGGATATGAAAGACCGACCAGCAGCGAATTGATCGCGCTGGTCGCAGAAAAGATGAGGCTGTATATGTGATTCAGGCTTCCGGCGTGAGATGCTGAATAATCAGAAGCGTACCGTCGCGGACGGTGACGCAGGACGGACAATCCAGATGTTCATTGCTCACGCCCAAAGGATAATCCGAGGTGAGCTCGGCATTGTGAAGCTGATATTTGAGTCCTTCAATCGAAACGCCATGCGCCTGATGACTCAGACAGAAGACGCTCACAAGCGTTCCGGCAGGACGGCAGGGGAGTGCAAGAGCGGCATTGGTAAGGGCATAGGCGTCGTAATCCAGCGCGGCCATGCGTACCGAAGCGCCCATGCGGCTTATGCGGCACATGCTCTGCCAGTTGGCCAGAAGATGATCCACCCGTCCGCCGCTGCAGCCGTACAGCGCAAAATCGCGATATCCCATTCTCCATCCATATGAAAGGGCGATGCCGGTGTCGGTGTCGTCCTTTTCCACGGGAAAACGCTCCAGCGGAAGATCGGAGGGAAATGGATAATCGCCCAGCGAATCCAGATCACCCATGAGCAGATCCGGCCTGATGCCCACCTTCTCCAAAGCGCGGTACCCGCCGTCAGCCGCAATCACAAGATCTCCGGGCTGAGGCGCAAGACCTCTTTCGGTAAACTCGCCCGCTCCAACAATGTAGCACGTCGCCATGATAGCGCCTCCAATCTTTTTGTCAGTATAACGGCGCAGGAAGTGGCTGTCAAGGCAGCATTTGTTACCTTCTGCACTTTCCGGATTGATTGCTTTATGATGCCGTTTGTGGTATGATATGATCGACATTTTGTGCTGAAGGGAGCGCATTCCGGAATGAAACGTTTTGTGTGTTTTTGCCTTCTTTTTGTGCTTTGCCTTTGCCTGCAGGGCATGGCTTTTGCGCTGGAAAGGCCTGAAGTTGGCGACATCGTCGTCATCGGCGCCTACGAGCAGGATAATGTGCTGGATAACGGCCCCGAACCGCTGGAGTGGATCGTGCTCGAAGTGCAGGAGGACAAGGCCTGGCTGATGAGCAAGTACTGCATCGAACAGGTTATTTTCTATCCCCAGCGCGTGCCTATGTACTGGGGCGCCTCCGATCTGCGCGCATGGATGAACGGCGAGTTCTTTGAAAACACCTTCACCGCCGAAGAAAAGGAAATTATCCTCACCACCATCGTCAAGAACGACAATCCTCACGGCATGAAGGGCGCTGGCGCGGATACCGAGGACAAGATCTATCTGCTCTCCAAGTCCGAGGTGCTGCATTTTATGCCTGAAATGGCCGACCGCGTGGCCTATCCCACCGAGTACGCCAAGACCAAGGGCATCACCCTGTCGCCCGAAACCGGCAGCTGCCGCTGGTGGACCCGTACCCCCGGCGCGCGCAAGATGGATATCTGCGGCATGCGTCTGGACGGACGCATCAGCGCCTATGGCATGCAGGACGTGGACTGGCCCACCAACACCATGCGCCCCGTGATGTGGGTCAGCATTGAAAACGCTCAGTAAGCAGGAGAGACAACCATGAAGCTGAATGCACTGATGAAAAAGATCGCCCTTGCGATGGTTCTGGTTTTGCTGGTCTGCACCGGCGCGGCCTGTGCTGAGGAGGATCTCGAAGCCAAGTATTCCGCCGCTCAGGCGCTTCTGGAAAACGAGGACTATGAAGCCGCCGCCGAAGCTTTTGCAGAGCTGGATCAGTATAAGGATAGCAAAGAACTGTGGAAGCGTGCGCGCTACAACGTCGCTCTGAAGCATTTTGACGCCGAGGAATATCACGAGGCCAACGCCATTTTTGAGGAACTGGGCGATTACCGGAACAGCAAGAAGAATGCTTATACGTCCTTCCTGCGCGCCCGCATCATTGACTACAAGCAGGCCAAGGCCCTGTACAACGAGGGCGATTACGAGGCTGCCAAGGCCATGTTTGAAGCCCTTGGCAACTACGAAGATTCCAAGAAGCGTGCTGCCGAAGCGGAAGCCAGAATTCAGGAAGCGCTTCAGGCCGAGGCTGAGGCCAAAGCCTATGAGCAGGCTATCAGGCATCTGGAAGCCAAGGAGTACAAGGCTGCTTTCGACGCCTTTATTGAGGCCGGTCCGGTAGAGGGTTCCACGGAAGGCATGTATCAGGCCGTGTACGGTATGGCTTATGAGGCAGTCTATGCCGATGCGCAGACTGCGCTTATGAACGGCGAAAACGCACTTGCCAGACTGACGTTTGAAACGCTGGGCGACTACCTCGACAGCGCGGATCAGGCGAAGGCCATCACCGTTGATAATCCGCTGGACGAGAAGGAAGAAACCTATCAGAAGGCGCACATTCTGCGAAAGCTCTGGAAGCGTGAAGAAGCCAATGCGCTCTTTGCCGAAGTGGGCGACTACAAGGATGCCAAAGACCGCGTGGAGATCATCGCGCCTCAGATTGATGCAGTCCGTCTGCGCGACGACGCTACCACGGATTTTTCCGAGGTGTTCACCGCGCCCGACGGCTCTCAGCATTACTATCGCATCTTCAAGGGCGTTCACACCTGGGTGGAAGCCAAGTTCTTCTGCGAACTGCTCGGCGGCCATCTGGCCACGATTACCAGCCACGAAGAAAATGAATTTGTCTACTGGTTCATGCGCGGCAACAACTTCCTGACGGCGTACTTCGGCCTGTCTGACGAGGAGCGCGTGGGCAACTGGATCTGGGTGACCGGCGAACCGGTTGAATACACCAACTGGAACCGCGGAGAGCCCAGCCGCAGCGGCAAGGAACGCTACGGCATGTACCTCTATCTGCATGAAAAGGGCACGTGGAACGACTCCCACTTCTACGAGACGGATAAATGGGGCGAGCCCGGCTGCAGCTTCATCTGCGAATGGGACATTCCCGCTGAGAAATAAGGATAAGGGAACAACGGAATGTTTGAAATTGGTGTAGAAAATCAAGTCGCATCTGTTCTGACCATGCTGGCTGGCGCCATCCTGGCGCTGGCGCTTGGCTGGATGAGAAGCGAAAGGGAACAGGTGGAAAGAAAGAAGCTCGTAATGCTGACCATTGCGCTCCCGCTGTTTGGAGCCTTCTTCTCCCACCTGCTGTATTGTCTGGTGAATGCCGGAGACGTGTTTTATAACCAGCCTTTCCTCTATGTGCTGGCGTTCTTTGGCTGCGGACAGATGATGTACGGCGGCATTCTGGGCGTGGTGCTGGCTCTGGTGATCCTTGGCGGGCGCGACCGCATGACGCTTCTGGAAAGCTATGCGCCCTCCACGGTGCTGATGATTGCCGCTGCGCGCCTTGCCGAAGGCTTTGCGGGTCAGGGCTATGGCGAATACTGGTACGATGAGCCGATGTTCTTCTGCCGCTTTCCGTTTATGGTGTATGATTCAGCCTACGAGTGCTGGAGCTGGGCGCTGTTTATGCTGGAAATGCTGATTGCGCTGATCCTGCTGGTCGTGCTTCTTGTGAAGAAAAAAGGCCGCAAGGGCGACGGCATGCTGCTGGGACTCGGCTTGTACGCCTGTGCGCAGGTTGTCCTTGAAAGCCTGAGGCGTGACGAATTCCTTCGCTGGGGATTTGTGCGCGTGGAGGAATTGTTCAGCGCGGTGGTGATCCTGCTTGTGCTGATTCTCTACTGCCTGTATACAGGCAAAGGCAAAGCAGCCAGCAAGGCTGTCTGCTTTGCCTTGTTCCTCGCCATGGTCGTATTGTGCCTGCTTCTGGAGTTTGCCACGGAGGGACGCATTCCCTTCCTGCTGTTCCTGGAAGTCTGGCAGTGCTACGCCGCCATGGCGGGCGCATGCGCTGTGATGGCCGGATGCGTACTGTGGATGCGCGGCATGACAATCGTAGAAAAGGATTGATGAATGATGAACAAAAAGCTTGCTTTGATGCTGATGGCCGTGTTGGCCTGCATGCTTCTCTCTTTTGCCGCTTTGGCTGAGGAAGCCCTGCCTGAACCCATCGAAGGTCTGCCTCAGATGGTGAGGGTTGAGTTTCCTGCGGGTATCGACTACACCGCTCCTGCCAAGGTTTCCGAGAACAACAAGCCCAGCGAGGAAGGCTTCAATGAGGACAGCTCGCATTATCACGATGATTCGCTGGATGTTCAGGTGCACATGATCCGCGCCTATGACACGCCCTGCGCCGTGGCCTTTGTGCAGATTGCAGATCCTGATCAGCTGCGCACTGAGATGGCCAAACCCTATCCGCAGCGCGCCACCATGCGCAGCGATACCATGGCCAAGCGTGTCAATGCGGTTTTGGCCGTAAACGGCGACTGGTTCAGTTACCACAACTCCGGCATCATCTGGCGCAACGGCGAACGCCTGCGCAACCGTGAGGACGAAACCTCCGACGGACTGGTGATCGATACCAACGGCGATCTGCACATCATCCGTCCGATCCTCGAAAGCGAGTATGAAAAGCTGACCACGCCCATCATGCACGCCTTTGCCTTTGGCCCTGCGCTGGTCAAGGATGGCGAAGTGCTGGAAATCGTCAACCGCAAGGTGACCTACAAGCAGCGCATGGGTATCGGCCAGATCGGACCGCTGAGTTATGTGTTCGTAGCTGCTGACGGTCCCGATCAGCCAAACTCCGTGGGCCTGAGCGTGCCCCAGCTGGCACAGCTGATGCATGACCTCGGCGCGCAGACCGCTTACAATCTCGACGGCGGCCAGTCCACCTCCATGCTGATGCACATGGTCAAGATCAATGGCCAGGCGCCCAAGACCTTCCGCGCCATCGGCGATATCATCTACTTTACCACCGCCATTCCCTCTGAAGAGGAATAATCAAAAGCGGAGTGCAGCCATTCGGCCTCACTCCGCTTTTGTATATCCCAAATCAGATGCGCATATGGCTTCCGTCCGTTTCGAGCACATAGCCCTCGGCGCACCGTAGCTGAAAATCATAATAGCTTCCCTCTGGCTTTGCGTGCGCTTCCATGATCGCCATGATGGTCGTACCGTGTACAATCAGCGCGCTGTCCTCATCAACCTGCTGACTGAGCGCGTCAAATGCCTGAAGGCAGCGCGTGGTCAGCTCGGCGCGGCTTTCACCACCCGGAAAGGGCAGAGTGCCGAATGAATCCACCCAGCGCTGGTAATCCTCACGCCCGTTAAGATCGGCATAGCTCATGCCCTCGAAGTCACCGAAATCACACTCGCGGAACTCCGGGATGATTTCGGGCTTCACGCCGGGATAGATCAACTCCGCCGTTTCGATACAGCGCTTCATGGGACTTGTAAACACACGCTTTACAGCCGGATAGTTGCGGCTCTGGAGATCGGCAATGCCCTGTTCACAGAGCGACTCGTCTGTGCGCGAACCGATATAGCAATGCTCCAGATTGCCAAGCGTCTGTCCATGGCGGATGAGTACCCATTTCATTTGTCATGCACCCCGATTTGTTTCCTTTTGCTACATTGTTTCGACATTCTTCTTGCTTTTTCCTGCCGGGAAGGAAAGGGAGCAATTTACTTCCGTCTGCGAAAATGCTATAATGTTGCGGATTCCCATAAAGATAGGATGAACACTGATGATTGAACGTCCCAAGGTCTGTGTGCGCAGATGGGCGGCGCTGGTTATGGCATGCTGGATGTGCCTGACGGCTTTATGTCCTGCACAGGCGGAAAGGCAGACCTATTATACGGTGGATTTTGAGTACATCCGCCAGTTTGTCAGAAACGCCGCAGCATGGATCTATCAGCCCGGAACGGATATCAACATGCCGCTGGTCTATTCCGAAGATCCGCATTTCTATCTGTCGCACCGGTATGACGGAAGAAGCGCCGGCAACGGCACCATTTTCATGACCAGCGATGACAAACCCGACTTTTCTGCACCGGTGATTGTTCTGCGCGGCAATAACTGTCTGGATTATTCTCTGTTCGGCAGTCTGTCGGAGTACAGCGACGAGCATTTCTACCGCGAGAGGCCAAGTTTTATGCTCATTACGCCGGATGGAAACTATCAGCTGGATGTGTTTGCGGGTCTTCGTCTCAGACACAGCGACCATGTCTCATGGATGGTTTCTGACGACGACGAGGAACGCATGCAGGCGCTTGAAGGCATTCTGGAAAACTCCTTCATGAAGACGGATGAGAAAAGGCTTCCTCAAAAAGGCGATGCATGGGCGATTCTGACCACGGAATCCGCAAACAACAGCGGTTCCCGCTTTGTGGTTTATGCCCGGAAGCGTCTGATTGAACAAGGCGATGCAAAGCCTGTGGATCTGGTGAAGGCGGAGATGGACGAGCGTGCGACACGCAACGGTTACTTCACCGTGGAGGGCATGGGCACGTGGATGGTCTACGGTCAGAACGATCCCATCTGGAACCGTCTGATCTTTGAAACTGCCAATTCCAGCCGCAGAAGACCCTTCGGCGACGGCGGATGCGGACCCACGGCGCTGGCTTCGGCCATTGTCAATATGGTCAGCAAGGAAGAATTGAGCAAAATCGCCGACTATTCTGCGTCGCAGTACGGATACCGTTTCTGTCCGTGTTCGGTGAATGAAAACTTCTGCTCCGGGCTTCATCAGCGCTACACCATGAGCACGCCGGATGAATACCTGCGCTATTTCCCGCTTGCTGTGGGCAGTTTTGCCACGGGCAACAACATCCTTGGCGTACAGGGCAGGCGAGACAGCTGGGGTACCAACATGAGCTATCTGGAAGCGCTCTGCGGCATCTATGATATCTCCGTGACCTCGACCACCGACAAGCAGGAGGCTATCCGATTCCTGCAGGAAAAGCGAGGCATGGGCGTATCCTGTACGGTGGCCAGCAGTCCTTTTACTGCTTCCAGCCATTTTATCACGCTTGCAGGCGCGGATGAGGAGTATCTGTATGTGCTCGATCCGCTCCGGCGCGACAGCTATGGCGATCTGGATCCCTACGGCATGCTGGAAATCCTTACCCCCGGTCTGGTGCGCGTGCCTCTGGAGGATGTGGTGAATATTCCGCTTTATCCCGTGTATATGCTGGAACGTAAATAACAAAAACGCCGCTTTGAGCATTTGCCCAAAGCGGCGTTTGATATCCGATTATTCCTGATCCGGCGCGGTGAGCATGGGACGCAGCTCCATGCCCTTGGAAAGGTTTCCGTCAATCCTGAGCTGGCCGGTCATGTACAGCTTGTCAAAGCTCACAGTTCCCTTGGCCATGCCCAGCAGATGGTCGAAATTGGCTGTGACGTAGGCGTCTGCCTTCTCCAGCGTATGCGGATAGAAGTGGATGCCCGCATAGTCGAAAGTGATGCTCATGCGGCCATTGGCGCGTCCCGTCATCCTGATTTCGATGCTGCGGTGATAATCGACCTGGAATGCGTCGATGAAGCGCTTGCGGTTCTCGGCGTCCACGGCGGTGTAGGCCTCGCAGAGCTGCTTGTAGGCTTCCTCAAAGCTCAGTAGATCGCCGTGCTGCTCGTCGGAAATTTCAGAGTACATGCGCTGATAGCGCTGGGCGCTCTTGGTCCAGGAGAAGTCCTTTTCCATGCAGCGGCGGCGAATAACCTGGAAGGTTTCGTGATCGGCAAAGTACACCTTCAGCGCCTGCTGAATGGCCAGGAAAAGCTCGCGGCCGTTGTAGGGAGAGAAAGCGAAGCCGTCGCCCACGCCGTCAAAGTAACGGAAGGGTCGCACAGAATCCTTCAGGCCGCCGGTTTCATGGACAATCGGTACGGTGCCGTAGCGCATGGCCATCATCTGGCTCAAACCGCAAGGCTCGAAGCGGGAAGGCATGAGGTAGAAGTCAGCGCCTGCAAAAACCTGGCTTGCCAGATGCTCGTTGTAGTTGCTGGAGAAACCGAACTGCTCCGGCCAGCGTTTGCGGCACTCCTCGAAGTAGTCGATGTACTGCTGGTCGCCCTGACCGTAGACGATGATCTGCACGCCCAGATCCATCAGGCCCGGCAGAATCTGCTTGATCAGTTCGATACCCTTCTGCTCAACCAGACGTGCAACGGATACGAGCAGCGGCCACTTGCTCTCTTCATACAGGCCGAACTTGTGCTGGATAAAGCGCTTGCACTCGTCCTTGCCGCGCATGTCGTCTGCTGTAAAGGAGGCGGGCAGACGGGCGTCCTTCTCAGGATCGTAGAGATCCATGTCGATGCCGTTAAGGATGCCGCGCAGCTTGTGGTCGGTCAGCTCAACCACGCCATGCAGACCTGCGCCGAATTCGGGCCGGTGCAGCTCGCGGGCATAGGTGGCGGAAACGGTGGTCACGGCGTCGGCCATGAGCATGGCGCCCTTCATCAGGTTGATGTCGCGGCGGCCTTCAAATTCGTAGCCCAGTCCACCGTCGTACCAGCCCCAGGGCAGATCGAAGGTATCAGCCAGCTCGTTTTCGCCAAACTGTCCCTGATAGGCGATGTTGTGAATGGTATAGACGGTTTTGATGCGGCGAAGATCCTCGCGCCAGATCTGATCGTTTTTGAGATAGATGATTGCCAGTGCAGTTTCCCAGTCGTTGCAGTGCAGGATCTCGGGCACAAAGTCCAGCTTGTCCAGCATTTCGATAACCACGCGGCAGAACCACGCAAAGCGGCGCTTGTCGTCGTCATAGCCGTACAGCTTCGGACGCATGAAGAACTCTTCGTTGTCCACGAACCACACGGTTACGCCGTGCAGCTCGCCGCGCCACAAGCCGCAGTACAGATCAGAAGCGCCCAGACGCACGGTGGTTTCCATGACGAAAGTGAGCTGATCCTGAAAGCGCTCCTTTACGCACTGATACATGGGCGTAATGAGAGCGATTTCGTTTCCAGCCTCTTTCAGAGCGGGCGGAAGGGAATACGCAACATCCGCCAGGCCGCCGGATTTGGAAAACGGTGCACATTCGCTGGTGACAAACAGGATTTTCATATGATTTCCTCCCACGCATGGTTTGCGGAATTTTCCTAATTATATGTAGCTTACACCCGATCGGATACAAAGTCAATAACTGCCTGCGCTGCGCGTGCGCAGCCGCCCTCAGCGCGTACGCTGGATGACAGAACCTTCGCCTGTTTTCGGGCGTTTTCATCGCTGAGCAGACGGAGGATACCTTCGCGCAGACTGTCTGCAGTCACGTCCTGACGCATAAGCACGCCGCTTGCCGCGCCCAGCTCCCTGAGCCTTCCCGCCGTGAAGACCTGCTCCTCCATCTGCGGCAGGCACAGACAGGGCACGCCGTGATACATGGCCTCCATCACGCTGCCGGTTCCGGCGTGGGTGATGAAAAAGTCGGCATGGCGCAGCACTTCCAGCTGCGGCGTGAAGCGCATGAGCGTTACATTTTCGGGAATTTCGCCCAATTCTTCGGTGCGAATGCTCTTTCCGATGGAGCAGAGCACGTTGATGTCCAGCTCCCGGACCGCCGGGAACAGCATGCGGTAGAAATCCGGCCAGTTGTTGAACAGCGATCCCAGCGACGTGTAGAGAAGCGGTTTGCCGTTTTCGGGCGGCGTCCAGCAGTCATCGCCGGAGCGCGGCGCAATCTGCGCGCCGGCAAACAGGAAATCATCGCCGAACTGTCCCGGCTGAAGCGAACGGGAAAGTGCGCAGATGTTCAGTTCCGCCGTGCCTTCGAAGATTTCTGCAGGCGTAAGAAGCTTTCCGCCGAATTGCTGATGGAATTCCTCAGCCATCTGCGCAGCCGCTTCACGTGCGGGACTGCCGGGATACTCCGGCCATGTGCGGAAAATCGAAAAATCACGGCCCGGAGCATAGCTGGAAAAGAACATCACCAGAGGGATATCCAGCTTCCATGCAGCCAGACGGCCTGCCAGCGCCAGCGCATCAGAGATAATCACATCAGGCCGGTTCTGTTCAAGTCCGGACATGACAGCATCCAGCTTTTCTTTGGCCTGTCCCAGAAATACCAGCGGAATCACAGCCAGAAATTCTTCGCGTCCCATGTAAGGGTTGGAATAGCATTCCGTAACCTCCGGGAAAACGCAGAATTTTGCACCGGTGAATTCGACCTGCTCCCGGAACGATTCCGGCGCATAGTAGTCGACCTCCACGCCGCGTTTTACCAGCTCTGTGACCATCGGAAGAGAAGAGAGAATATGTCCGCCCGCGCCTACGGGAATGTATGCGGCTTTCATGTGGGATCCTCCTGAGGAAGATTGTTGCATAGTGAATATATTTGCTATCCGAGGGTCTTTTCCCTGCAAAGAGGAGGTAGGATTTGGATTTCGTCCTTGACAGGAAACGATTGCAGGCGATATCATAGAAACATCAAATGCGTGTAAAATGTCAAAGGAGCCTTACTATATGAATATCCTCGTCCTCAACGGCAGCCCCAAAGGCCAGTACAGCATTACGCTGCAGACAGTCCTGTATCTGCAGAAGCTTTACCCGGAGCACAGCTTTGATTTTCTTCACGTCGGCCAGCGCATCAAGGCGCTTGAAAAGGATTTTGCTCCGGCTGAAGAGGCCATCCGCAGGGCGGACGTGCTGCTGTTTGCCTATCCGGTGTATACGTTTATTGCGCCCTGTCAGCTGCACCGCTTTATTGAGCTGATGAAAGAACATGGAGTGGATGTGAAGGGCAAGTATGCTTCGCAGATCACCACCTCCAAGCATTTTTACGATGTGACTGCTCATAACTACGTCCGCGACAACTGTCAGGACATGCAGATGAAATATCTGCGCGGCCTGTCCGCCGATATGGACGACCTGCTTACACAGAAGGGTCAGACGGAGGCAAGGCATTTCTTCGAACATCTGCTGTGGCAGATCAAAAACGGCCACGCTGAACCGGTTCTCTATTGCCCCTTGGAAGCAAAACGGATGCCGGTTGCTGTTCCCAAACAGGAAACGCAGGAAAAACAGGGCGATGTGGTGGTTGTGACCGACCTCGTCGAAGATGATCTGCAGCTCAAAGCCATGATCGACCGCTTCTGCGCTGTGCTGCCCCTTAGGACGCGCGTGGTCAATCTGCGCGAATATCCCTTCAAAGGCGGCTGCCTTGGCTGCTTCAACTGCGCCGCGGATGGCAAATGCATCTACAAGGACGGCTTCGACAGCTTCCTGCGCGAAAAGATCCAGACCGCTCAGGCCATTGTGTACGCCTTCACCATCCGCGATCATTCCATGGGTGCGCTGTTCAAGATGTATGACGACCGCCAGTTCTGCAACGGCCACCGCACCGTGACCGTGGGCATGCCGGTGGGCTATCTCATCAGCGGCAATTATGCGGAGGAAACCAATCTGCAGACCGTGCTCGAAGGCCGCGCGCAGGTGGGATGCAATCCGCTGATGGGCATTGCGACGGACGAAACCGATCCCGATACGATGATTGACCGCCTGGCTGCGTCCCTGGTCTATGCGCTGGACAAAAAAATCACCCGGCCGCAGAATTTCTACGGCGTAGGCGGCATGAAGATTTTCCGTGATCTGATCTATCAGATGCAGGGCATGATGAAAGCCGATCACCGCTTCTACAAGGCTCACGGTCACTACGATTTCCCGCAGAAAAACAAGGGCCTGATCCTCAAGATGTATCTTGTAGGCGCGCTGATTTCTTCGCCCAAAATCAAGGCGAAAATGGGCAACGCCATGAACGAGGGCATGCTCGCGCCGTACAAGAAGCTCCTGGACAGCATTCAGAAATAAGCAAAAGGGACGGAGTTTGATCCGTCCCTTTGATATTACAGCTTTCCTTCTTTTTCAAGTTTGCGGTACAGCCGCCAGCTGTACACAGTCGGGATGATAACGGTGAGAAGAATGCCGATTGCAAGACTGGCGCCGCACCAGTAAGAGGCCTTTTCACCGCTGAACGCGCCGATGATGCTGCACAGAACCATCACAGCGCCGCCGATCACAGCGGTAAAGCCCTGAAGACGATGGGTTTTGTTCCAGACGGTTTCGTTTTTCAGCGTCCAGTAAACGCGCAGTCCCAGATGACGGTTGTGGCTGATCTTGCCCATGTAGTTGCCCATGAACGCGAACAAGGCGCCCAGAACGCCGGTAATGGCGCACATGAAAGGCGCGCCCAAGCGGGAGGCGTTCTCCTGAAAGGGCATGAGAATCCACATCACAGGAACGAAAACCAGCGCAATGACCGGAACGAGCTTTTCCTCCATTTTGCGGTTGGGATGATCCGCATGCCTGCGGCGGACGAATTCAAAAACGGTCAGGATGATCAGCGGAATGACGCCGAAGAAGGCATAGACCCATTTGCTGCCCCAGCTGTCCGCTTCACCGGCAAAGTTGTAATGCGTGGGCACGGTGTCAGGAAGCAGAACAACCGTGCAGTAAACCATGGCAAGAGCGCTGATAACGGCAAGAACCCAGGCAATTTTACGAATCATATTTCCTCCTCGCGGTGAGCCAGGCTGCTCACCAACTGCAAAATTTCTTCAAAAACCGAGATGTTAAGTGTGTAAACGATATTCTGTCCGTGCTTTTGTGCCCTGACCAGCTCCGCCTGCTTGAGAATGCTCAGATGGTGGCTGATGGACGGCTTGGTCATATTAAACTGCTCGGCAATTTCACCGGCATTGAGATCCTGCGCTTTGAGCAAGGTCAGGATCTTTCTGCGTGTCGGATCAGCCAGAGCGCTCCATACGTCACCCAAAAGAATGCCTCCTTCGATAATTAGTTAATTAGACAATCATCTAATTATAAACAGAGTATATCAAACGATTGACAGAATGTCAACACCATTTTGGTCATAAACCAGTTTTCTTCAGGGAGAGCGCGAGAGGGATGCTTCTTTTGCAAAAGAAGCATCCCTCTCACCCCCTTCCATCATCAAATTCTAATGTATTTTTCAGACGCTCCAAAGCGGGTTTGAGGTTGATTTTCTTTTCAGGCAGGCAGAATTATGCTATAATGCTAAACATGGAAGGAATGAATGGATTCATAGCCTTCCGAAGGAGTTTGAAATGAGCAAAAAGAAGCAGAATTACCGGACGAAAGGCATCGGGTCAGGCATTGTGGCTTTTGGCGCGGTGTTTGCGCTGTATTCGATGGTTTTCAAGCCGCACAGCCTCGGCGGCTTTGCGCTGGCGCTGGCGCTGAGCGGCTTTGTGGGCGCGGTGATCCGCATCATGGCACAGGGCCTGGATCTGAGCACGCCGCAGAAAACGCCGGAAAGCCTGAAGAAGGTGGAAAGCGAAACGGGCGATCCTCAGATTGACGAACTTTTGAGCCGCGGACGCGAGATGATTCAGGAGATCCGCAAGGAGAACGACCTGATTCCGGATTCGAGCCTGTCGGATAAGCTGGATCAGCTGGAAAACCAGTGTGCCGAGATTTTCCGCGTGGTGTATGACAAGCCGCACAAGGCATCGCAGATTAGGAAATTCATGGAGTATTACCTGCCCACGACGCTCAAAATGGTCAAGGGCTACCGGATGCTCGATGAGCGCGGTGTGAACGGAGCAGAGGCGTTGGCTGCTAAAAATCGCATCGATGATGCGCTGCTGGTGGTTTTACAGGGCTGCGCCAAGATGCTGGATAAGCTCTATCAGGACGATGTGCTCGACCTGACCACCGACATCGACGTGCTGGAGCAGATGCTCAAACGCGACGGCCTTACGGAGAGCGAGCTGGAGCGCGCCGCCGCGCAGGCCAGAGAGGCTGCACGCATTGATGCAGAAGCCATGCGCATTGCCCGCGAACGTACCAAAGTAAGCCAGGAAACCACCTACTCTTCCAGCGGCTCGCATGCCGCCATGCATAAAAAACAGTAACAGGAGGCCGGAAACATGACTGAAAACAAGCCCAACACCATCCCTGCTCTTACGCTGAACCCCGCCTCCATGGCGCAGGATCAGGCCGTGCTGGAGGAAACTGCACAGGCCATTGAAATGATTCCCCAGCCCAGCGCCAACGCCGCCGCGCAGGCCGCTGGCGAGGCCGTGGAACAGCTTGACGCCAATCTCACGCCCGAGGAACAGAAGGCCATTGAGGATTTCATCGGCCAGATTGACGTAAACAACACCGATCATGTGCTATTGTTCGGCGCAGAGGCGCAGAAGAAAATCGCTGATTTTTCCGACAGCGCTCTGGCCACCGTGCGCACCAAGGACACTGGCGAGGTGGGCGATATGCTCGTCAAGCTGGTTGGCGAAATCAAGGGCTTCAATGAGTCCGCCGAGGAGCCCAAGGGCCTCGGACGCCTGTTCTGGAACGCCAAGAAGGCCGTCAGCGATATGAAGGACCGCTACGATGAGGTAGAGGTCAATGTGGATGAAATCGCCACCGCGCTGGAAAAACATCAGATTCAGCTGCTCAAGGATGTAGCGATGTTCAACCATCTCTACGACATGAACAACGAGTATTTCCGCGAGCTGACCATGTACATCATCGCGGGTGAAAAGAAACTGGCACAGATCCGTGCCACCACGCTGCAAGAGCTCAAGGACAAGGCTGCCCAGAGCGGAGACGCCATGGATGCCCAGCGTGCCAATGACCTCGCCGCCAACTGCGACCGCTTCGAAAAGAAGATCCACGACCTCAAGCTCACCCGCCAGGTGGCGCTGCAGATGGCTCCGCAGATCCGTCTTTTGCAGAACAACGACAGCCTGCTGGTGGAACGCATCCAGTCCACGCTGTCCAACACCCTGCCGCTGTGGAAGAGCCAGATGGTCATTGCCCTTGGCCTGCATCGCAGTCAGGAGGCGCTCAAGGCCCAGACCGCTGTGACCGATATGACCAATGAACTGCTCAAGAAGAACGCTGAAAAGCTCAAAATGGGCACCATTGAAACCGCCCGCGAGGCCGAGCGCGGCATCATCGATCTGGAAACCCTCGTATCCACCAACCAGAGTCTGATCGATACCATCAACGAGGTCATGGCCATTCAGGATGAGGGCCGCGCCAAGCGTCTGGATGCGGAAAAGCAGATGCTGACTATGGAAGCCGAGCTCAAACGCAAGCTTCTGGAGCTCAGGCATTAACGAAAGGAATAAAAAATGAAATTTCGAATTCCAACGGCGCTGTGCGTGCTCATTGCACTGGTGCTGGTGGCCTTTGGCCTGGTGTATGGTACCTGGAGCGGCTATCGCGAGGAACGCGCGCAGGTGGAAGGGCTCCTCACCATGGAGAACGGCCTGATGGACGTGCTGGGCTATCGTGCGGCGGACGGACTGAACCTGTGCGTGGTGGCTGCACGCCACCTGCCGGCGACAGATGAAGATCTGCTGCAGCTGCAGGAGATGGCGCGCCGGCTGATGGAAGCATCCGAGGTACGGGCCTCCACTTCGCTGGATCACGCCGTTGCCGAGGCTTTTGCCGCAGTGAGCGATAAGCTGAAGGAGACTCCCAGCTTCCAGCAGAGCGAGCGTGACCAGCGCTATCTGGACATGCTTACGGCGGACCTGAATAGCCTGCTCGCAAGCGAGATCGTGAACACCTACAATCAGGCGGCAGCCGACTACAACAGTCAGCTCAATCAGCCGCTCATCGGCACGCTGGCCGCATGGCTCGGCATTGAAAAGTGCCCGCTGTACGAGTAAGGAGGCTGGAAAGATGAAAAAGTTTCTGCAATGCCTCTGCCTCGTGGTGGCGCTGATTCTGCCTCTGACAGCCTTTGCAGCCGTACGCATACCCGCGCAGCGCGGAACCGTGACTGATGACGCGAATGTGCTCAGCACGCAGACGATCCACGACGTAAACGACTATGCGACGCTTCTCGCGGACGAAACAGGAGTCGGGCTGCACGTTGCGGTAGTGCATTTTCTCGACGGTCTTGACGCACAGACCTATGCAGATCGTCTTTTTGAAAAATGGTCGCTCAGCTCTGAGGATCTGCTTCTGCTTGCAGCTGCTGGAGAGGACACCTGCGCCACCTCCATGGGCAAAGACGTGTCCGAGAAGCTTGGCAAAGCCAACGCTGAAAACCTGATGTATACCTCTTCCGCCTTCGCCAGCCTTCTGCGCACGCAGCAGTACGACGCGGCGTTCAACGCCTATTTCACGGCGCTGAATGCGCTGGTGGAAAAACAGACGGGAAGTACAATCCGCATGGGTTCTTTGTTTGGCTCTGAGCCTGTGCCGGAAACCACGGCCAGCTTTGGCTCCCAGCTGTGGAGCGAGGTGATGGATGCGCTGGAGGACAGCGGCGAGGAGCTGCGCGAGGATCTCGAACGTCACGAAAAGGAAGACAACGGGATGACGGCGGGCAGCTGGATTGTTCTGATCGTGCTGTTTGTCATCATCATGAAGCAGTCCCGCAAATCGCGCCATTCCCGCCGGTTTGACCGCCGCGGGTGCGGATGTTCGCCGCTGGGCTGGATCATCGGTTTGCTGGGTCTTGGCTGGCTGTTTAACCGGGACTGATGTATCTCTTTTGCATTTCTGTAGAAAAAGCCACGGAAAAGTGGTAAGATAATCGACATGCCGTTGCCCGCGCATACTGCGCGGGCAATTGTAGTCATTACCGCATCACTAAGGAAGCGAAACATATGCTTGCAAGTTACAAAAAGGGCTTAAAACACGGTATTCCGATTGCACTGGGCTATCTGTCGGTATCGTTTGCATTTGGCATTCAGGCCACGTCACTGGGCCTTACGCCGCTGCAGGCGGTGATGATCTCGTTTTTCAATGTGACCAGCGCAGGACAGCTGGCCGGCTTGCAGCTGATGACCGCCGGCGCGCCGCTGGTGGAAATGGCGCTGACACAGCTGACCATCAACCTGCGTTATGCGCTGATGAGTCTGAGCCTGAGCCAGAAGCTTGACAAAAGCATGACGACGCTCCACAGGCTTTTGCTGTCCTTCTGCAACACAGACGAGGTATTTGTTGTGGCTTCACAGCAGCCCGGCAAGGTGGGCAAAGCCTATCTTTATGGCCTGACAAACGGCCCGTTCGTTGGCTGGGTATCCGGCACGCTTTTGGGCGCGCTGGCGGGCGGCATTCTGCCTGCGGCGGTCACAGATGCGCTGGGCCTTGCAATCTACGGCATGTTCATTGCCATCATCCTGCCGCCCTTCAGGCGCAGCAAAGAGGTTCGTGCAGTGATTCTGATCGCCGTGGCCATGAGCTGCATGTTCGCGCTTCTGCCGCTGTTCAGCTTCATTTCTGACGGCTTCCGCATCATCCTGTGCGCGGTGGCTGCCTCTGCGCTTGGCGCGTGGCTGATGCCCCAGCCCGTGAAGGACGAAGAAGAGGAGGCTGCGTAATCATGGAGTGGAAAGCCTTTCTGATTGATCTGCTGGTGATGGCAGGCGTTACCTATCTGATTCGTATGATCCCGCTTGCAGCTATCCGCGGCAAGGTAAAAAGCGTATTTCTGCAGTCGTTTCTGTACTATGTGCCGTATGCGGTGCTGGGCGCCATGACTTTCCCGGCAGTGTTTTCCGCCACCGGAAACTGGATCACTGCTCTGGCAGGAACGGTTGTTGCGCTGGTGCTTGGCTGGATGGAAAAAGGCCTTTTGACAGTTGCAGCCATTTCCTGTCTGGCAGCGTTTCTCATGGGACTGATCGTGTGAAAAACACCGTAATTCTTCTGAAAAAATACCTGTTGGCTATTGCATTTTGGGTCGAACCATGGTATACTCAACCTTGCGATTTATGAACCTAAGGAGGTGAAAGAAGTTGCCGAACATCAAGTCCGCCCTCAAGCGCGTGAAGGTGACCGAGAAGAAGAATCTCCGTAACCGCATCGTGAAGTCCAAGGTGAAGACTGCTGTCAAGAAGTTTGAGACGGAGGCTACCGCTGCCCAGTACAGCCTCACCACCTCCGCTATCGATAAAGCCGTAGCCAAGGGCATTCTGCACAAGAATACCGCGAACCGTAAGAAGGCTCGTCTGGCTAAGATGGTCAACGCTTAATTGCTTAAGCGGTGCCGCCGACCTGCGCGTTGCGTATGTTTCAGCGGCAGGTCGATGCAGTGGAAAAAAAGCAATGCCGTGCGACATGTTCGCGCGGCTTTTGCTTTATCAAAATAACGCTCCGGAATACATCATTCCGGAGCGTTATTTGTGTGGATAGGGTTGAATGCAGGAAGTACGACCTGTCAGGTAGTCAAGACTGGTGCGGTAGTAGTCTGCCAGTGCAATCAGATGATGCACCGGAATTTCACGTTTCCCTGTTTCGTAGGTACTGTATACTCGCTGATCAATCCCAAGAACAGCGGCAATTTCTTTCTGCATCAGGTCATGATCCTCACGAAGATCCTTCAGGCGTGGAAAGCACATGGAATCACCTCAAGGACATCGTAGTATTCTATCGTATGATAGTATTGACTGAACTATCAAACGATAGTAAAATAGATTTGAGGTGAGATGAAATGGAAATCTATAAGGAGATTTTGAGATCAATATTGTTAAAAGAAAAAATGCTTGAGCAGATCTGTCTGGAGAAACTGATACATGATAGAGCAGTACAAGCTTTGGAAAAGATCAGGGAGGTACTTTCAGAGGAAGAGTATGATGATCCCGAATGCTTTTGGAGAATAGAGGAGATTGTAAGAGTTTTTGAAGAACTGGGAAGCGATGCAGGAAGCAGGCATGACTACAGCTAAAAACCGTTCCGCACGAATAAGTGCAGGAACGGTTTTTTTGTATTCAGTTATCCTCCTCCGACACCTCGAAGAAGTCCTCCTGTACCTCTGGCATGTTCTGACACACGTACAGATATGCGTCCTCGCCATTGTCCTCGTAATAGCGCTTGCGTACGCCCAGTTCAATAAAGCCGAGACTCTTGTACATGCTCTGCGCAACAAGGTTCGATTTGCGCACTTCCAGCGTCATATACTGCACGCCCAGGTTGGCGGCGTACTGCATCAGCTCACGCGTAACGCCCTTGCCAATGCCGCGTCCGCGTGCTTCCTGCGTGACGGCGATGTTGGTGATGTGGCCTTCGTCAAAGATCAGCCATGCACCTGCGTAGCCGAGGATTTTGCCGTCCTCTTCGGCCACGATGTAGCGGGCGCATTTGTTGGTGGTCATTTCGTCCACAAAGCTCTGGTAGGTCCAGGGCGTGTGGAAGGTATTCAGCTCAATTTCATGCACCTGAGGCACGTCCTCGAGCGTCATGCGTCGGTAAATGATGCTCATGCCTGACCTCCCAGCTTGCGCGCACGCTCGCGTTCGGCCTGAGGAGCACGCAGATAGACGGGCATCAGCGTGAGGTAATCCACTGCTTCGGCCTTGCGAGCATCCGCCAGAATAGCAGCGGAGGCAGGGCGCAGATAGCTCATGTGCGCGGGCGCAAACACAGCGCGCTCGCCCAGAATCTCTTCGATGGCCTTGCGATAGGTTTTCACACCGTCGCCGATGAAGCACAGCTTCTTTTCGCCTGCGATTTCCACAGCCTTTTCGATGAAGGCAGGAAGCTTTTCGGCCATATTAGGCAGAAGCCGCTCAGGCGGCATGCCCGGGCCGAAAGCCGCGCCATAGACCTGACCTGCGCGAGCATCCTGAATGGGGCAGAGAAGCATATCGTTCATGCATACGCCGCAAGCCAGCGCTTCCAAAGCGTCCACGCCCACGCAGGGTTTTCCTGCGCCGTGAGCCATGCCCTTGATGGCGCTTACGCCGATGCGCACGCCGGTAAAAGAACCGGGGCCGGTGACGCAGGCATACAGATCAATGTCGCTCACGTCTAGACCGGTGCGGCCGAGAGCCTCTTCGATCATGGGCATCAGGTTCACCGAATGCGTCAGACGGTTCACCGCCGCGCCCTCGTAGGCCACCTCGCCGTCGCGCAGCACCGCTACGCCTGCAACCGGGCCGGAGGTATCCACCGCAAGGATGTTCATAAGGTCAGTCCTTTCTGATCCAGTTCGTGAAAGCCGCCCACAGGCGTAAAGGTGATGCGGCGCGTATCGTCGTCCACAGGCTCGAGAGAAACCTCCAGATATGTTTCGGGAATGGCTTCCTCCGCACGCGAAGGCCACTCGATCACGGCTACGCCGCCGGCATGCAGGTACTCGTCCATGGAAAGCTCGTACAGCTCCTCCACATCGTTGAGACGGTACCAGTCAAAATGATACAGCGATAACCTGCCGGAATCATGCAGCTGCATGATGGTAAACGTCGGGCTGGTTACATAGCCCGTTACACCAAGGCCGCGCGCCAGACCGCGGGTGAATTCGCTCTTGCCCGCGCCCATATCGCCCAGCATCAGCAGCACGTCGTCGGGCTGAAGCTGTCTGGCCAGAGCCGCGCCCAGCGCCTGCGTTTCGGCTACGCTGTGAGTTTCAAAAGTCAAATCGGATCGCCTCCGTCAATGCTTCTTCCTGCCGTGAAGAATGGGGGAAAGGGGCTTGTAGATCACAGCGGTCAGAACGCTGATGACCACCCACTTGAGGATGTTGAAGGGGCCGGTGATGAGCAGCACAAACTTCCACGCGCTGTCCACCGCAGGAACGATGGCCTGTCCCATGCCCACAATGGCTTCCACAGGCATGCCGTAGGCTGCGCCATAGAAGGGAATCATGAGGTACATGTTGGTCAGCACCGCAACGATGGTGGCGGCAATCGTACCCACGATCATGCCGACAATCGCACCCTTGCGGCTCTTGAGACGCTGATAGATCAGGCTTGCAGGCAGCAGCATCGCAAAGCCCATGATAAAGTCCGCCAGTTCACCGACGCCCTGCGAGGTGGAATGCAGAAGACCCAGCAGCGCCTTCACCAGCAGAATCAGCGTGCCGGGAAGCGGTCCCATGGCAAAAGCGCCAAGCAGCACAGGCAGGGAGCTTAAGTCGAGCTTGTAGAAAAGCACCACGGGAATTTCAATCATGAACAGCACTGCGGAAATCGCAGCGAGGATGGCGATGGTGCTCAGTTCACGGGTAGTCAGAAGGGTCTTGCGCTTGTTCTGGGTCATGATGGAGTCCTCCTTATCAAGAAAAATTGTCCCTGATGGCTTGCATTCATCAGGGACAATCACGCATTGATAAGCGGACTGCTCTTCTCACATCCGGACTTTGGCTGAAAACAGCCGATCACCGTCGGTTCCGGAATTGCACCGGATCAGGGAAGAAAGGCCATGCCTTTGTTCCGTCGCGGACTGTACCGCCGGTAGGGAATTGCACCCTGCCCCGAAGAAGCCATCATTGATATGGGTTTCCGCGTGCATCATAGCATATGGTGCACAGGGATGTCAAGGAGAATATACCCTGTACTGCCAAAGATGAAACGTCAGATGCGCCACAGACGCTTGAGCGATTCAAGACACGCAACGTACATGGCGGCGTCGTCTCCGGTAGACACGGATGCGCTGTTGACGAAGATGGTTTCCATCTCGATGGCAGCCGTACCACGCAGAGCGGGCGTGCCATTGTCTTCAAAGGCCAGGGGCATCAGACGCTGGGCAGCCTGCGGGAAGACGTGGTAGAACAGCGGCAGGAAGCTGAGCACCAGATTGCCGCCGGGTTCGCCGGTGGAGCCGTTCCAGCGGGATGCGCCGCTCAGGGTGCTGAGAAGCTGATCATCGCTGAACAGAAGCCCGCGCGCGACCTCCTGCTTTGGATGGCTGCTCTGGATGGGCAGAAGAACCTTCAGCGGATGGGCGGGATCAAGGCGCGCAAGGGTCATCGAGCAAAGACGCGTATATTGCTCTTCGTCAAAGGCCTTGAGCAGCTGTCCGCCGTTTCCGGCGATGCACAATTCCATCTTTTCAGGCAGGAGAGAAACGAAAGCGTCGTTTCCGCGCGCGCGTTCCAGCAGCTCTCCGGCCAGATAGAACAGGAAGCCCACGTGGAGCAAAAGCAGGCTTTCCAGATAACTGATACGCCCGATGGCACGGGTCTGCGCCATGGCTTCGCGCAATTCTTCGGCGCGGGAGGCAAGCAGATCATCCAGAAGCAGCATGCATTTGCGCCGTCCGCGAAGGGTGCTGCTTTCCTCGCGCCAGACTCTGCCAAGCTCACAGATGGCATCTGTGATGGCACAGGAGCCGAAATCGCTCTCGAAGTCGGTCAGATGGCGTTCCATCAGCGAATCAAACAACATTTGACGGCAGCCCATGAGCAGCGAGCACTCGATGGCGGCAGTCCGTCCGCCGCCCAGCCACAGGCTCAGATCCGCCGTGCTTCCGCCGATGTCGAGATTGAGATAGCCGCTTTTGGCGTTGATTTCGCTGCGGCTTAAGAAATACAATCCGTCGGCCTGATTTTCTGTGGCGTAAAGCACGGGAGGAACGCCCGGCGTAAGAGGCAGACCGGTTTCGGCTGCAAGCTCGCGCGCAAGACCGCGCATGAGTTCCAGATAGGCTTCCTGCTTGTGAAGCGGCATGGCGTTGGGCATGGAGATGCGCCATGAAATGCTTGACGAACCCCACAGCCGCGCCGACAGCGCACCCTGCAGCATCGCCTGCTTCAAAAACAGGCGTGCAACGCGCTGTGCATAGGCTTCCTCGCCCCATTTGAGATCGTAATAAAGCGCGCCGGCGCTTTTTTTCGTGAGTGCTTCAAGGCTTGTGCGGTAGTAGATGTGTCCGTCGCGCAGCACGCCTTCCCAGCGCTCATATTCATCAGAGAACATGTCCATGAGGCTGAAGAAGGTCGCCTCGCTGGAACTGCCGGGCAAAAGCACATCCTCCGGCAGGAAGCACTCCGCAAGCGCGGAAGGACGGCTGCCTTCCAGCAGCGTTCCGTGCAGGCATTCGGGCAGGGAAGCAGGCTGCACACGATCGCCCTGACGGAGCATCACGGTTGTGGAAATGCTGCCGAAGTCGATGGCCACAGCGGCGGCAGGTTCATGTTTGAGAAGCCTGCGCGGAAGGTCGTTGACCAGTGCGCCCGCGGTCAGATCGCCGCACTTCATAGCCACATAGGCAGGAAAACGGCTGACGCACACAGTCTGCCAGCTGTTTTGACCTGCATGACGGCGTTCACCCTGCATCCATCCGTTCACATCGGATGCATATATGCTGATGTTTCCGGGCTGGTGGGCATAGACAAAATACTGCTTCCACGCATCCGGTGCAAAGCGAACATTGGGCCACACGGTTACGGACGGATAGTCTGCAGGCGCAAAGGCGGCACCTGCAGCGGCAACGTGTGAAAGAACATAGCTGCGGCGGAAGGTAACGGCGCTTACGGCAGAACCGTCGCCTTCGCGGCTGCGGCGGAGAATGCGGAAGGACGCAGCGATTCCATCACCCTGCCATTCGAACTGGATGGAGTCCAGAAGCGGCGCGTACAGGATGTCTTCATCACTGCAGTCCATCAGCCACTGACACAGGCGCGGCGAAAGCGGCGCGACAGGCGTATCGTCGCACAGAAGGAGAATGTCGGAGAAAATGCCGGTGATGAGACCTTCATCCGTCATGCCGAGCATCTCGCCAAGCAGCGATTGAAGCGCTGCAGGACAATCATCCATCGGATAATGGAGCGTGAGCTCACGGCTGGCCTGTGCAGGAATCTGCTCAAGCTCTTCAGCCCAGCGGGTCAGCAGCACCGGAACGCGCGGATTAAGGCCCGTACGCTCCATCACATCGGCATGCAGTACGCGCAGCATCTGCGCAGCGGCGCGGCGCCAGCGTGCATCGTAGCGTTTGAGAATATCCAGCTCTTTTTGAAGCTTTGCAAGAATGTCCATTTCTGTGCGCAGACCAGCAGCGCACAGAAGCCACGGCGTGCTCTGACAGGCAAAGGGAACGCCGTCCAGCTCATAGAAGGTGAGGCTGTCTGCGCTTGATGGCGGAAGCTCATGAGGCGCAAGCGCCATGAACAGCGGATTCATCTGCGGTGGGAAATCGGCGGCGCTGATGGTGCGCTGCTGAACCGGAAGAGCCCCGGTTTGCGCAAAAGTATGCGCCGCGAGCACGCGCAGATACAGCACGCTGTCGTCAGGCACACGCTGCTGTGCTGCAAGCAGATCAGAGGCGAAGCGCTCCAGCAGGCTTCCGAGCTGTTCATCGCCCTGAAGCAGCGGGCTCTGCCACGCGCTTTCCTCGCGCAGGCGCTGAAGCATGCGGATGCGGGCAACCAGTTTGAACAGATCCGGCGCGCTGATGCTGCCGCATGGGTCGCGGAAGCGTTTCTCATACCGGTCGTACCAGGTGACGCAGGCAGGCAGGAGAGTACTAAGATCGCCGGAATCGGCGGCAGGAACCACCGCCATGGAGCACGATAAAAGGGCAATCGGACGTTCGTCGCCCTGTGCCTCGTAGGCGCTGCGCAGGGTAAAGACCCATACGCCTTCAGGCGCACGGGCAGGCGAAAGCGCCGCGGATACGGATGAGGAAAAAGAAGTGCTGCCCTCGCTCAGACACTTCAGTTCGAGCTTCGGCCAGTTTTCGTCCGTCTTCCACGTGTCCCACAGCAAAAGCAGCGCCAGAACCGCACGGTGGCTGATGATCTGCTGATGGCGCATCATTTCCTCCGGACGAAGCCTCGCCAGACGGCGCAGCTGCTGCTCGCCCGCCAGCACATCCGGAATGGAATAACCGACGTCCGTACCCTGCGTCTGCATGTTGCGCGCAAGGCTTTCCAGCCATTCGCGCGGACGGCGGTTGCGGTCGCTCACAACGCCCGGTGTGGTCTGATAGCCTGTATGGAAACCTTCGTCCATATGCGGCAGAAAGGTCAGATAGGCGGTCTGCCTGTCCAGCGCTTCTTTTTTGGGATCCGCCATGGGAAGCAGACCTCCTTTCGATTCAGAGATTATTCACCCTCGTACACCACGTCCAGAAGCGCGGTGAGGAAGGCGGCCATAGGTGCTTTGGGAACGTACTCTCCGCCGCCCAACCCCTGCAGAACACGTCGGATGCCGCGCTTGTCGGGCACGGAGGAGACGATGAGGGTTTCAAGCGTGTTCATCAGTTCCCGGCCTTCGGCTGACTCAGGCTTTTGCAGAACACCTTGCAGAAGACGGAGTCCGTCAGGCGTGAGCAGTCCGCCGTCGGGAGATTGCATGGCGGGCGGAAGGTTGGAAAGCACCTGCAAAAACCAGCTGATGTAGAATTTGAAATACTGATTGAGCGCTTCCAGCTCGCTTTCCAGCTGCACGCGTTTTTCGGCGCGCATCCGGCGCAGCCTGCGGAAATAGGTGGAGCAATAGCTGACGCGCGCTGCTTTGCGGTTGTGACGGGTCATCAGGGAGCGGAGAGTGGGATGACACTCGGCAAAGAACACGGCGGCGGCTTTGATCAGCGTGCCATAGCGCGCCTGATAATACGATCCGTCCTCATCAAAGCTTGCCCAGCAGAAGTGCGGCGTGTGGGACTGATAGTAATAGCAGTCGATGTTATGTGCGTCCGCGCCGCGGAAGCCTGTGCGCATAAAGCGCGAAATGCAGCGTGAGGCAAGCCATTCCAGCATATGCGCGTCGTTTTCCTGACTTTGAGAACCAGTGGAATAGATGCGCGTGGACACAAAGTGCTCCGGAGGCAGACCCAGCAGATACACCGCGTCAAACAGACCGTTTTCATCGGCATCGCTTTCGCGGATCATGCTTTCCATGCCGTAGTACTGCAGCGCGGTTCTTGCTTTGTCAAGGAAGGCATCGCTCTCGACCACGATTTCCCGGCTCGGATCTGCGTGGGCGGGCGGCACCTTGTAATAGGGCATCATGAGCATGGCGCCCATCACAAATTTATCGCGCCTGCCTGCGTAGCGGCGGTGCATGTATTTGGACAGCGCAGGAATGCCGCTGGCGCCTGTGCCGCCGAAAATACTGCCGCACAAAATCAGATGAACCGTATCGCCGCGCGCGATGTCGGCGTCCATCCGGTCGATGAGCGCATTGAGCTCATCGGGCTGACCGCTTTTGCGCGCCTGATCCAGCGTGCTGAGGAGATCAGCAAAGAACAATACGCCCAGGTCGGGATGGCCGCGGAAGCCCTCGCTGTATTCCAGCTGCATTTCCGCGGAAGTAAACAGCGTGCGTGCCAAAAGCCGGTCGGTGTGATGGTTCTGCGCCATCTGCTCCACCGATGCGGCACGGCGGCTTAAGTCTGTACTCCAGCGATCCACGCACAGCTGCGTGTGAAAGCAGCGATGCTCGAAGGGGGATACATCAAATGAACGGCGAACTTTTTCGTAGTATTCGGCAGCGCGCTTGGCGCGTGTGGTGTTGCCGCAGGCGGCGTCCACGTCTACACTGAGCATGTCCAGCCGCTCAATAGGCGTGCGCACACCGTTTTCGTCCAGCGTGTAGAAAGCGTCTGCGCTGGCGGCGTAGACGATGCTTTCGAGAATTTTGTTGCCCGTACCGCCTACAGCGATTACATAGCAGCCCATGCGCAGACCTCCTTCCTTACAGGCGTTTGAAGAATGCATGCCTGCCGCTCAGCGCGCTGGGTGCAGCCAGCCGGGAGACCACGGCGGCAGAGAGGGGCAGGAGCAGATAGAACACAAAATATGTGACAAGATCCCAGACCGTTCGGCCTTCGATGCGATGTACGCCCAGCTGCCACAATATCGCAGCAGAGGCGGCGGAAAATGCCCAGACAAGAAGCATCATCAGCCGGTAGCTGTGTACGGCGCGCTGGGTGGAACGCAGCCCGGAGGAAACAAGCCGGGTGACGCGCCATAGAAGCTGAATGATAAGCACCAGCGCCCAGGAGACGAGCGCGCAGAGGGCAACCAGCGTAAGCCAGTTTTTTTCACGAACAGCAAGCAAAGTCTGCAGGGAAGCGCCTTCGGATGCAGAGAAAACCTGCAGGCTTTCCGGCAGCGAGGGCGCAGTAGCAGCAAGCTTGTAGGGAAAAATCCAGCGAAGTGCCAGTGCCTGCCACAGAAGCGGAATGGCAAAGGCGATCAGGTAGCACAAAAAACACTTGAAACGGTTGCTATAGCGGATGCGCATGGGGCGGCGCATGCGCCGTGTTTCGGTTCGCATGACAACGCCTCCTTAACGGTTGCTGACGAAGAGGTCAAAGGTGTAGCGCAGACAGGGCGACTGCTCCATATCGGCGGCACGCTGAAGCTGACGAACCAGCTCGCTCAACCCCGGCACTTTGTATACAGGCGGGCAGTCCGGATAGACCATGCCGTGATATTTGCCGTTGGACTCAGGGCCCCAGGCGTGCTGGAATACGGGCGGAATGTTTGCGCGCGTGCGCTCATGCTCGGCCATCAGCCCGGTAAAGGATTCCCACGTGCTGATCTGCTCGTTGGAAATGGTTGCATTCATATCGCGCACCCACGGTTCGGTCTGCCATGCAACGGCCCGGGCGGCGTAATCAGCACTCAGATACAGATGATAGTACCCGGGCTCCAGCGGCTTATCACAGGTCAGGGTAAAGACCAGCGCGCCATCCGTCGGCTCGGTTTTCACAACGCGGAAGACGGCGTCGCTCTCCTGCTGATTGTACAGGTACAGCTTGTCGCGCAGCGCAATCGCCTGGATGCCTTCGGAAATTTCAGCGTCGGGATCATTGGGAATCACGCTGCTTAAAAGCAGAGCGCCATTCACGGAAATGGAAACATCCGTCAGCGCAGCCTTGGGATTTTCCACCGGCACGGTGACGGTAATCTCAACAGGATCATTTTTGCCAAGCGAAATCAGCCGGGTTTGAGGGTCGGTTTCGCCTGAAGCAGAATGGAGGGCAATACCTTCGGTATGGTGACTGGCTGCTTTGAGCACGGGGCGCGCAAGCTGCATGTACTGATACTCGAAACCAAAAGGCTCCTGAATAACGGTTTCACCGCCGCGCGTATAGGTGAGCTCCTGTTTTTCAGGCCCGCGAAGCTCCGCATATACCGGATCGCTGTCAAGCTGCGTGTTCAGTCTGGTGGTGAATGTGTCCACATGATCCGCTTCGCCGATGACCAGCATAAGCAGCGTGCGCGGCATGGGCAGAACGTCTTCGATCGTTCCTTTGCCGTTGATGTACTTCAATTCGCCCCAGATCAGCGGTTCGCTCAGATCGGCGGAGCCAAAGGACGAAATCTGGCCCATGTAATCCAGCGTGAATGCATACAATCCCACGGTGAGTCCTGCATCAAACACACCGCGTTTATCCAGCATTTCCTCCATGAGCGCAACGGAAGAACCGTCGGCAGATACGGCGCTGAGACGGCGGATGGATGCGGGATCGCAGGTGATCACACTCAGCTTTGTGAGATCGAAATTATCAAGGGCGTACAGCAGCGGATAATCGGCATCGTCGCCAAGGACGGTCAGCTGCTCGTCCCGTTCATCCCCGATAGCGTCGATCTGGTCGGTGAGCGCTTCGCTCATGCTCTGTGCGCTTTCCGAGTTTTCAAGAAGGCTCTGACGAAGCTCCTCCATCTGGTTGAGCATGGGAGAACCAAGCGCGTAGAAGCTTTCGTCCATTTTTTCCGAAGCAAGGGCATTCAGATCGCGCAGCTTGGGATCGATGGCGTAGGTGAGCATGTCACGGCGCAGCGAACGGAAGCCCTCCCGGGTGGTGGATTCATCAGCAACGCCCTGTACCAGCAGATAGTCGTCCGGCAGACGCTCATTGCCATAGCGCAGAAGACGTACGCGGGAACCTTCCACGGCCTTGAGCATGCTGCGAAGCAGGCTGTCATACCAGCCGATGCTTTCCTTGTACTGGTAATGGAAACCGCCTTCGCGGTAGCGTCCGCCGTGATGCGGATACATGCTTTCCTCGTTAATGTTGATGCCTCCCATGGTCTGAGAGGCGTCCAGCCACAGATCCAGACGAAGCGGCTGAGATGAGGAAACAACGGATTCTGTCTCGCTCACATCATCCTCATAGACAGGACGTGAAAGCAGGCGCAGATCGGGCAGAACCTCCGCCGTTTCCTCCAGCAGAACGGAGCAGCCGCACAGACACACTGCCGCCATCAGCAAAAGAATCGCAAGCCAAAGCCTGCGCATCAGTCCATCCCGCCTTTCTTTACATTAGTCGTCTTCCCTCGCCTGCGCGCGCTTGATGGCTTCGTGATAGGCGGGGGAATGGGTGTAAATCTTTTCGTACAGCCGCATGTAGGCGGCAAAGCGTTTTCCGGATTCATACTCGGCGGCACGGGCACGGCAGACATCGCTGGGTTTAGGGTTGTCACACAGCCTGCGGACGGCGTCGGCCATGGCATCGATATCGCCCAGCGGAACCACTTCGCCCACTTCGGGTGTGACGACCTCCGGCATGGCGGTCGCGTCATAGCACAGCACCTGCGTGCCGCAGGCAAGCGCCTCCAGAAGCGTCATACCGAGGGTTTCCTCGTGACTGGCGCTTACATAGAGCGTCGCGGCGGTGTAGAGCGCGCACAGGTCGTTGAGATTGCCCGTGCGGCGCACGCCAAGCACTTTGGTTTTCTCCAGTGCGGCCATCTGATCAGGATCAACGCCCACAGCAGCTACGCAGTATTCATCGCCGAGCCTGTCCGCCAGCGCGATCAGGTCTTCCAGCCCCTTGCGCTCCTCCCATACGGCGGCGACGCTCAGAATGATCTTTCGGCCCTGTGTGCGTTCAAGCTTATAGCTTTTGATGACATGATCCATGTGCTCTTCGCTGCGGCAGGGCCGGAAGGCCTCCAGATCCAGTCCGTTTGGCAGAACATAAACCGGATAGTTCTTCAAAAAGGAACGCTTTACCTCGCTTTGCAGCCATTCGCTGGGCGTGGTGATGACCATGTGCTCGATGCCGTTGAACATGGCGCGTTTGTCAGCCCAGTTTCGCGCGCTCTGATCCACGAACAGGCTCGCAGGATAGCTGCGCTTCTGCACGCACTCGCCGCAGCCGCCCAGCCAGCGTTCACAGCCGACCGTATGCGTTTCGGCACGGCGGCGCTTCACAGGCCCCAGCGGCGGCGCATCCTTGGCGGTGGTGTAATAGGCGCAGTGTCCGGTGTAGGCCCAGCAGTCGTGCAGCGTCCAGACCACGGGTATCTTTTTCTTTTTGAGGTAGTCAAACAGCGCGGGAAGGTAGAGATAATACCCGTGCAGATTGTGCAGGTGGATCAGATCCGGCTTGAACTGATCCAGCTGACGCAGAAATTTCTTTGTGGCACGGCGGCTGAAAAAGCCCGACCGGTCGGTGAGCCTAGCCAGCACGCCGTGAGCATAGGTATCAAGCTTTGAACCGATGCGGATGGAGGGTACGTCGGTGGGCGCAAAGTCGCGGGAATGGCAGATCACCGCGCGATGTCCTTCCGATATCGCCAGACGGCACAGCGCCACAGCGATGCGCCCTGTGCTCAGCGAGGATACAACGTTGATCTGTGCAATGCGCATGGCGCGCCTCCTTCCGAATAGGGATATTTACGGGCGGATGACCGCGCTGATTTCCTTCTCGAGCTGATCAAGCAGCGCGGAGGACTGGGTGCTGTCGGGCGCGGTGGCAAAGAGATAGACCTTGACCTTGGGTTCGGTGCCGGAGGGACGCACGATGGCCTTAAGGCATTCGGCTTCATAGACCAGCACGTTGCTCAGCGGCAGACCATCAATGCCGGTGAGATAGTCCTTCACCTGCGTTACGGCGCGGCCGGCAAGCTCGCCAAGCGGCTGGATGCGCATGCGCTGCATGGTGGCGGCCATCTCCTGCATGGGAAGAGCGCCTTCGATGTCAAAGTTAAGCAGACGGGTTCCGAGATAGCCGTGCTTCTGATACAGCGCGCACAGCTTCTCCCATACGCTGGTTCCCTGCATTTTGAGCGCCTGCGCCATTTCGCAAACCAGCATGCAGGCCATCACGCCGTCTTTGTCGCGCACATGGGTTCCGGCCAGATAGCCGCAGCTCTCTTCGAAGCCGAACACGAAATCGCTCTCGCGGCCTTCGTTTTCCAGTCCGCCGATGACTTCGCCGATGTACTTGAAGCCGGTGAGGACTTCCTTGATCTTCACGCCGTAGTCGCGGGCGATGGAGAAGGAGAGGTCGGAGGTGACAATGGTCTTGACGGCAACGGCCTTTTCGGGCAGCGTGCCGTTCTTCTTGCGGGTGGAAAGTACATAGTCAAGAAGCAGCAGACCCACTTCGTTACCGCTCAGACGGGCGTATTCACCCTCGGGCGTGCGTACGGCTACGCCAACGCGGTCGCAGTCGGGGTCGGTGGCAAGCAGAAGCTCAGATTTGGTCTCACGGGCCAGAGCAATGCCCATCTGGAGGGTTTCGTCCAGCTCGGGATTGGGCTTGGGACAGGTGGGGAAGTCGCCGTCAGGCGCGCACTGGGCCTCGACCTCGGTGACGTGAACGCCCTTCATCTGAGCAAGCACCTCGCGCACGGGCATCAGACCCGTGCCGTGCAGGGGCGTGTAAACAATGCTGACGTCGGCGTCGGCAGTCGGATCGGGACGGCAGCTGAGGCACTCCCGGGCAAAATCACGGCGCAGGGAGTCCTTGACGTCGATCCAGCAGCCGCATTCACGGGCTTCCTTTTCAGAAAGGATCTTTGCATCGGTATAGCCAACGGCGGCGATGCATTCTGTGATTTCCTTCGCAGCCTGATCGGTGATCTGGCAACCGTCCGCGCCGTAGACCTTGTAGCCGTTATACACGGCAGGATTGTGACTGGCAGTGATCATTACGCCTGCGTCCAGCTTCAGCGCGCGCACGGCATAACTGAGCATGGGCGTGGGAGCGAGCTGGGCAAAAACATGCACGGGGATTCCCTCAGAAGCCAGCACGCCCGCGGCCACGGCGGTGAATTCCTCAGAACCATGACGGCTGTCATGGGCGATCACAACGCCGTTCTCTGCGCCGCGCGCCTTGAGGGAATGCGCCAGACCCAGCGTGGCACGGGCAACGGTATAACGGTTCATACGGGACGTGCCAACGCCCACAATACCGCGCAGTCCGCCGGTGCCAAAGCTCAGTTCGCTGCCGAACGCGGTCAGCAGAGCGGATTCATCCTGCAGGGTATTTGCAGAAAAAAGACGGGTTTCTTCATCAAAATACGGATTTTCAGCCCAGAGCTTTGCACGGTTCAGCGCTTCCATAAGGGAACCTCCTATATAAAAGGTCATTATAATGTAATGATACCGCGAACGGCGCGTTTTGTAAAGGGCTGACGAAAGCGGTTTGACTTTGCAAGGGGAAGGGTATACCCTATTATGCGAGGAGGAAAGAATGATGTGCGGACGATACTTTCTGGACGAAGGCGAGATGGAAAACCGGCGGCTGACGGCAATCGTCAAGGGCATGTTTGCCTCCGGAAGCCCCATGGCACATCTGGTGCAGCTGGGCGAAGTTTTTCCCACTCAGATGGCGCCTGTCATTGTAGCGCAGGACGGCGCAGCAGTGGTCAGGCCAATGCGCTGGGGATTTCCGCGCGGCGGAGGACATGGCGTGGTCATCAACAGCCGATCCGAGAAGGCGGACTACACGCCGATGTTCCAGCGCGCGGTGAGGGAGCGCCGGTGTCTGATTCCCATGTCCGGCTTTTACGAGTGGCGGCGCACGCCTTCCGGCGGCAAGACGAAAGACAAGTTCGCCTTTGTGTCGCGCGGCGGACAGGAAAAGGGCATGATGTATCTGGCGGGCGTGTACGGAGAATTTCTGGGAGGCTTTGAAGGCGGCGGGTTTGACGGTTTCGCCATTCTGACGCAGGATGCTGATGAGCAGATGAGCCCTTATCACAGCCGGATGCCGGTGATCATGGACGACGAAAATCTGAAAAAACTGTGGCTGTTTGCACCGCCGCAGATGCCGTATGCAGAGATGAGAAGGCAGTTTGAACTGCCGAAGCTGTATGCAAGACAGGTGGAATAACAAAAGAGCCTCGATTATGAGGCTCTTTTGCTTACCGGATTGTAATGTCGCCTGAGGAGGTTACAACGCCTACCACAACCGGACTGGCTGGATCGTTTAACAGAGTGTTGCGGATGTCACCGCTCACACTGCGGCATTTGAGGCAGAAGCGCTGCTGTGGCGGCAGCTTGAGACGCACGTCGCCGCTGGTGGTTTTGCCGTCAAGAGCTGTCAGGGCTTCACCCAGAACATCCATGGATACATCGCCGCTCACGGTTTTGAAGCGCAGATCGGCAAAGATGCCGGATGCATGATCGATATCGCCGCTGATGGTGTTAACGGCAAACACGGGGCTGTCGCCTTCCCAGCGCACATCGCCGCTGGTGGTGGACAGACGGGTTTCGAACGCGGAGGATACCCGCTGGGCGTGGATGTCGCCGGATGCGGAGGTAAGCTGGAGGTGGTCGACGGTCAGGTGCGAGAGGCTGATATCGCCGGAAGAAGAGCTGCATTTGACGGTTTGGACGACCAGATCGTCAAGACAGATATCGCCGCTGGCTGTGGCCAGATGGAGTTCGGGGAGATGGAGGGATTTGGCGGAAATGCTGCCGGATGAAGTGCCGACGCGGACAGTTGGAGCCGCTTCGGCAGGAAGAGCCACCCTCAGCGTTCCGCCGCCGGAAAGATTGAAGCTGTGACGGAGCGCCTCACGCAGGTTATTGAGGATTCCAAGGATGTCATTTTTGGAAGTGTCTGCCTCAAAAAAAGTAGAGGCGGAACGTGGATTTTCCTTCAGCGCAATGATCAGCATGCCGTCTTTCACAACGGCTTTCACGGGCATGGCATCCTCGCCGTCGATGTGAATCAGGTCATCAGAGGACGGAACGAGCTCGATGTCCGTGCTGCCCATGTGCATGAGCTGGATTTCCTGAACCGACGTACTGGTCAAATGGACTTCCTTGTCCTCTGCAGCGTCGCCATCCCAAAATGCTTCAGCTTCGGTTTCCGGAGATTTGATTTGCTTGCGCGGATAGGACCGCAGCATTTCCTCCATGCCTCTCAGGCTTTCGACCACCGATCCGATGGCTTCATCCTGTGACATCCCCATGGAAAGCATGTCTTCGTAGCGCTCCTGACAGTTGGTGCGGACCTCCTCGTGTATGGCCCGTACCTCCTCGGATTCCTCCAGATCTTCAAACAACAGACCGATGATTTTTTCAATGGTCGCGTTCATTGATTTTCTCCTTCCAAAAGAACATCGAGCAGCGCCCGGGTTTCCGTCCAGGCTGCACAATCGTTTTCGAGTTTTTGCTTTCCTTCCGGTGTGATGGAATAATAGCGCCTGCGTGCGCCTGTTGTCTCGTCGCCCCAGTAGGAGCGGATGAAACCTGCCTGCTCCAGACGGCGGAAGGCTGTGTACAGCGTCGCTTCCTTCATTTCCAGACCGCCGGAACTGATGTCGGCCACGGTTTTGGAAATACGGTAGCCGTAGCTGTCGCCAAAGCTCAGCTGTCGCAGGATAATCGTATCCGTATATCCGCGCAGGATATCGGCTGAAATGGCCATAAGATCACCTCTGGATCTCATTATATACCGATATACCTCATCTGACAAGGTATGTGGGCATAAAAAAACAATTGTAGTTTCCGCAGATTATAAAGTCACAGAAATGAGACAAGGACAGCATCAGAGACATAATTGGATCACCTCGCACAAAGAAGTTACGTCTGCAGCGTACAGATACATTATATATAGACATACCTCGCCTGTCAATGTATCTTTTGATTAAAAAAATCTGAGAAACCGGGAGGGAAAAAATCCGGTTGACAAGAGCAAGGAAAAACGGTAGAATATTTCATGTCTGGTATTAGGTCTATCCATGCGGACATGCGGGTGTAGCTCAATGGCAGAGCTCCAGCTTCCCAAGCTGGCCACGTGGGTTCGATTCCCATCACCCGCTCCAACCGCATGAAACCAAAACCTGCCGGATCAAAAAAATCCAATACATCTCAGGAGGTCGATTCCAATGGCTAAGACTAAGTTTGAACGCACCAAGCCGCACGTAAACATCGGTAC
>JAGBBE010000144.1 GCA_017938645.1 Clostridia bacterium
AGGACACCGTTATCGTCGATCTTATTGCCAAAGATCATCTCCTGGATCTGGAGAGGTACGTCAGCCATCTTGGTCTTGAACGCCAGTTCCGGATCCGGATAGAGAACGTCGAACTCAACGTCATCAGCATACTGAACATCCGGATCAGCGTTCTCAGGGGTAATGGATGCTTCGATCGCACCGGCCATCAGCTGAAGATCACCATAAGTGTGCTCCGCTTCGGTATCAGTCACCAGGGGGGCGATCACAACGTTCTTAAGACCGACCGTCGAGGAGACAGCCGGAGAAGCAGCGGGATTAGCCATCGTTTATATCCTCCTTAAAGGTTGCTTAGTTCATCGCGTAGAACGCGCTTGATTTCTTCATAGGCCTCATCCGATTTGGTATCAAAAGCAGGCCGGACAAAGGGGTGTGCAGGTGCGGGCGCAGGGCCGCCATGGCCAAACTCGACAGGGTTTGCATAGTACGCACCCTTGTCCTTGTAATGAACACCAATGGTGATCTTCTTGCCACCGCCAGCTTTCTTACGGACATTGCCGGTTCGGATGGAGTCGTGCAGGTCACCTGTGATCTGCTTCGGATCGGTGGAGGCGTTATGAAGCATCTGCTGCTCAATCGGTACTGCTCCAGCCTTAAGCGCCCGGTTCACCCCAGGCCCTTGATCAAGGGCAGCAGCCATATTGAGCATGTCATCACGCAGATCAGAGAAGCCTCGAAGCTCAATTGCCATAGTCAACATCCTCTCGCCAAACCCATGTCCACTGCACGGTATATTGCCTGGTGGCCGTATCGTAAGCGGGCTGGTTATAGCCCTTGTCCGATTCTTCCATCATGGCAAATCCAGCAGCATACATGGCTGCACGGATGGTATCGCGCATGGCGCTTGGGTCAATGTCGCTCCACAGATTCAGGTAAACGAATGTGCGAAGGGATGTGACATGATCGTCTTGATGAGAGGCTTCGGAAGTCGTTGTGGAATAAACCACATACTGAACAGGCGGGTTCTGGTTGGGCGACGTCGCTCTCCAGATACCCGCCATGACCGGAATTCCGATATCCTTAAGTGCAAGCTGCACCTGTCGCATTAGCCGCTCACTCCCTTCGACAGGGAGGCCTTCAAGCCGAGATAGGTGCGCTTGAAGGAATACTCGCCCAGCGTGGAGATGTTCCACTTTTCATCTTGGAACTTGACCCACATGCCGGGCTTTACATCGGTTCGATACCGAATCGTGAAGTTCAGAACAGCTTCGGTGTTAACCACATCCGCTGAACGATAATGCTGGTTACCAGCATCAATAACGGCTGCCCATACCCGACAGACGGTGATGTCCTTGGGTTCTGGATAGCCGTTCTCATTGATGATGTTTTCGGTATAGCCAATCTCGACCATGTGACGAAGGTCGCCTGGACGTGGATTGCTTTCAAAGTTCTTATAACCTCGCAAGACAAACCATCTCCTTAGAACATCTTATCTGGATCTCGATAAGGCTCAAGCAGCGCATAGAAACAGCGCATTACTGAGACAAAGGCGGGGCCTTCGGTAACATCGCGCTGTTCATAGAAGAAGCAGACCATCAGCTTAACAGCCAATTGCACAGGCATGGGGATGTCTTTGTCAAATGAGACTCGACAACGATCTTCGACCATGCCCTGTACAGAAAGAATGAGTGATGTAATCAGATCATCCTCTTCGTCATGCTGAACTTTGAGCCATTCTTTCGCAGTATCAAGATCTACGATCATTCCGCGTCACCTGCCGAGGCATCGGCTACAAGGCCCGCAGCGCGGAGCTCAGCAATCAGAGCGTTGTAATCCTCGCGCAGAGCAGCAACCGTAGTTGCGTCACTCTCGGTTACGTTCAGCAGTACAGGCTCACCTGCAGCGGGCAGATCGAAAAGGCCCTCAGCGCCTTCGACGGTAGCGCCGGGAAGGAACGTCAGCTTGCCGCCAACGACCCATTCGTTGCCACCGTGAGCATGATAGTTACGTGCGGTATTGCTCATTTCAAACCCTCCAATTCAAAGGGGAGCCGCCCATCAGGACAACTCCCCGTATTGCTTACGCGCCCTTGATCTGCAGGCACTTCATGGCTTCGCCCAGAACCAGACGGCCATCGACACGCTGGGTAGCACGGAAGCCAACCTGGCCGGTCGCAGCATACAGCTCGTTCAGGCGCTGGAAGGTACGGCCCTGACGATCGGCGATCCAATAGGACTTGAAGTCACCGAACAGGATGGGCTTGGCACCGGCACCGATCTCGGGCATGTACGCAGAAGTCACCAGGTCATGGCTCAGCAGGGTATCCGGCTGGCCTTCCTTTAGACCGGGCTGCCACATGTACTGGCCATTGCCATCCTTGAGCTTGCGGATAGCCTTGATAGAGCTATCGTTTAGCAGGAACTTGGCCTTCTTGCGGTAACCAGCCTTGATGGAGTGGATCAGATCCAGGATCTCATCAGCGGTGAAGGTGGCACCAGCGGTAGTGATACCAACGCCAGCGCCCTGGGTGTCATGCAGCAGACCATAGGGCTTAGCAACGCCATCACCGTTGATGAAGGCATCTTCCTCAGCCGCGCCGATTCGACGGGCGAACTCGGTGGCGATGTAGGACTCAACATCGAAAACGGAGTCCTGCAGCAGCTCGTCGCTGACCTTGATCATGGTCGCCAGCTTGTGAGCGCCCAGGGAGATCTGGCCAAACGCATCATCGGATTCAGGAATCAGACCTTCCTCCTCAACCCAGGAAGCAGTACCGTGGCTGGCGACGATCGGGATCTTACGCTCACCGGACTCAGTACGGATGATGGTGCACAGGGAACGCAGGTGGTTTTCCTCTTCCAGGGCCTTGATCAGAGTACGCTCGTACTCATCAGGACACAGGTAACCGCCTTCAGAGTCAGTGCCGATCTGAAGCGCATTCACAACAGCCAGGTGGGTACCACGGTTGCGAACCATCTTCCAGAAGGCGTTCTTGTACTCATCGGACGCACGGCCAGTCTTGCCGTTGGTAGGAGCAGCAGCGTTGTCAGGGCGAGAAGTCAGCGGGTTCTGCACCGCAGCATTCAGTTCGCGCTCCATTTCGGCAGCGCGCTCTTCACGCTCGATAGCATGGCCCATATCGACCACATCCTGTTCCATACGCTCATAGGTAGCAGTGTCCTCAGCGGACATCAGGCCCTTTTCGTCCTGGTGTTCGTCAAGGAACTTCTTCGCCTTATCCCAGATCTCACCGCGCTTGGCACGCATTTCGTTAATCTTGCTCATTGTTGTTTCCTCCTTTAACGCCTCGTGGGCATAATCAAACCCAGCCTCTTCTGAAGCTGGGCTACAGGGGTACCGGCCTGGGCCGGTTCTTGGGTGACAGGTTCCTCAGACTGTTCAGGAGCCGGAGCGGGCTGCCCAGGTTCCGTGGGTTCAATAGTCGTGGGCTCAGGTTCCACAGGCTGCACAGAAGCTGCCGGACGAGGACGCTGAGGGCGAGCTCGATCCAGCCAGGCTTTCACTTTGGCTTCGGCCTCTGCACGATCAACCGTGCGCGGGACAACACAGTTGAACAGGTTATTGGAGGGTACTTCGTCGACGATACCGTCAATGAAGCCCTCAGCCAGCGCCTGCTGTGCATCCATCCAAGTCGTGGTACTCATCATGTTCGAAAGCTCTTCTCGGCTTCGATGAGAGCGCCGCGCGTAGACATTCAGAATGCTTTCCTTGCAAGCCCTGAGGAGTCGAATGGCATCATTCAGATCCTGTTCGTTGCCCCAGGCCATACAGCTGGGGTCGTGGATCATGAAAAGGCTGCCAGGAGTCATTTCAACGCGCTCCGCAGCCAGAGAAAGCACCGACGCTGCAGAAGCAGCCGTACCCGAAATCACAAGGTGAACCTTGCCGGGATACGAGCGCACATCATCGAACATCCGAGTGGCCGCATTACAGTTGCCGCCGTAGGAGTTCAGAACGATGCGCACATCATCTGCATTGGCGTTGCCTTTGCCGTACAGCTCATCGTGGAGGTAACTGGGCGTGATTTCATCGCCGTACCAAACCTCCTCGTCGATGTAGCCATTAAGGCTGATGGTTCTCAAGATTCTCACCTCCTGCAGCGGCCACAACAGCAGCTGCTGCGTTAATAGGGATCATGTTGCCGTTGACCAGGTAGAGGTTACCGCCATCCTCATCGGCAATGGGATTCAGGTTTTCAAGCTCTCGGATATCGTTCGCACTCAGCCAGCCGTTTTGACGCGCGATCGCATAGCCTTCCATTCGGGACTTGTAATCGCCCCTCAGAAGGCCGTCGATATTGAACTGCACGAAAAAGCGCTCCTTCTCTTTAGGAGAGAAAAGAGCGCGATTGATCGCTTGTTCAATTCGAACCAGCCACGGCCTGATGGTATGGGTTGCAAACGAGATCGACTGGTGCTCAATGTTCGAGAACGTGGCATGCTCCAGATCGCCAACCAAGTGCGGAGGTACACGGTAGATTCGGCAGATCTCGGATACCTGAAACTTTCTGGTTTCCAAGAACTGCGCCTCATTGTTAGGCATGGAGATCCGGTCAAACTTCATGCCTTCCTCAAGGATCGCAACCTTGCCGGAGTTGGACGAACCGCCATAAGCTTTCGTCCAGCTCTCACGCAGACGCTGAGGATCCTTGACTGTGTTGGGATGAGTCAGCACACCAGAAGGCGTTGCACCATTAGAGAAAAACTTGCTACCGTATTCCTCAGCGGCGATGCCCAGGCCAATGGCGTTCTTTTCAAGCGCAATAGGACTGTATCCCATGACACCATCAAAGCCCAGGCCCGGAATGTGAAGCACATCTTCCGGCCTGAGAGAAACCGCCTGACCTTCATTGGTCGTGTAGGTATATGTCAATTGGCCTTTGCTGTCTCGGTCAACTTCCATGTGATCCGGCAGCAACGGGTACAACCCGAGGATCTTGTTTCGACCGCTGCGTATAATCTGGCAGTAGCAATTTCCCCAGAGCAGCAAGTGCGACAACATGACCTCGCGCCAAACGAACGAGGTCATTTCGGTATTAGGCTCATCGTGCAGGATCTTGTACAGCGGATGATCCACCGCCTTCTTGCTGCCTCCATCCGTCTGTTCGTAGACATGGATGGGCAGACTGGCGATTGTCTCCGCGATAACCCTGACGCAAGCATACACAGTTGACACCTGGATAGCGGATCGTGCGGTAACCGATTTGCCTGAGCCGCTGGTACCAAAGTAGAAAACAGGCGCGGCGCTCACCGAATCAGTGGGCTTGTCCCGTGCCTTGAAGCGTCCGAAGAGTTTCAAGGGATACACCTCCTAATGATTACAGGCCGCTGCCCGTCTTCTGGTCATGACAGGACTTACAGAGTGCCTGCCAGTTGGTCATGTCCCAGAAGAGCTGCTGATTCCCTCGATGAGGAATGATATGGTCTACAACTGTTGCTGCAGATGCCTTGCCTGCATTGAGGCACAGCACGCACAACGGATGTTTCCTCAAGTACCGTATGCGAGCAGCTCGCCAGCGTGAATCATATCCGCGTTGCGCAGCATTCTCACGAGCATAAAGCCCGCGATGCTCGGCACAGTACACACCATCTGATAGGTTCGGGCAGCCGGGATGGCGACAAGGGCGCTGGGGCTTACGAGGCATCAGCGACCACCCTTGCGAGTGCCTCCAGCTTTGGCCTTGTTGGGCTTGCTGGGGGTGCCGGTTGCCTTGGGCTTCTTCTTTTCGG
Source organism: Clostridia bacterium (assembly GCA_017938645.1). The sequence continues at coordinate 5,730 of JAGBBE010000144.1, forward strand.
GATAGACGATCGTCAGCTCGCCTTCCTTGGAGACAAAACGGTCTTTTCGCTTGTTATCCATGACATGATCCTCCTGTTACTTCTTCTTTTTCTTCGAGGGTTCCACACGAAGATGAACTTCGGTGATATAGCCGTTCTGCACGGCTTTGGTAATCTTGAAAGTCGTGCCGCGCTGGAGGAGAAACTCGTTCTCGCTCCTGAAATGAGAAAGGGGCGCGACATAAGCGCCGCGTCCCACACCTGCTGGAACTGTAATAACGAACTGGTACTTGCCTCCGAAGTTAGCGCCTTGAGATGCTGAGGTCGACATGAAACCCTTATCAACCAAGCGAGCACCGGCTTTAGCCATGGCATTTATCTCAGCCACAGTCTTATCGCCGCCAAAGATTGCTCCGCTGGCACCGCGATATACAGTAATGCTTCGCTTAAGGTTGAATGTAGCAAGTGCGCGGGTCATCTCATCAACGCATTGCCGGATATCAGCACGAGCATTGGATAGACCCGTGATTCGCAGGGCATCGTTGATGTCCTCATAATCACTACCGGTGTATCTTCGAACAGCCGCATATTCGAGTTGGCTGAGCTTATCTTTCCATGAGTTGTACATACCGTTGCTTTGTGTAAGGCCAAAGAAAGCCTCAGATTTTCTGGCATCGGTTGTCTTAAAAGCGCGGCCACCACGTCCACCCATAGCGCATCACCTCAGCTCCCGGAGCTTTGCCTGATGAGCTTGGATAGGCACGATGTTTCCGTAGCACCAACTCGGGATCGTGCCATGAAAAAAGATGGTCGAGGGCTTAAGCCTCGCCATCATCTCTGTATATCCAAGGTTGAACAGGTATCGGCTTTCATTGTCCATTTGCGTTCCTACTGAGGAGATCGCAACGGCACCGCCTACAGGCTCGCCATCGAAACACCAGTCGAAGCTTTTCTCATCGCTCCAGGAAATACTAGGTACCACAGTCAGGCCATGTTCCTGCCAATAGCGTCCCAGCCAGTGTTTTCGATAGTGATTGTAGATCTGAACAGCCAGAGGAAAGTCGGTGAACAGAGAAAAATCAGGCGTACAGACACACTTGAAGTTCTCTAGCATGGGCATGTACAGCTCAACACCAGTCCACACCCTGAAAAACTGATAGTCATCCAGGAAAAAATGAACGCCAAGATCGCCGGGATTTGGGCAGCGTTTCGCTTGATTAAAGCCGATAAAGTCGCACTTATCGAGCAAAACCGGTGCAATTTCGGGGATATTGAAGCGCCCAACGCCCTCATACAGTGCTTTATCCAGATTCTCGCAGTTCCGCATCCACCATGGCATATCGATCCTCCTTTCGGTGGGTCAGATAATGAGAAGCCCACGGTCATCGTAGACAGAACCGCCACCGCCCAGGTTTTTCATGGCACGATCTAAGGCCATGACCAGAGCAACTGCTCCGTCCACTTTTTCCGTGGACTTCTCTTTATCAATTTTGAGGTTACCAGCGGGGTCGGTGCGGACGAAGGCATTGTCCATGTTCCATCTCAGCACCGGGTGTCCGCCGTGATTGAGCTTGTGTTCCAGAACGATTCGCATCAGCTCCTTGGTAGGAGGCGACATGTCCTTGAAACCTTGCCCAAAGGGTACCATGGTAAAGCCATCATCCTGAAGGGCTTGTACCATCATGGTAGCGTTCCATCTGTCGTAGGCGATTTCACGGATGTTATACCGTTCGCCTAGTTCGCAGATAAAGCGCTCGATGAAGCCGTAATGAACCACGTTTCCTTCGGTCGTTTTGATGAATCCCTGTCGTTCCCAAGTATCATACATGACATGGTCACGCCGTACTCGAAGCGGCAAAGTATCCTCAGGCAACCAGAAGAAAGGCAATACAGTGTATGGCTCCGTTTCATCGCCCGGTGGGAAGACCAATACCAGGGTCGTAAGGTCAGAAGTGGATGAAAGGTCAAGTCCTGCATAACAGGCCCGGCCTTCCAATGCAATCGGGTTGATAACACCGCCGTTTTCATCCCAACGATCCATGGGCATCCATCGGATAGATTGCTTAACCCACTGATTCAAACGTAGCTGCCGGAACATATTCTCGTCAGCTGGCGTCTCGAGTGCTTTCCTGTAGGCGTCTCTTACCTTATCAATGGAAATCGTCTGGCCCAGAGATGGGTTGGCAATGTACCAGTTCTTTTCATTCTGCCAATCGGCTTCATCCGGCAAGCCAAAGATCACCGGATAGAAACGGGGATCGTGCTTGCGGCCCTCGAGAATATCGAGAGCCTTTTGATGGACTTCCCAACAGATGGAGTTGCGATCGGTGCCTGCAGTTGTCAAGAAGAACCAAAGCGGCTGCTTTCGAGCATCACCGGAGCCTTGAGTCATAACGTCATATAGCGCTCGAGTTGGCTGAGTATGCAACTCATCGAAGATGCAAGCGCTCACGTTCAGACCGTGCTTGGTGGCAACTTCGCTGGACAGAACCTGATAGATGGAGCCAGTGGGCTGGTAAACCATACGCTTCATGGAAGGGATGATCTTGATTCGTTTCATCAGCGCCGGTGACTGTTTGACCATGTCAACGGCAACATCAAAAACAATAGCCGCCTGCTGACGATCAGCAGCGCAGCTATAAACCTCGGCCTTCCACTCGTCATCGTTTACGAGCATGTTGAGTGCTATGGCAGCGCCCAGTTCACTTTTTCCTTGTTTTTTAGGAATCTCTACATAAGCTGTCGTGTACTGGCGCATACTGGGATCATCTTCTCGGACAGTACCAAATACATCCTTGATGATTTTTTCCTGCCAGGGCAGCAGTTTGAAGGGCTTCCCGTGGAATTCACCCTTCGTATGGCGTAGGCATTCGATAAAGCGGATAACCCGCTGGGCTTTGGGTTCGCTGTACATTAGCTCCACCCGCCCTTCAGGAGCGCCTCCATCGGATCTTCAGAACCGCCATCCTCGGTACCGCTGCCAGCAATGATGCGGGCGCGGGTTGCCGGAGTCAAACCGAACTCAGAACAGAAGGATTGCATAATCTTCAGATTCTGTTGAGCAATGGATACCTGCGGAACTTGCTGTACATAACCAGAAGGAGTCTTGAAGATGGATCCGTGCTGAGTGATAAACTCTTCAGCTTCCTTCCAACGTGCATAGGCCTGACAGTAACCTTCAAACGCCGTCTGGTCAGCCATGGTCAGCACGCCCATCGCTTCGAGAGCTGGAGCGAGGCGCTTCCATTCTTTCTTGGCCTCAGGGAGAAGCCAGGAAGGACACTTGATGGTTCCCTTGGGAGGAACCGGCTCATTCGTGTTGAGGGGGCGCTTGCCAGGATTGCCTTCAAGCAATTTCAGTGCGGTAGGCTTCGGTTTTCTGCCTCTCGTCGCCATGGGAATCACCTCCTTCCATTAGGTTCGCCATGTTAGAGGCCATGAGTTTCATGCAACAGCTCTTTGAGCTGTGCTTTTGTGGGATAACGCTTGCAGCCGCCTCGGTGTTCAGGACACCAAAGCAGGTACTCGCATTGGGGTTTCATTTCAGAAGCAAAACGAGGAGAAACCTCGGCAACGGCATCGCGCATCTTGAAGGCAATTTCACGAATGAACTCCTGTGCTCGGACGCACATTCGCTTAT
>JAGBBE010000145.1 GCA_017938645.1 Clostridia bacterium
GCGCTTAATCTGAAAAAGCTCGCCATCCACAAGTGGATGCGCTTGCTTGTTTCTTCGATTTTTCACATGATTGAAGCCACTTTGCTACACGGCAAAGTGGCTTCTTTGACAGTCTGAAAGAGCGAACCCATTCGGGTTCGCTCTTTTTTTGTCATTGGGCTCAGTCGTTGGTATAGTTATCGAAGTAGCCCTGAATATATACGATAGGCGTGCCCTTGTCGCCGGAACCGGAGGTCAGGTCGCACAGGGAGCCGATCAGATCGGTCAGGCGGCGCGGCGTGGTGCCCTGAGCGGCCATGTTGCCAACCAGAGAGCTGCCGTCCTTCTGCTGGATCTTATCCTTGATGGCGTTGCGCAGCGCTTCGCCGGAAAGACTGGCAAAGTCGTTGTCGGCCAGATACTTGAGCTTGAGCTCGTTGGGAGTGCCTTCCAGACCGGCGGTATAGGCAGGGGAGACCACCGGGTCAGCCAGCTCCCAGATCTTGCCCACGGGATCCTTGAAGGCGCCGTCGCCGTATACCATGACCTCAATGTGTTTGCCGGTCAGCTTGAAGAGACGATCCTGAATCTCCTCAACCAGAGCCTGACATTCGCGCGGGAAGAGCTTAACGGTATTTTCAGTGGACTTGTTGGAGCCCAGCAGACCGTACTTCTCGTTGCAGCCGCTGCCGTTGATGGGAGCGTTCATGATTTCATCCAGACCATACACCTTCTCAGCACCGGCGGCCTTGAGCAGACGCTTGGTGCGCTGGCGGGTGTGGATGTCGCAGTTGAGAACGTTCTTGGTATAGTTCAGGATCGCGCGGGGATCGTTGGCAAAGATGATCTCCACCTCTGCGCCGGATTCGCGGATGAGGTTGCCGTAGTACTCAACGTAGTCTACGCCGGTAAAGGTATGCTTGATGTAGCCGAACATTTCGCGATAACGCTCCTCGCTGAGAACGTCGCGATAGGGGTCTACGCCGTGCTGATCCATCAGATCCCAGTCGATCAGGTGGTTGCCCACTTCATCGGAGGGATAGCTGAGCATGAGAACGATCTTCTTGCAGCCCTTGGCGATGCCGCGCAGGCAGATGGCGAAGCGATTGCGGCTGAGAATGGGGAAAATGACGCCCACCGTCTCGCCGCCAAACTTCTGGCGTACATCCTGCGCAATGTCGTCTACAGAGGCGTAGTTACCCTGTGCACGGGCAACGATGGCTTCGGTCATGGCTACCACGTCGCGGTCACGGGGAGTGAGACCGTCTTCCTTCATGGCTTCCTGAATGGAAGCGGTCACGATTTCGGCCAGGTCATCGCCCTTGCGGATAATAGGCGCGCGGATGCCCATAGAAACAGTACCAACCATCCGGCTCATATTTGATGCTCCTACTATTGACATAGTGTGTGCGGGCTGAGCCCGCCTGTCAACCATAGTATTATAATACAATGATCGGGCTTTGTAAAATACAAATTGTAACTTTTTTTGGTCTAATTTTGATGGAGTATCGTTTTTTGCGCCAGAACGTCCATCCTCATGCTTTGACAGACCTGTATACGGGGCATATAATGGAAGCTGTGCGAAAACGCATCCAGACCATACCAAGGACAGAGGAAAGCCGATATGAATCAATCAATCACTGCCAATCAGCGCTTTGACGAGGAGCGCGCTTTTTACGGCACGGAAGGAATCAGAATAGAACACTGCCTCTTTGACGGCCCTGCGGACGGCGAAAGCGCGCTGAAGGAATGCCGGAGTATTGAAACGGCGGATTGCTTTTTCAACCTGCGTTATCCCTTTTGGCACGATGAAGACGTGCTCATCGATCGCTGCGAGATGACTGAAAACTGCCGTGCGGCGCTGTGGTATTCCGACGGTATTGAGATCAGGGAAAGCCTGCTCCATGGCATCAAGGCTCTTCGTGAGTGCAAAAACGTGCGCATGCAGAACTGCGACGTCATTTCACCGGAGTTCGGCTGGTCGGTGCATGGAATCACCATGGCAAACTGCAGCATCAAGGGCGAGTACTTCATGCTGCGCTCTACAGGGCTTCGATTCAGCCATGTGACGCTCAACGGCAAGTATTCCTTCCAATATATTGAGGACGCGCAGTTCGATCACTGCCATTTTGACACCAAGGACGCCTTCTGGCATGCGCGCAACGTGGTTGTGCGCAACAGCGTCATCAAGGGTGAATACCTGGCCTGGTACTGCGAAAACGTTACCTTTGAAAACTGCCGAATCATCGGTACGCAGCCTCTGTGCTACTGCAAGGGCCTCAGGCTGATCGACTGCGTGATGGAAAACGCGGATCTGTGCTTTGAAAAGTCCGAGGTGGAGGCCACGCTGACCGCGCCGGTTATGAGCATCAAAAATCCGCTGCGCGGAACGATTGTGCTTCCTGCAGCGGGAGAGATCATTCGTGAATCCGGGGATGCGGAGATTGTTGTGAAGAATCAGACAAAAGCATAATAAAAAGAGAGCCCATCATCCGCTGAAAAACGGCGGACGATGGGCTCTTTAAGGCAAAGCCAGTGTGCTTACAGCACATACAGCAGAATACACAACGCCTGCAGCACACTTCCGATTACACAGAACACATGAAACACGGAATGCATGTACCTTCTCTTCTTACCCATACCGTAGAGCACCGCGCCGATGGTATAGGCCACGCCGCCCAGTACCAACAGCCACAGGCCTCCCGCAGGCACAACCTCCATCACCGGCTTGATGCCTATCATCACGCACCAGCCCATGCCGATGTAGCAGACCATCGAAAAAGCCTTGAACTTTTTGAGGTCGATGCCGTTAAGCACCATCGCCAGAACGGCAATGCCCCAGACCGCGCCGAGGATGCCCCAGGCCCAGCCGGGATGGACGGGACGGAGGGAACAAAGCATCACCGGCGTGTAGGTGCCTGCAATGAACAGATAGATCGTGCAGTGGTCAATGACCTGCAGAACGCGCTTGGCGGTGCCGGGACGCAGTCCGTGATAGACGCTGGAGATGGTATAGAGCTGGATGAAGGACAGCCCGTAAATGATGCTGGCCGTCATGCTCCAGCCGTCGCCCCACGACAGAAGCAGGCACAAAACGAGCGTCAGTACGCCCAGCGCTCCGCCGGCAATGTGGGAAATCATGTTGAATAATTCCTCGCCGTGGGTGTAGTCGGGCAAAGCGCGTTCGCGCAGTTTGGTTCTTGTCATCGGGACGCCTCCTCTCAATGCCAGTATTGTACCGGGGAGGCTTTTTTCATGCAACCTACCGTTGGTGGAGAGGCGCTCTCCCGGCAGTAGAATCGTTGCGTGGATTGATTTTTTGAGCTGGATGTGGTATATCAGTAGGGATAAAGAAAGGAGTGCCTGCATGGAGGAACTCAAACCCATTATCGCCCGGAATATTGCCATGCTGCGTCAGCAGGCCGGGATGACGCAGCTGGAGCTGGCTGAAAAGCTCCACTATTCCGACAAAGCCGTGTCCAAGTGGGAACGCGGCGAGTCGATCCCGGATGTGGGCGTGCTCAAGCAGATTGCCGATATGTTTCATGTCACGGTTGACAGTCTGCTCAAGGATGGTCAGATGCCTGAGGCGGAACCGCAGGCTGCAGGAGCGTCGCTGAGGACACGCAGGCTGATTACCGCCATCACGCTGCTGGGCGTGGCTGCGCTGGCGTTTCTGATGTTCATCATCCTGCGCACATGGCTGGTGTCGATGTACATGCTTCCGGTGACTGTGATTGTGTGGCTGGTGTTCAATACGCTGTGGTTTGACCGCAGACGCAACTACCTGATCATATCGGTTCTGATGTGGGCTGCGCTGCTGTGCATCTGCGTCACCTTCGCTGTTTTCCGTCTGCCCAAGTGGGAGACGATGCTTCTGGGGCTTCCGGGGCAGATCATCATCTGGCTTTGTTCCAAATTCAGCGGCAGAAAGGAATCCGCCTGATTCATACGAAAGGGGCTTTTGCTCATGACCTTCACCCTTGCAGTTCTGCTGGTTCTTCTGGTTCTGTTCTATACCTTCCAGTCTCTGTTTACCCGCATGTTTTCACTGAACTATGCAGGGCCTGACGCCTCCCAGTCTACCTCGGTGTTCGCCATCTGCTTTGGCGGGTTCATTGGTCTGGCTACGCTGGTTTTCCGCGGCTTCGACTTCACGCCTGCGTGGCAGACGGTTCTGTGGGGCATCGCCAATGCGTTTATGCTCTGGCTGTACAATGTGTCCCTCATCGAATCCGGCAACCGCGGTTCCTACGCCTTTTTGATGATTGCGTCGATGTTTGGCGCAATCGTTGTGCCGCTGTTTGTGGATGTGGTGTTCATGGGCGAATCGCTCACGCTGGTGCAGAGCGTGGCCATCGTCCTGATGCTGACCTCCTTTGTGGTGATGAACCTGCGCGGACTGTCTCTCAAGGGCGCATCCGGCGCGTACTATATGTGGTGTGCGCTGCTGTTTATGGCAAATGGTCTGTATGCCACCATCATGAATCTGCAGGAGAACATGATGGGCAGCTCCCAGTCCACGGAGATGATCGTCATCACCTATCTGGGCACGGCGCTGATCGTAATCCTCTTTCATGCGCTGCGAGGACAGGGCAAACAGCTTATCGAAGGCTTCCGCATGGGCAAAAAGGCCGCGCTGTTTGCGCTGGGCAGCTGCGTGGTGGCAACGCTTGCGTCCAATATGCTGCTGTATCTGCTGGGGCTGATGAACACCTCCGTGCTCTATACCATCGATAACGGCGGCGTGCTGGTGATGTCCGCCATCTGCTCGTGCATCTTCTTCAAGGAAAAGCTCCACCTCAACCAGATCATCGGCATTATTCTGGCCACGGTGAGCATTGTGATGATCAGTCTGTAATCCTCTTGACTTTTGAGTGTGAAGAGGCTATGCTCATGGTACAGGGACTCCTGAAACAACACGGAAAGGATGATTACCCCATGTTCAAGCGTTTTGCTTCTCTGCTGCTCGCTCTGCTGATGATGAGCTCCTTCGCTCTCGCCGAGGCTCCCGTGGACGCCGTGGCTTCTGCCTCTGTTGCCGACTTCTACGCCGACACCGCCCTGACCGGCGATGACCTGATGAATGCCATCAACGCGTTCTCCGGCACCTATCTGGTAAGCACCACCAACCCCGACGGCACCCCCAACACCGCTTTCTTCATCTTCTCCATGATCAAGCATGAGGATGCCTACTACCTGCAGCTGGGTCTGGCTGAGAACCAGTCCAAGGCCAACCTGACCGCCAATGGCTGCGGCATGGCCGTGTATGCTGCCAATCCCAGCGGCGAAGAAGGCGCGATGCCCTATGCCGTTGCCGGCGCCCGCATCTGGTTCAAGGCCATCGAAGACGAAGCCCTGGCTGCCAAGCTGGCTGAAGGCGCTCGCCCCGGCGCTATGTTCTTCGAAATCACCGAGATCCGTCCTCTTGGCTGATTGCACAACATAAAAACCGGCCTGCTGCACTCCAATGCAGCAGGCCGGTTTTTTGATGTCATCCGAAGAAATGCATGCCGTAGACCGTGCAGACCATCGCTGCAAATCCGGCGGGAAGCACGACAATCCAGCGATGTCTGTCTGCCAAAGCGCCCAGAGCAAGCGCACAGAGCAGGAGCACAGGCAGGATGTAGCGGAAGTTGAAGGTGCAGATGTAGGGATACTGCATGCAGAAGCTGAGGTAGTTCACAATCAGCATGCCGCCGTAGAAGGTGAGGAAGCCCTTGGTCATGCCGTCGGCATGAGGGTTTTTTATAATCAGCCAGCGGATGAAGAAAACCAGCGAACAAAGAAGCAGCACTGCAAACAGCACCATCGCCATGTAGGCGAAATACCACATGAACGTGCCTTCTGCAAACAGGGTCATTTCGTCAAACATGCCGGTTTTAAGCGTCTGCATCCACACGTTGTGGTCGATTTTGCGGATGCCGGAGTAGAACAGGCCGCGGATGGCCTTGCTGTCCGGGATGCCGAAGCGCTGCCAGAGGGTGTAGTTGGACACGTTGATGGTTTCGGCGGGCAGGCGCACATAGTTGAAGGGCATTCCATAGGCGATCATGTGAAAGACCGGCCACGCGATGGCCTCGGGCACGCTCACCGCAAGGAAGGCGGCAAACTGTCCCACGTAGCGCTTCCACTGCTTCAGGCTGCGGAAGAACGCTGTGGCGAACACCACCGCAATGCAGGGGATGATGAGCGCGGCGGAGAGCTTGGTGGCCATCGCAAGTCCCAGAGAAATACCGCAGAGCAGGATATCGCGCATGCTGCGCGTGCGCTGCCACCGCACGGTGAACAAGAGGCTTGCGCACAGCAGGAAGGTCATCTGGATGTCGTTGTTCACCGTTGCACCGAAGATGAGCAGCGAAGGCTGAAGGGCCAGCGTCAGTGTGCCAGCTGCCTGTCCACGTCTGCCGACGCCCAGAAAACGCATCAGATCCAGCGCAATCAGCGTGCAGCCGGAGGCAAAGGCCAGCGTGATCAGCTGCGTGTTTTCAAGCGCGGTTTCGAGGGTGATGCCCAGCGCAAGGTTGAGCTTGATGCACAGGGCATGCAGAATATGGTGCAGCGGCGGATGAAAGAACACCGAGAAGCCCTCGATCTGCGGATCGTACAGAGGCAGCTTTCCGAACTCTACCAGATAGGCCACGTAGCCCAGATGTCCGTCCGGCTTGGCTTCGCCGGTGAAGTCGGAACTGTATCCGGCCAGATCGTGCCACGAAAAACTGTGGGGCAGCTTCAAAACAAAAATCAGCCCGGCGGCAAAGCCTGCCGCTGCAAAGATTCCGGCCAGCGAATCCCAGCCCTTTCTGCGCCAAAGGCAGATGGACAATATCAGCCATGCGGCGCACACAAATGCACAGACAAGGTTCGTGCCGCCCGGCATCATTGCTGCGGCCAGCGTGTTCACAGGCCACGCGGCGAACACCGCCAAAAGCAGAATGCCATATTTCCCAAGAGCGTTTTTCACGCATCTTCCTCCTCTTGCAATCCAGTCAGGATGATTATATCATAAATACGGAAAAAAACATTGCAAATACACAAAAGTGTGAACCAAAAACATCCTTTGGATCGTCTATATAGTGTTTACACAAATGACAAAATCCCGTGAGGGAGGATGACTCATGCGCAGCATGACGGTATTCAACTATCTTCTGGAGGCGGCGCTGTTCGGCAGCGTTTTGATTTTACTGGTTACGGCGGTTCGTTCGCTTCTGCGGCGGAGGCTTGGAAGCCGCGCCATCTACGCGGCATGGCTTCTGCCTGCTGTGAGGCTGCTTTTGCCCATCAGCATTCCCAATCCCGGAATGGATGCGCTGCGGCCCGGATACTCGGTGGATGTGGCGGCACGTCCGGTGGCGGATCAGATCCGCCGCAGGCTGATTGACACCAGCTTCAGCGTATCCTCCATGGTGGGTTCATCCGATGCAGGTCCGCTGCATACGCTGGCGGTTCAGACCAGCGTGGGACGCGCGGGTCAGTGGGCGCTGCTTTTGTGGCTGTTTGTGGCGGTTGGTGTGGCATGCTGGCTTTTGTGGCGCATTGAGCGCTTCGCAAGGCGCGTAAGGCGCAACCGTGTGGAGGCGCTTACGGGCGAAGACAGACAGATGCTTGTGAATCTGTGCCGCCGCTACCGCGTGAAGCCGCTCAAGGCCTACTATGTGGACCGCCTGCCTGCTGCAAGCGTCGTTGGAGTGCTGCATCCGTTTATCGCCATTCCGCTGCACACGCCGCGAGAGCATCTGCCGCTGATTCTCAGCCATCAGCTCTGCCATGTCCGCTCCATGGATCCAATGTGGGGTGTCATCCGCTGCCTGTGCTGCGCAGTGCACTGGTTCAATCCGCTGGTCTGGATGGCCGCATGGCTGAGCTGGCGAGACAGTGAAATGGCCTGCGATGACCGCGTGACCGCCAAACTTCCGGACATCGAACGGCTGGCCTATGCCAATGTGATCGTTTCCGCAGGCGAGCGCAGCGGAGACGCAATGGTCAGCGCGGATGCCGTCGGCGCATCCTTTACCGACAAGCACATCCGCCAGCGAGTCACTTCGGTAATCAGCTGCGTGCGCGGAAGCCGGTGGGGCATTGCGCTGGGTTCGCTGGCCGCTGCTGCAGTGCTGGTAATCTCCTTTGCCACCGGTGAAAGCGAACCGCTGCCCACCATCGAAAATGTGCCCTATGTGGAATGGACAGCTGCCGCTGTTCCGCTTCAGACCGATATGGAAGCCATCGCCTGTGCGCGCCGTTTTCTGGAGAGTGCGTTTGTGGGCGAGAATACCTCGCCGCTGAGCTTTACCGCCTATTCGGACGCTGATCAGTGGCTGATCGAGGCGCGAAGGAACACGCAGGATCAGCCCATCCGCATGCGCTTTTCCCGCAGCGGCTATCTGCTGGAGTACGACGGAACCTGCGCGCTGAATGGCATCGTCTTTACCGACAGCTCCTACACGCACCGCATGCTTACCGACAGCGTGGAAAAATACCTTTCCGCCTTCATGACGGCGCAGGTGCCCGGACGCACATGGACGGATGTGCGCGCGACCGCCGATGTGCGCGAGGGCGACTGCCGCGTCCTGATTGGGCAGATGCGCGATGAAACCGGCGACACGGTGTGCAGCTTCATGCTGCAGCTGGAGCCGCGGGTCAGGATGCTCTACTGCATGAGTTATAACGAAACGCCCGATTCCCTCGTTTGAAGGAACCGGGCGTTTTTGTCAGACCTTTTCGCGCACGATGTAGATCGGGCGTTTTTTGGTTTCGAGATAGGTTTTGCTCAGGTACTGGCCGAGAATGCCGATGCAGAACAGCTGGATGCCGCCCAGAAGAAGAATGATGCAGATGGTGGCCGGGAAACCGGCGACGGGATCGCCGAAGAAGATGGTTTTGAAGAAGAAGAACAGCAGCATCACAAACGCCAGAACGCAGAACAGAACGCCTGCAACCGAGGCGATGGCCAGAGGAGCGGTGGAGAAGGCGATAATGCCGTCGATGGAGTACAAAAGCAGCTTCCAGAACGACCACTTGGTCTCGCCTGCCACGCGCTCCACGTTTTCGTATTCAAGCCACTTGGTCTTGAAGCCCACCCAGCTGAACAGGCCCTTGGAGAAGCGTCCGACCTCGTGCAGGCTCAGGATCGCATCCACCATCTGACGGGTCATCAGACGGAAATCACGCGCGCCATCGACGATTTCGGTCTTGCTGATCTTGTTGATCAGGCGGTAGAATGCGCGGGCAAAGAAGCTGCGGATGGGCGGCTCGCCCTTGCGGGTGACGCGGCGGGAAGCCACGCAGTCGTAGCCCTCGTCCTCGATGCCGTGAAGCATGTCCGCAAGCAACGCAGGCGGATCCTGCAGATCAACGTCCATAATCGCCACATAGTCGCCGGTGGCAGCTTCCATGCCGGCATACATGGCGCTTTCTTTGCCGAAGTTGCGTGAGAAGCTCAGGTAATGCACGCGCTCGTCGCGCTGACTCAGCGCCTTGAACGCTTCAAGCGTCTTGTCACGGCTGCCGTCGTCGACAAAGATCAGTTCAAACGCCACGTTCAGCGACTTGGTTTCCTTCAGGAATGCTTCATAAAACAGAGGCACAGCTTCCTGCTCGTTGTAGCAGGGAATAACGATGCTGAGTTTTTTCATGATTGCTGCTCCTTTGGTCGTTTAGTCAACGGTATAGCGCAGGGTCTGCGCTACCAGGGAATGCAGAATAGAACGCATGGTCTGCTCGCCGTCCACGGTGAACATGTCCACCTCGCACAGCCAGTTCTCGCCAGTTACGCAGGCCAGCACGTCCAATTGCAGGTTGCACTTGTCAGAGCGCAGCCAGTAGCACAGGGCGGCATGCTCCATGCGGGAAACGGTGACGCGGTTGTCGGCTTCAAGGGTAACGGCAAGGCCGAATCGCTCGTTAAGCGACTTGCGGATGGGCTCGGCCAGCTTCACCAGCTGATCAGGCGTGGCTCCGGCAAAGCTCTCCTCCTGCGAACAGAAGATTTCCATTGCGCCCTTCATGTCTTCGGTCAGGATCAGTGTGACCTGGTTTTCGTAAACGTCGGTCATCATCTGGTCGAAGGCATTGTCCGCACCGGCTTCGTTTGCGCTGACGAAGCGTTCACGCGCGGCGGAGACCTCCTCAAGCGGCGTATCTGCGGTAATGATCACGCTGCCTGTGAGCACCTGCATGGTGAAGCGGCCGTCCGGATCGGTATAGGCTTCGCTCTGGAGGGCTGGAAGCTGTCCTGAAAAATCAAGGCTGGAAAGGAACTGCACAAGCGCCGCTCTGTCCTCAGTCAGTTCCTGTGCGTCCTCGGCATCGTAGAGATGAATGGGTTCGGCTGGCTGCAGCGTCCAGATCTCAATCATCGCGCCTTCGTGGCAGAAGGCAAAAGCCTCGGCGTCCAGAAGAAGGGTCGTGTCCCTGCCTGCGGAAAGCTGCGTCTGAATATGCAAAAGGTCAAAGCCGAAACGGTTCTCCACTGACGCGCACGCAGGGTCGTCGTTGATCCATTCCACCTCGCGCCCGATGTTGAGGGCGATCTCCGGCCAGAGCGCCAGAAGTTCTTCGGCGGTCATCTCCGTTTCGACCGGAGAGCAGCCGACGCTTGCCATTGCCCGTCCGTTGGGCATGCGCATGAGGTAGATATCGCCCTGCAGGGTCGCATGCTGCATCAGGTTGTACATGGGCTCAAGGCCTTCAGGCACGTCAAACTCCTGCGCCTGAGTGATGTAGCACGCCTGCGCGCCCTGCGGCAGCTGATAGGTGGCAAAGGAACCCTCCTGCGCCATAGCGGAAGGAACAAACATCAGAAAACAGAAAAGCAAAGCCAGAAGGCGTTTTGGCATAGCCGGTCACTCCTGTTGGAAAATGGACTGACCCTATTGTAGCATGTTGCGCGGTTTTTCGCAACGAAACGATAGCTTGACCAGCCCATGGAAATCAAATATAATCGAAAAAAACGCAAACAAGGAGCGTGATCGCATGATCGCTCAGTATCCTCCGATGGGCTGGAACAGCTGGGACTGCTACGGCGCGGCTGTTACCGAGGAACTTACCCGACAGAATGCAGATTATATGGCCAAATATCTCAGGGAATTTGGCTGGGAATATGTGGTTGTGGACATCCAGTGGTATCAGCCCACGGCCAGCTCGCATGAATATGAACCTTTCTCTGACGTGTGTATGGATGAATACGGCAGACTGCTTCCTGCGCTCAACCGCTTTCCCAGTGCGCAAGGCGGCGCAGGCTTCAGGCCGCTGGCGGATTATGTGCATAGCCTGGGGCTGAAGTTCGGCATTCACATCATGCGAGGCATGCCCCGCATGGCGGCGCATCTCAAGCTGCCGGTCAAGGGTACGGAGTTTACCTGCGCGCAGGTGGCCGATCCCAACAGCATCTGTACCTGGAATCCCGACATGTACGGTCTGCGCTGCAATATGGAGGGCGCAAAGAAGTATTACGAAAGCCTCTTTGAGCTCTACGCCTCCTGGGGCGTGGACTATGTGAAGGTGGATGACATCGCCCGCGAATATCCGCACTGCGAGCGCGAAATCGAGGTCATCTCTGAAGCCTGCCGCAATTGCGGACGGGATATGGTTCTCAGCCTGTCTCCGGGACCTGCTCCGGTGGAAAAGGCTGAGCATCTGAAGAAATACGCCAATCTCTGGCGCATCACCGACGATTTCTGGGACGAATGGCGTCTGCTCAAGGGCATGTTTGAGCGCGCCGAGAAGTGGTGCATCCATTCCGGCCCCGGCCACTGGCCTGATCCGGACATGCTGCCGGTGGGCGCGGTGCGCCAGGTGAACAGCCCGGACGAATGGACGAAGTTCACCCAGGCCGAGCAGCGCACGATGCTGACGCTGTGGTGCATGATGCGCGGCCCCTTGATGATCGGCGGAGAAATGACCAAAAACGATGATTTCACGCTGAAGCTGCTTACCAACAAAACGCTTCTGGACATCGAAAAGACCACGCACTGCGCGCATCCGCTGTATACGACGGCTGAGGCGAGCGCGTGGATCGCTCCGCGCCGCGACGGCAAGGGCTGCTATGTCGCGCTGTTCAATCTCAGCGACGAGGAATGCGAACTGAGCCAGAGCCTTTCGGAGATCGATCTGTGCGCCGCAAAGGCCACGGAACTGTGGAGGGATGAAACGGTTGCAGCGCCCGAGAAGCTGTGTGCAAAGCTCGGCGCTCACGACGCGGCGGTCTGGTTTGTGGAATAACGAAAACAAAGGCTCCGGTTTTTCCGGAGCCTTTCTCTATTCTTTTTCGGTCAGCGCTTTGGGCAGACGCATGTCCTCGCGCCGCACTTTCGCCCAGTCAAACAGGGGAATGAGCGCTTCCAGCGTGACAGGACGCGCCTCCTCCAGAATGCCCGCGCTCTGAGCCAGCATGCCAAGCAGCTCTTCCGGCGAAAAACGCTTTGACAGCGCCGTCAGATCCAGATCGCGGTCGCGCTTGGCGAGTCGGCGGCCTTCCGAATCCATCAAAAGCGGAATATGAATATAGCGGGGCAGGGGATAGCCGAGCTTGCGGTAAAGATAGATCTGTCTCGGCGTTGCGGTGAGGATATCGCGTCCGCGAACCACTTCATTGACGCCGCTGAGTGCGTCGTCCGTCACCACGGCCAGCTGATACCCAAACAGCCCGTCCGAACGGCGCAGGATGAAATCACCGCAGTCGGAGGCGAGATTCTCACGCTGAGGGCCAAACAGTCCGTCATCAAAGGCGAGCACTTCATCCGGCACGCGAAGGCGCATGGCCGGACGGCGGGTCTGTGAGAGAATTTCGATTTCTTCTTCCGTCAGATGAGCGCAGGTACGCGGATAGACGTACTGTGTGTCGCCGAGGTTGGGCGCGACGCTGGCATGCAGCTGTGCGCGCGTGCAGAAACAGGGATAGACGAGCCCCTTTGCACGCAGCTTTGAGAGATGCTGTTCGTAAACGTCCGTTCGTTCGCTCTGCCACAGAGGTTCCTCGTCCCAGCGGAAGCCGAACCACGCAAGATCCTCCATGGCCTGCAAAGACAGCCTGCGCGGACAGCGCGGCACATCCAGATCCTCAATGCGCAGAAGAAAGCGCCCATCCTGACTGCGCGCCGACAGATACGCAATCATCGCGCACAGCAGATTGCCCAGATGGAGCCTGCCGCTGGGCGTCGGCGCAAAGCGGCCTGTAACGCGGTCGGTCATGGGGAGCCTCCTTTCTTCTGTATGTGACGATTATAGAGGAAGCGAATGAAAAACACAAGCATATCATCTTTTGCTGGACAACGGAGGCTGAGTTGTGTAGAATGAGTAGAAACTGTTTACAGCGGATTCATTTGTGATCCGCAAAGGAGCATTTCTTTGAACAGGGAATATTTCTGGGCCTCTAAAGAGGCAAGGAGCAAGGATCCCAGCCGCGTGGGCATGGTTCAGCTGGCGCTGCCGATACTGCTGGAATTTGCGCTGCATTCCACCGTAAACATGATGGACGTAGCCTTCCTCTCGCGCGTGTCCGACAGCGCTGTCAACGCCGTGAGCGTCTCCGGGCAGTACATCATGCTCTTCCTCATGGCCTGCTCGACCGTTGCTTCGGGCACCATCGTTTGCGTCAATCAGGCCATCGGCATGAAGAACCTCCGCAAGGTCAACATGCTGGCTTCCATCGCGCTGGTGGTCAATACGCTTCTGGGGATTCTGTTTGGCGTGCTGTTTCTGAACGGCTCGGATGTGATGCTCAAAATCATGTCGCTGGAGCCTGCGTCAAAGGCGGCGGCTGGGCGTTATATGCGCATTGCAGGCGGGCTGATGGTATTTCAGGCGGTGTCGTTTGTTCTCAACAGCCTCTGCCGCTCCATGGGACGCACCCGCGCGCCGCTGCTCATCAACCTCACGGTCAATACGATCAACGTTGTCGGCAACTATCTGGTAGTGTTCCATCCGGAACTGGTGGGCAACATCGATCCTGTAACCGGCGTGGCCATCGCAAGCGTGCTGGGCTGCTTCTGCGGTCTGGTTCTGTCTGTCACAATCGTGCTTCGCACAGGCCTGCGTCCGTCCCTCAGGCTCCTGCGTCCCTTTCCGATGCAGGACTTCAAGCTGGCGCTATCCATCGGCATTCCCGGAGGCATCAGCAATCTGGCGTATTTCCTGAGCCAGATCGCCACCACCGCCATCCTTTCGCTCACGGGCGAAACCATGATGGCCGCCAAGGTGTATGTGTCCAACGTGGTGCAATACATCGCGCTGGTCGGCATGGCGTTTTCACAGGCCAACACCATCATGGTGGGCTACCGCGTGGGTGCGGGCAAGTTTGATGAGGCGCGTGAAATCCGTGCGCTGGTGACGAAGATTGCGCTTCTGTCCAACATGATGTTTTCGCTGCTGCTGATCCTCGTCAATCAGCCTGTGATGCGGTTGTTTACCGACAATCCCGTCATCCTGCAGATGGCGTCGCGCCTGATTATGCTCGACTTTGCGGTGGAGATCGGCCGTGCGCTGAACAACTCCATTTCCGGCGCGCTGCAGGCCACGGGCGACGTGAACTATCAGCTGGTAGTCAACCAAAGCAGCGCGTGGATTGTTTCCGTGGGCGGATCGTATCTGCTGGGCATCGTATGCGGCCTTGGTCTTTATGGCGTATGGATTGCCTTCGCTGCGGACGAACTGTTCCGCGGACTGGTGCTGCTCAGACGCTGGAGGTCCGGAAAATGGCAGCCTGGCGCGGAAGAACGCAGAAAGATCATCTCCGCAGAACGCGGCGCATAACAAAAAACGGCTTGCAGATGCAGGCCGTTTTTTGGTGTCAGATACCATGCTTTTCGCGGCAGGCCATGTGCCAGCCCCAGTCCGTGCGGCTATGAAAGTGTGTGCCGGTACGGATGTGATAGCATACGCCGCCATCCATCAGCGGCTGGTTGAGTTCGGGCATCGCGTCCGGCGCAATCAGGCCGGGAACGCGCAGCAAAGACCACGCTTCGCTGGCGGCAGCGCAGCTTAAGAATTCATTGCGGGGATCCGCCCACTGATCCTCCTGGGCAGAGCATACGTACACCGTGCGGGGAGCCATCAGCGCCAGCAGCATGTGCTGATCAAAGGGCATGTCATTCTCACGTCCGCGCCACGCCTGATAATTGCCGCAGAACCAGAAGGGGAAGCGGCCGGTGATGTCGCAGATGGTTTCGCCTGCACTTTGGCGGGAAAGCGCCGCGCCGGAGCAGCCGGATTCGTTGGCGATTGCCATGGCAAAACGTTCATCCTGCGCTGCGCACCACAGCGCGGTTTTTCCAAGACGGGAGTGACCCGTGACGCATACGCGGGAGGCGTCCACATCCTCACGGGTTTCCAGATAGTCCAGCACGCGGCTGGCTGCAAACGCCCACATGCCGATTTTGCCCCAGCCTGTCTTCTCGTCGCGCGGATACATCTCAGCCAGCTTGTCGAAGTCGGCGCTGTCGGAAGTAATGTCCTCGTAGCAGAATACGGCGAGCGCAAAACCGTGGTCGAGGATTTCCTCCACCGGAATATAGCTGTCGGGGATGGCTCTGCGGAATGCGATGTCCACAAATACCGGCGGTCTTTTCACACCTTTGGGCACAGCGAGCATAACCGGGAAGGAGAACGGGCCTGCAGGCGTATCAAAAGTGAGGCGGATGGCCTGCTGCACGGCTTTGTTGGCAAAGACGGAAGGGTCGGTTTTCCAGCCGTTCTCGGGAATTGCGTCCTCGATCACACCGGTAACCTTTACGGGCGCTTCGGGTGTGAAGCCGTATTCTTCGCGGCTGAAAAGATCGATGAGTTCCCTGCGGCGGATGCGCCAGTCATCGGGCGTCCGGACACGGCGACCATCGTTGAAAACCAGCAGTTTGGGAAGCTTGCGCTCGTTCAGCATTTCGGTGAGCATCCGAAAATCCTCCTTATGGGTGAGTGCCTGAGGCAGAAACGAAACAATCATCTGGAGTGATTATAGCATATTTTACAGCGATTTGTTTCATGGACAGCAAAAAACCGACCTGTGCATCACAAGTCGGTTTTGTTTTTCTTACCAGATCCCCGGATTCGCCAGCCGGTAGCTGAGCTGCTCCAGACTTGCATCCAGATGGACGTTGACAACGGCCGTTCCGCGCGGCAATTGCAGATCCACCGGCGCAAAATTCCAGAAGCCGCGGATGCCGCAGTCGTACAGGCGGCGGCTCATTTCCTGCGCATGGGCGGCAGGCAGGGTAAGCACAGCGATATCCACATGCGTATGCTCCAGAAAGCTTTCAAGCTCTTCCACAGACCAGACAACCAGATTACCCACCCGTCTGCCGATTTTCTGAGGATCGGCATCAAAGGCGGCTATGGCTGTAAAACTGGTCTGACTGAAGGGCTCGTAACCTGCAATGGCTCTGCCCAGATTGCCCATCCCGATGATCGCCATCGTCTGCTGCTTGTCGATACCCAGAAGCTTTCCAATGTATTCCCGCATTTCCGATACAGGATATCCGCTGCCCTGACGGCCCGCGCCGCCGAAGGTGTTGACATCCTGGCGAACCTGGGAGGCTGTGAGGCCCGTCATTTCCGCCAGAGCGGTGGAGGTGACGAATGCTGTACCCTCGTTTTCCAGCCTTTTGAGGTAGCGATAGTACATGGGCAGTCGTCTGACGACTGGATCAGGAAAACAAACAGACATAATTTTGGCTCCTGTACTTTTTTAGATGGGGTTATGGATCGCATAAAAGAGGGCATTCCCCGCCGGATGGTGGAGAATGCCCTGAAGCGTTATTTCACGATGTTCAGTTCCACTTCCACCTTGTAGGCTTCGGCCTTTTCCAGAGCGGCCAGGATGTTGCCGTGGCTGTCATTGAGGCTCATGGTAGCGCCGGCGGTTACGTCAGCCAGCATGGTCTTGGCTTCTTCGCTCAGAGCGTCGTACTTGGCGGCGTCCTGTTCGTTGGAGCTGCCGGCCTTGAGAGGACGGCCATTGCGGTCGGAGCAGTAAGCGGCGAACCACTCGTTGATTTCGGCGACGGTCTTGCCCGCGAAAACTTCCTGGAAGCGGTCCATCTGCTGAGCCCAGTAGCCGGTGCCCATCACATAGCCCTCGCCGCGCTCGCGCTTGGTCTGCCAGGCAGCGATCTCGGCCAGATAGGCGTCGTTATCGTTGTCCAGAACGCTGTCGACCTTGCCGTCGTGGTCGCTGTCGTAGTTATAGCCGCCCATTCCCGGGAAACCGGTGAAATGAGGCATGGTAGCGCCGTCGTAGTTGGGAGTGGCAACTTCCATCTGATCCACGACGGAGGCGGCCACGCTGCCGTCCTCGGCAAAGAGCACGAAGGCGTAGACGTCGTTGAAGCTGTAGACCTGAACTTCCTTGTCGTCGCTGCCCGGTCCAAGGCGGCCCATGTTGGCAACGCCAAGGCCCATGGCGGAGGCGGACTCGATGTTCAGGGGCTTACGGTTTTCATAGGCCTTTTCCAGAGCGGCCAGCAGATCGCCGTGGCTGTCGTTGAGGCTCATGGTAGCGCCGGCGGTCACGTCGGCCAGCATGGCCTTCTCGTCTTCAGTCAGAGCGTCGTACTTGGCGGCGTCCTGCTCGTTGGAGCTGCCGGCCTTGAGAGGACGGCCATTGCGGTCGGAGCAGTAAGCGGCGAACCAGGCCTTGACCTCTTCCACGGTCTTGCCCATGAACAGGCGCTCGAAGTGATCCATCTGCTGAGCCCAGTAGCCGGTGCCCATCACATAGCCTTCGCCGCGCTCGCGCTTGGTCTGCCAGGCGGCAACCTCAGCCAGGAAGCCGTCGTTGGTGTTCTCGGTCTTGCCGTCCACCTTGCCGTCGTGATCGGAGTCGAGATTATAGCCTTCCTGTCCCGGGAAACCGGACAGATGGGGCATG
Organism: Clostridia bacterium; assembly: GCA_017938645.1. The sequence continues at coordinate 17,837 of JAGBBE010000145.1, forward strand.
GTGGCGCCGTCGTAGTTGGGGGTGGAAACCTCCAGCTGGTCGAACTTGGCCATCAGAATGCGGCCTTCGGCATCAAACACAACGCCGGCCACAACCTGATTGAAGCCATAAACCTGCACGTCCTGATCGTCCTTGCCGGGGCCCAGACGGCCCATGCTGGCAACGCCCAGACCCATGTAGGCGTCGGCGGCCTCAGCGGTCACCTTTTCAGGAGCGGCCTTTTCTTCCACAACATACGGATAGGCAACGGGATCCAGCGCGTTGTTCACAGCGGCTTTGATGGCGTTGCTGGTAACGGTTGCGGAAGCGATCACGTCAACCTCGGTGCTGCCCGCTTCGACGATCTTGGCGGGAAGCTCTTCAAGAGCCTTGCTGCCGATGCCGGGGGTTTCGTTGTCGCCCTTGGCGGTTACGGCGGTAATCTTGCCGTCTTCCACAGTCACGGTTACGGTTACTTCGCCGCCAAAGCCCTTGGCGATGCCGGTGAGTTCCTCAGCCTGTACGCTGCCGACGAGGCCAAGCACGAGCATGGCGGCCAGCATCAGGGAAAGCAGTTTCTTCATACTGTTTGATTTCCTCCTTGTTCATTTTTCCTGCATTGATGCAGGTCTTTTTCTCAGTGTAGCGCCTAATTGTGGCAAAAGTTTGTTATTTCACAAATGATAACATTTTTTCTGGACTGTCTATCTGAACGGTGCCGTCTGAGAAGGGCTGGACGCGCTTTCGAACAATATGATATAATCAAAGAAAACGAAAGAAGGATCCATATGATTCTCAACGATATCATCCGACAGCTGGAAGAAAAGCACGGCTGCACAGCCGGCTGCGCCATTCAGGACGTCAACAGCGGCGAAGTCTTTTTGAGCTATCAGGAGGAAATGGTGTTCAAAAGCGCCAGCCTGATCAAGACGCCGATCATGCTTTGTGCCCTTGAAGAAGTAGAAAAGGGCGTGCTTGCGCTGGATACCATCATCCCCGTTGAACCCCGTCACTGCGTGGGCGATGAAGCGCCTGTGATTGCAAACGGCACCAACGTGCCGCTGTCCATCCTGCTGGAGTACATGATCACCGACAGCAACAACAGCGCCACCAACGTGCTGATCGATCTGCTCGGTATGGACAAGGTAAACGACTTCAGTCAGCGCATCGGCCTGAAGGATACGCTGCTGCGCCGCCATATGCTGGACTACGAAGCGGCGCGTCAGGGAAGGGAAAACCGAACCAGCGCCAGCGACATGCTGCACCTGTACACCATGCTTTACAAGGGCGAGGTCCTCACGCCCTTCATGTGCGAGACTGCCATTCCGATCCTTTTGCGCCAGCACGACAAGGAACTGCTCATGTTCGCCAATCCTGAACAGAAAGCCGCCCACAAGACCGGCGGTCTGAGCGACATCGCCCACGATGCAGGCATTCTGTATGGTGAAAACCGCACGCTGATTTTTGCGGTTCTTGTCACCGCGCCGGATACGGAGCAGTGCATTGCGCTGCTGCAGGAACTGAGCCCGAGAGTGATGGGGATGCTGTGAGGGGATATAGGGGCATAGAAGAAAGAGGTATTCTGTTTGTGACAGAATACCTCTTTTGCTATACAATACAATTTTTATTATTTCACCCGCGCTGGAAGCTACGGCAGTACGTCTTTTACAAGCGGAGGTACGGACATAGCGGTGGCTTCGGGCTAAGCAGTAGGCGCTGCTTCTGGACTGCGGCTGGACGGTGTATACGCAGCAAGGCGAGATGATAACGAAACAACAGGTGGGGTATCCATCCTTCAATGCAGTGTCTGATTTGCTGTACAAAGGCCAGGCTGACAATTACGACCGGTGACACAACACAAACTGCTGATTGGACAGGCGGGATTACAGTCCGCCAACATCAAGCTGGTCATTCGTCAAATACAGCCGCATGACGCGTTTCTATATTCCTGCATATTTCAGGTGTTCAAGAAAAATCTTGTACAGCGCTGACACCGTTTCCGTGCTGTCCGGTTCGTTCATCATCAGAGCATGGTACTGTGCGCCGCTTTGGATGGTGCGGAGAAGCGCTGTACCGCTCTCGTAAAGCGTCAGTTCGAAATGAATGCCGATTTGGTCAGCATCTTCGTGCGTTATTGTCGCAATTCTTGCATGTTCCTCGGTTTGTCATCACAAATGGCTACTCTCGTGCGGCATTCCGTCATTCGACCGGCCTTTTGCTTTTCACTTTTTGTATTATAGCCTGTGGAGGAGGAAATGAGCTAAATAATGGAATACAAAAAACCGACTTGCATTACACAAGTCGGTTCAGATTGTCAAAAAAGGTCGCAAGCAGCGGCCTTTTTTGGTATATATAGAAGCAGGTGATGATAATGCTGAAAAAGGAAATGGAACAGCGTCAAGCAATCGAAATGGTGTGTACCGATATGCTCGTACCCAAGGATCA
>JAGBBE010000146.1 GCA_017938645.1 Clostridia bacterium
AAAATGTATGGAAAGATCGTTGCTCTTTCCAATGCTGCTGTCAAGGGTGAAGAAGTTCCCGAAGACACCAAATTCACCATTCCGGAAGCAATGGATGTGATGATCAAGTGGTTCTGCATCCTCTTCCAGAATCAGTTTACCCCTGACGATGTGCTGGACGGTTATCCTGTGGATCGCCTGATGCACGATATTGCGTTGGCGCTTATGGCGGTACAGACGCAAACCACTTCCATTCTTGACGAGTTCCCTACGAAGGCAGCGCAGACGGAGACGGCGACGACGGAAACGGAAGCCGTGAGCGAGGAGATTCCTCTGTTCTGACGCTGCACGATTTTATATATTCCACCTACAACTCTCTGCTGGAAGGCGGCTGGCGTATGGCGGAGATCGACGGCATGGATATGCTGGGTTTTCTTCGCATCCGCGCCTGGAAAGCCGGACAGGAGAAGAAAAAGAAAGAACCCCGCCGAGCGTATATCGACGAGGTTTGGGGCAACTTGAAACCCGCATGATGATCAATTACGCTACTCTTTTGGCTACTCTAGGCAGGTGATAATCAATGAGCGAGACGCTCCGCGATCTTGTGGTGTCGCTGTCCCTGCAATCGGACAACTTCACTCGAAATATCAAATCCGTCAATAAGCAGATCCAGGAAGCGGAGTCGTATTTCCGTCTTGCATCTGCCGGTGTTGAAAACTTTGAAAATACAGCTTCCGGTCTTGCAACGCATCTGAGTACACTGGAGCGGAAGTTGACGCTCCAGAAAACGGCGGTTACGCAGTATCAGGGAGCACTGGACGCGGCAAATACGAAACTGCAGGAATGCTATGACCGACAGGTTCAGTATGCTCAGCGTTTGGAGGATGCAAAGAAGGCACAGCTGGCGCTGAAAGATCAGGTCAAACAGGCAGCGCAGCAGGTGAGGCATTTCTCCAATACCCTGGGAGAATCCGACTCCGCGACCATCGCCGCCCGCGCAAATCTGGATGCGCTGAAGGTTGAGTACAGAGAATCCGTCAAGGAAGTCAAAAAGGTCGCCGGTCAGAATACGGCGTTGAAAAAATCTACGCAGAACGCTGCGGATGCTGTAACGACTGCGACGGTTCAGCTTAACCAGGCGAATGCCGCTGTAAAGGTTACACAGTCGGAGATCGACAAGTGCAATCGATCTCTGAACCTCGCAAAGACCAGCTGGAATGCTGCTGGAGAAGCAATCGAAAATAGCAAAACGGCTCTTGTGACCATCGGCAAACAGATGCAGGTGGCACAGAGCCGTTTTAAGTTGGCTTCTGCCGGAGTAAAGGACTTCGATAAGAGCGCAGAAGGTCTGTCTGCGAAGCTGACGCTTCTACGGGAAAAGCTCGTTCTTCAGGAAAAGAGCGTCACAGAATATGAGAAGGCGCTGGCGGCTGCAAAGGAGCAACTCAAGGCCGCGCAGGATGCCCACGATCCTGATAAAATCAAGCAGGCTTCAGACGCCGTTATTGATGCTGAAGCCGCACTCATTGATGCGCAGGCAGCAGTCAAGGGAACCCGAGCCGAGATCGAGGATTGCAACAAGGCGCTGAAGACAGCGCAGTCCGCTTGGACACAGGCCGGAAAGAGTCTGGACTCCTTTGGCAAAAAGTGCGATTCCGTCAGCAAGGCCATGACCACAGCGGGCAGAACGCTCACCACCGTCATGACTACGCCTATTCTGGCGCTGGGTACGGCAGCGATCAAGGCTTCCGTCAGCTATGAATCTGCTTTTGCATCTGTCAGAAAAACGGTCAACGCGACCGAGGAAGAATTTGAACGCCTTTCCGGCCAGATCAAAACGATGTCTACTGAGGTGGCAACATCCTCGGACGACATTGCAGAGGTCGTTGCTATTGCCGGTCAGCTGGGCATTGCCAACGATTATCTGATGAACTTCAGCCGGACGATGATCGACCTTGGCAACAGTACGGATATTGTTGCCTCGGAAGCGGCCAGCACCCTTGCCAAGTTCGCCAACATCATGAACATGGATCAGAGCAAGTTCGGTAACCTGGGTGCAGCACTGGTCGATCTGGGCAATAAGTACGCTACAACCGAGTCGGCAATCATGAATATGTCCATGCGTCTGGCCGGCGCCGGTCATCAGGTCGGTCTTTCAGAAGCCCAGATTCTGGGCTTTGCTACGGCATTGTCTTCCCTTGGCATCGAGGCCGAAATGGGTGGTTCCGCATTCTCCAAGGCACTGGTCAAGATGGAGGTTGCAGCCGCTATGGGTGGCGAAGCTCTGGACGATTTCGCCAGGGTGTCAGGAATGACTGCCGAGCAGTTCAAGGCTTTGTGGGACGCTGACCCTGCGGGCGCTTTCCAGGCGTTCATTGAAGGACTCGCCCGGATGGATGAGGAAGGCATGAGTGCCATTGCAACGCTTGAAGAAATCGGTATTGCCGAAGTACGCCTGCGTGACACTCTGCTCCGTGCTACCAATGCAAACGAACTGTTCACCAAAACCCAGCAGACTGCCAATGAAGCGTGGGAAGAAAATACCGCGCTTGTTGAAGAAGCCGGAAAGCGATATGCCACGACGGAGAGTAAGCTCGTAAACCTCAAAAATAAGGCAGTCTTGTTCGGCCAGCAGATCGGCGACGATCTGAATCCGACAATCCATAACCTGATCGACGGCGCGGATGATTTGCTGGACAGCTTTATGGAATTGGACGAAGCCCAGCGGATGCAAATTATCCGG
>JAGBBE010000147.1 GCA_017938645.1 Clostridia bacterium
ACTGGGAGAAGGCCGCCTACGAAGAGGCTGAGCACGCCGCCAAGTTCGCCGAGCTTCTGGGCGAAGTCGTCACCGACTCCACCAAGAAGAACCTCGAAATGCGTGTTGAAGCCGAAAATGGCGCAACCGCAGGCAAGACCGAGCTCGCCAAGCTGGCAAAGCAGCTGAACCTCGATGCTATCCATGACACTGTGCATGAAATGGCAAGGGATGAGGCCAGACACGGAAAGGCTTTCGCCGGTCTGCTGGCCCGCTACTTCGGAAAGTAATTCAATCAAGTTTTCAAGATGACCTCTTCGGGGGTCATCTTTTTTGTGCAGAAATGAATATACGGAACATTCCTCCAACGCTGTCTGATAGTTACCTGCAAATATCTCAACTACTTGCTATCACCCACTCATGAGCATATAATTAAGATAATCATGCCATTCATAATCAGGCAACGATACGGAGGGCTCTGACATGACTAATACGCACGATTCCGTGGTTTTCTATCATAAACTTGTTCGCGATCGCATTCCAGAGATTATTGAAGCTTCTGGAAAAAACTGCGTCTGCGAAACCCTTTCCGACGATCAATATCTTGAAATGCTGGATACCAAGCTGAATGAGGAACTCGCGGAATATCAGGAAAGCAAGTCCATGGAAGAGCTTGCCGATCTGCTGGAAGTCATTCGAGCAGTCGCTCTCGCAAGAGGCAGTTCTATCGAGGAAATCGAAGATATCCGTGTAGCTAAGGCTGAAAGCGCGGCGGATTCGAAAAGAAGCTGCTGTTGAAAGAAGTCCGTACGAAAGACTGATTGTGAGGGATATTTATGGCAACCACCCTGCGCTCTGCATCCGGTTCGTCCGCGGAGAACCTGTTCATTTCCCTTTTTGAGGACGTCTTTGGCGCGGAGAAAACGGGATATCTGTATTCTCAGTATCCGTTCTATGACATCTATCAGGACAGTCGTTTTGCAGATTTCCTGCTGGGAAACGGCGGCAAGCGCATTGCCATCGAAATCGATGATGACGCCAGTCATCTCCCGGGACATGTCTCGCAGGTCAAACACTACGACGATCTGACCAAGCAAAACAGCATGATCCATATGGGCTGGGCAGTGTATCGCTGGCCCGTACGTGTGATGCAGGAGCAGCCGGACCGCGTCAAGGACGAACTGCGCATCTTTCTGGGCAGCCAGCCTACGTTCCGCGCCATCGCCGACTATCTTCCGACACAACGCGGCAAAACCTTTGAACTGAAGGATCATCAACAAGAGGCGCTGGATAATCTTGAAGCCATGCGCAGCCGCAAAGAAACCATCGCGCTGCTCTATCATGCAACCGGCACAGGAAAGACCGTCACTGCCGTCAGCGACGCCAAGCGAACGGGCGGACGCGTGCTGTATATTGCCCACACTAAGGATCTGATCACACAGGCGGCGGATACCTTCCGTTCGCTGTGGCCTGAAGCATCTCTGGGACTGTTTGTAGAAAACTACAAGGAATCCGATGCTCAAATCGTCTGTGCATCCGTTCAGAGTCTGGCACTGAATCTCGAATTCTTCCTTCCCGATGCTTTCGATTATTTCATCGTGGATGAAGCGCATCATGCTACAGCTGAAACTTATCAGAAAGTGCTGGCATATTTCACTCCGCGCTTCACACTCGGTCTGACCGCTACTCCGGAACGCGCAGACGGCAACAATATCCTCGACATCTTCAAGAACACCGCGCACAGACTGGACATCCAGACTGCCGTTGAAATCGGCGAACTGGTTCCCGTGCGCTGCATCCGCATCCATACCAACATCGACATGACAAAGGTCCGGTTCAACAGCGTCCAGTATAACATCCGCGATCTGGAAAGCAAGATTTTTGTTCCCGAGCGCAATCAGCTGATTGTCGATACGTGGATGCAGTATGTACGCGACAAGAGAACCGTCATTTTCTGCGCGTCCGTCCGTCATGCAGAACAGATTGCAGAAATGCTGACAGCACAGGGCGTTTCAGCAATGGCTGTCTCCGGATGTATGAAACTGGCTGAACGCAACGAAGCGACCGAGCGCTTTACGCAGAAGAAGATTATGGTTCTCTGCGCCTGTGATCTGCTCAACGAGGGCTGGGATTGTCCCGAAACAGAAGTGCTGTTCATGGCGCGTCCCACGATGTCCAAAGTACTGTATACGCAGCAGCTTGGACGTGGCATGCGCTTGAGCGAAGGCAAAGATCACCTGATGGTATTCGACTTCGTAGACAACGCCAGCCAGAACAATACGCCCTATTCCCTGCATCGTCTGTTCAAGTTAAACGAGTATCGTCCGGGCAAGCTTGCCCTCGCGCCCGCACAGCAAAAGGCTGCAGAGGAAAACCTGTACATAAAGGGCGAGCGGCCCGAAGCTCTAATCGATTATCCCGTGGATGCCACGGACTTTGAACTGGTTGACCTGTTCAACTGGCAGGAAGAGGCTGCAGGTATGATCTCTCAGATGGAATTCGTACGCCGCGTAGACGTTCAAACCGAAACCATCGAACGATATGTCCGCGAAGGTATGCTCGTGCCGGATCTCATCATTCCCATGAGCGAGCACCGCACCTTCAAGTATTTCAAAGAAGAGACTTTGATCGCTGCCGCAGAAAAGTTCGGCTG
>JAGBBE010000148.1 GCA_017938645.1 Clostridia bacterium
CATGAACACGTCGTTCCAGATCTCCAGATAACGGCCGCAGGAACAGGCGGGAGAGCAGTCGGGGCCGCAGGGCTCCTTGTCGGTGATGAAGAACATCTCGGTGTCCGGGCCGCAGGGACCGGTCAGGCCGGCGGGGCCCCACCAGTTGTTTTCCTTGGGCAGGAAGAAGATGTGATCGTCGTCTACGCCGCAGTCACGCCACAGCTGGGCGCTCTCTTCGTCGCGGGGGCAGTCCTCGTCGCCGGCAAACACGGAGAAGGCCAGACGCTCCTTGGGCAGGCCGAGGTAGTCAGGGCTGGTGAGGAACTCCCAGCTCCACGGAATCATTTCCTTCTTGAAATAATCGCCCAGAGACCAGTTGCCCAGCATCTGGAAGAAGGTCAGGTGGCTGAAGTCGCCCACGTCCTCGATGTCGCCGGTGCGGATACACTTCTGCACGTCGGTCAGACGGGTGCCGGAGGGATGCTTTTCGCCCATGAGGTAGGGAACCAGGGGATGCATGCCGGCGGTGGTGAACAGCACGGTGGGATCGTTCTCGGGAATGACGGACGCGCTGGAAATGACGGCGTGGCCGTGATCCTCGAAGAACTTCAGGAACAGCGAGCGCAGCTCATTGGAGGTATAGCTCTTCATAATGGGGTCTCTCCTTCGCATTTCTGCATTGAATGGTTATCAAGCCGCCTGAGGCGGATATATACGCATACTCGGTTATTATAGTAGAAACAGGGGCTGGGTGTCAATGAAAAAGTCCTGTTTTTCGCTTTGCAAAAGAAAAACGCTGCTGTATAATGAATGCAGCCGAAAGGGGAAAATGCACAGGAAACAGGTTCTTCTATCTGGAAATGGTGGAGGTATATATATGAATCAGCTTTCGATTACCCGTCCGATGTGGCCTGCGGTGTTTGGCGGCGTGGGCTTTCACAACAGCGAAATCTCCACATACCGGCTGATGGAACGGCGTCATTTTGACGAGCTCGTGTGCAAGTGCTACCGCGAGATCAGCCCCGGCTTCATGCGCTGCTTTGCGGGCTATGACGACTGGACAAAGGAAGCCATGGATGACTTTGCCGACTGCTATGAGAAGATGCAGAAGTGGACGGATACGCCCATGTATCTGGCAGCCGGGCGCGGCAAGCTGCATTTTTCCGAAGAAGAAATGGAAACGTACTGCGAAAACGTGGCTGACCGTCTGGAATACCTGATCAAAGAGCGCGATGTGAAGCATCTGGCATACTATTGCTTTTCCAATGAAATGTGTCAGGTTTCGTGGGGCAAGCTGCTCACGAATCTTCCTTTATTTAAGCGCTACCACGAAATGCTCTTCCGCGCTTTCCAGAACCGCGGACTGCGCGTAGGGCTGCTGGCCACCGACGCCTCAATGGACTGGTCGAGCATCGACTGGGCCATTGAAAACATGGATCAGATCACAAAGGACTACTGCGGCCATTATTACGAGCGTGAGTATGCGCTGGATGATCTCAGCTTCTATCAGAGCTGGTACGAGCGCTGCCGCGAATACGTCCAAAAGGCTGTAAAAAAGGAAAAGCGCTTTATCCTCGGTGAATATGGTCTGACCACCGGCGGCAATCTGGTGCACTATGACGGCGCAATCAGCGATGTGAGCACGCATCTGTATAACGGTGAAACGGCGTACAGCTGTCTGAAGCATGCCGAAATGATCGTTGGAGCCGTCAATGCGGGTGTGTATGCGCTGGCGCACTGGACGTTCGTGGATTACCCGGACCCCATGTGCGGACCCAGTTTCCGCGATGAGTACTCCGCCAAGTGGACGTCCTATGAGCCCTTCGGCGGGGGACGCTTCACCATAGGCTACAACAAATGGGGTCTGCTCAAATGGGAGGAGGACGGCGATCATTCGCCGCGCGAGCACTACTGGTGCGTGGGCATGATCGCCAAATACCTCAAACGCAACAGCCGTGTGCTGCATGTGGAGAGCGAAAATCCGTTCATCCGCGCCTGCGCGGTGCAGAACCGCGACAAGAGCGTGTCGGCGGTCATCGTCAACCGCAGCAAGGCAGCAGAATCGCTTACGATTCAGCTGCCGGTTCTGCCTGGCAAACCTTTCCGTCTGTATGAATACGACACTCACAATCCGCCTAACAACGTCTTTGGCGACCTGACAGCGCCAGTGGAAGTGATCCCGGCGGACAATGTGACAGTCACGCTCAAGGCCGAAAGCATTTATGTGCTGACCAACGACTACCTCATCAAAACTGCGCCGGTTGAAGCTGAGATCACCGGTCTTGAGGACGGCGTGCTTTGCTGGAGGGCTGTGGAGGATCCCAACCACTGCTACTACCGCGTGTTTGGAGAGGATGGAAAGCAGATCGCCTCCACCATTGCGCTGGAATGCGATGTCCGAATGAGCGGTGCGTACCGCGTACTGTCGGTGGACACAAGCGGGAATCTATGAAGCGAACGGTTGATTTACAGGAGTTTTAGAAGAGTTTTTGGAAAGCGGCAAATAAGGTTGAATCCACTCGAATCCTCTGCTATAATGGCGAAGATTTAGGCAATTTTACGGGAGGATGACTCGGGTTATGAAAAACAAAAGCAATCGTCTGGCTGTTAAAATGCTGATCGCCATGATAGCGGGCATCGGCGCAGGTCTGATCTTCATGGCCATCCGTGAAGCGCTGGGCGCTGATTCTGCTGTCTGGATGACGATCAACAACCTGCTGTTCCAGGATATCACCGCCGCAGGCGCTGAGAGCGCAATCGGCCTGTTCTATATCGGCGGTCAGCTGTTTGTCAAGAGCCTGCAGCTGGTAATCGTACCGATGGTATTTACCTCTATCGTGCTGGCGATCGGCACCATTAACGATGCCTCCGCGCTGGGCCGCGTGTCCCTGAAAACTCTGGGATGGTTTCTGTGCACCAGCCTGATCGCACTGGTGATGGCTGGCACCATCGGCCTGATCTGCTATAATGCCGGCGCGTTCAACATTGTGCTGGAAGGCCTTTCCGCCGCCAAGGGATCCACCGGCTCCAACCCGCTCAACGTCATCCTGAACATCGTTCCTTCCAATATCGGCGCCGCCTTCCATGTCAATACCGGCGTGCTGAGCGTCATCTTCCTGGCCGTGGTTGTGGGGCTTGGCCTCAACAAGCTGGGCAAGGGAAAGGAAAGCACCCTGCACAGCCTTTGTCAGGAGGTCAGCGACATCATCGTGACCTTCCTCAACTTTGTGGTTGACAAGTTCGGCCCTGTGGCGGTCTTCATGCTGCTCAGCCGTACCTTTGCCACCTATGGCATCAACTACCTGCGTCCCGCCGCCGCTTATGTGGTGCTCACGGTTGTTCTGATGCTGGTGTATCTGTTCGTTGGTTATCCTGTGCTGATCGCCCTGACCACCAAGCTCAACCCTATCATCTACATCAAGAAGATCTTCAAGGTGATTGTGTTTGGCTTCTCCACCTCCTCCAGCGCCGCCACCCTGCCTCTGAACGTGGAAACCAACACCAAGGAGCTGGGTGTGGATAACCAGATTGCTTCCTTCGTGCTGCCTCTGGGCATGACCATCAACATGGACGGCACCGCCATCATGCAGGTGGTGGCTACCCTGTTCCTGGCGGGCGTGGGCGGCTATGAAGTGAGCGTCGGCTCTCTGATCCTGATCATGATCCTGGCCCTCATCGCCAGCATCGGCACCCCCGCTGCTCCCGGTGCAGGCGCTGTGATTCTGTTCACCATTCTCTCCGGCGTAGGCTTCACCGGCGAAGCCGCCATGATGGGCTATGCGCTGATTCTGGCCATCAACCGTCCTATCGAAATGCTTGTTACCAGCCTCAACTGCGTGGGCGACTCCGTGGCTGCCATGACGGTTGCCAAGAGCGAGGGCAAGCTGGACGAGAGCGTTTACAACGGCTAAAGAATGATTCAAAGGAAGCGCCGGACACTGACCGGCGCTTCCTGCTTTTGAAAGGTTTTGATAGTTATGCTCCGCAAGCTCTTCAGGGATATTTCGCCTCTGGCCTGTGCCGTGGTGGTGTTCAGCAGCGTATTTCAGGCGTTCGGCATCTATCATGTGCATGCCGTTTCCGGCGTTACGGAAGGCGGCGTGCTGGGCGCGACGCTGCTTTTGCAGCACTGGTTCGACATTTCACCGGCGGTCAGCAGCTTTGTCTTCAACGTTATTCTCTATGCCATCGGCTGGAAGACCCTTGGGCGCACGTTTCTGATCTATTCCGCCGTGGCGACGCTGACTTATTCTGCTGCCTACGGCGTCATCGAGCAGTTTCCTCCGCTGTGGCCGGAATTGTACCATATGCCGCTGGCAGCCGCGCTTTTGGGTGCGGTCTTTATCGGCATAGGCGCGGGACTGTGCGTGCGCGCAGGCGGCGCCACCTGCGGGGATGATGCGCTGGCCATGAGCCTTGTGCGGATTCTGAATATCAAAATCGAGCGGATCTACCTCGTCAGCGATATGACGGTGCTGCTGCTTTCGCTGAGCTATATTCCGTTCAGACGCATCGCCTATTCGCTGCTTACGGTGATTCTCTCCGGGCAGATCATCGGGCTGGTGCAGAGGATTCCCTTCAAAAAAGCGACGGATTGATTCCGCCGCTTTTTCATTATGCGTTGAATTTCACGTTGACGCCGTTGACCTGCACATCGCCGTCGGCCAGCACCAGAATGTAGCACTTGCCGTCGATGACGCGGGTTTCGATGAGATCGCTGCGCTCCGGATCGACGCGGATGGATACGCTGGGCGTGTCGACCTTGAACTGCTTGGGCGTGACGAGATTCACAGCCGGAAGCTCTGCGTACGCGCCGAAGGTTTCGTCGTACTTTTCTTCAAACACGGCGGCGCGTTCCTCGCTGACGCCGCATTCCTCCAGCATCTGGCGCACTTCCTGCTTGCCGAGCTTGAGCGGTTCGGCGGTTTTGTCGGCCTTCTGCTCCTCGATCATGGTGCGCATGGTTTCGTGCACGGCCTGCATCACATCCATGCTGCACTCCTCGGCAAGGGACTCCTGCAGCACATTCTGAAAGACTTCGGTCTGCTCCTTGGCAGGCATGGGCTGCTCCTGCACGCCAAAGACGCTCTGCATGAAGCCTTCGTGCGGGTCGCCCGCGTCTCGGGTGTAGTACATGGCGCAGTAGATGTTGGCGCTGCGCTCCTCATAGGCCGGGAACATGAAGCCCATTTCAGGATTGCTCACCGCCCAGTCAGACAGGCGCGCGTGAAAGCCGCTGTCCTCCACAAAGTAGGTCAGCGCCGGTTTGGTCTGCTTCACAGGACAGACGCAGCCCAGAATGTAGGAGAACACATCCGTGGAGCGTTCATTGTCCGCTTCGCCATTGGCATCCTTGTAGACGATGTCGTATCCGTCGTGCAGAAGAAGGATCAGGTAGTTGCTGGCGGTCTGCGCTTCATTTACGGACTGCGCCTCAGCATTTCCGGCGGCGCGGATAGCGTCGATAGCACGCTCGTAGAAGGCGTTCACGGCCTCTTCATCGGTCAGACCGCTTTCGCGCATGTCTGAGAGAATTTTGTGCTCCGCGCCTTCCATGGCCTGTGCGGCGGTAAATTCAACCGTAAGCAGATTCTGTCCCTGTGTGCCAGAAAGCACTTTCTTGAACAGAGACATGTATTTTTCGTTTTCCTCCTGCGGCAGATGGTAAACGGGCTGGGCAAAGGTGGAGATCACCTGTCCGGTATGATCCACATAGCAGCCGCGGATGACGGTAGGGTAGCGTTTGTCAGGATTGAGCCTGCGCCGGATTTCGGCGATATCGCGCTGATTCATCTGGTATTCACCTCGGGGAAATATTGTATCACAGGTTGCGGTTTTTCGCCACGGGTGCTATGATGATAAAAATACGGAATGTATTATGAAATGGAGGAAACCCATTTTGAGTCATATTCTTTCCATCGGCTGTCCGCTGATTTCGCTGTGGGCGCTGAACGAATACCTGCTCTGGCCACGCGAATGGAGCCACAGCGTGCTGCTCATCGCTGTGCTGTTTGCACTTGCGTGGCTGGGACGGCTGTTCTGGACGCGGAAGGACGGGCGGCTGAAGCGATACGCGCTGGTGTTTGGCTTCATGTTTGTGCTTGCGCAGGTATGCGGCGCAAGGCTGGATGCGGCAGGCACCATCGCCGAAGCGGGTGCAACGGTGCGTTCTCTTGGACTGATGCTTCTCTCTTCGCTGGGACTGACGCCTGCGGCCGGAGGGCTGTTTGTGTGGCTGACGGACTGGCTTACGAAGTTTGAAAACCGTTCGGCACAAAAGCAGCGGCTTACGGATAAACAGCTTTTCTATCTGGCGTTTGCGCTGATTCTGCTTTGCTGGCTTCCGGCGCTTCTGGCCTATTGGCCAGGCATTTACAGCTATGATGTCGAGCGTCAGATCGACCAGACTGTCTCAGGCGTGTTTAACGATCATAACCCAATCTTCCATACGCTGATCATCGGCGGTTTCCATGCGCTGGGCGGACTGATGGGTTCATACAATCTGGGCATTTCGCTCTACTGCATCTTCCAGATGATTATGACGGCGCTGACCATGGCGCTGATTCTGCGCTACCTGCACCATATCCGCTGCCCGCGCTGGTTTGTTCTTGCGGTTCTGGCGGTATTCTGTTTTGCGCCGTTCCATCAGCTGCTGGCCATCAGCACCACCAAGGATGTGCTGTTTACCGACGCGCTGGCTGCGTGGGCTGTGCTGATGATCTGGGGTATCCGCGAGGAAGAAGTCACACGCAAGCGCAGCTGGAAGGCCGGATGGATTCTTCTGGCGGCGCTGGGAGCGCTCATGCGTACCAACGGCGTGCTGGCCATTGCCGCAGTGCTGATCGGCGGATGGATTCTTTTGCGGAAAAACCGCGTTCTTTGCAGGCGTATTCTGTGCCTGACGCTGTGCGCGTTTGTGCTTTACGGAGCGGTACACGGGGGATTGGTTTCGCTGCTGGATGCGCAGTCCGGGCCGTTCCATGAGGTGCTCAGCGTCCCGATTCAGCAGATCGCACGCGTCAACCATCTGCTCAAATATGAATCGCGCGAGGAGATCCGCAGCTGGCTTCCGGATGTGGCGCTCTATCAGCCTGCACTGACGGACTATGTGAAGCACACGGCGGACATCCAACCGAACGATCTGCCGGAATTCCTCGGTCTGTGGCTGAGATTGGGCATAAAATTCCCGGTGATCTATCTGGATGCCTTCGGGTTCCTCACCAAGGGCTACTGGCATCTGGATGATCTGTCCCATGCCACCTTCCGGGGAGAACTGCTGGAGTATCATGAAGGATATCTGGGGACTGTCTTCCGCACCAGTCATGGCGTGTCGCAGAACAGTCTGTGGCCTGCTCTCTATGACTGGTACGAGCGGATGTATTCGATCAATGAATACCTGCAGGTACCTGTGCTTTCGGCTTTGAACGGCACGGCGCTGTGGTGCTGGCTGCTGACGGCGGTGTGGTTTGCCGCAATGTATCTGCGCAGAAAGGATGTCATCCTGCCGCTGACGATGTGCTGGGCGATGTATGTATTTTTGTTCCTCGGCCCCTGCTGCATCGTCAGGTATGTGTACCCGTTTATGTTTATTGTTCCGTTGTGTTTGGGCGCGCTGCTCTCGCCCTTGCGCTGCACGGAAAATGGTGATATGATCGCAGATAAATGAGAATACAGGAGGATACGCTTATGCAGTCCAATCTTACCCGCGAGGAAGCCCTGAAGCTTCTGAAAACCTACAATCAGGAACCGTTCCACATCCAGCATGCGCTCACGGTGGAAGGCGTGATGCGCTGGTTCGCCAATGATCTGGGCTACGGCGACGACGCTGAGTACTGGGCCATGGTTGGCCTTCTGCACGATATCGACTTTGAACAGTGGCCCGACGAGCACTGCCAGAAAGCGCCTGAGCTTCTGCGCGCTGCGAATGTGGGCGAGGACATGATCCGCTCCATCTGCTCCCATGGCTTTGGCCTGTGCTGTGACATCGAGCCTGAACACCAGATGGAAAAGGCGCTCTTTGCCGCCGACGAACTCACCGGCCTCATCGGCGCGGCTGCGCTCATGCGTCCCAGCAAGAGCGTGATGGATATGGAAGTTTCTTCCATCAAAAAGAAGTTCAAGGACAAGAAGTTCGCCGCAGGCTGCTCTCGTGAGGTCATTGCGCAGGGCGCGGAGCGGCTGGGCTGGGAACTGCCTGTTCTGTTTGAAAAGACTCTCGCCGCCATGCAGAGCTGCGAGGAAGCAATCCGCAACGAAATGAATGCATAAGGAGGATATACCCATGCTTCTGATCAAAAATGGCCTGATTCACGACGCGATCCAGCGCGAGCCCTACATCGCCGATATCCTCGTTGACGGCGGAAAGATTGTGAAGATTGAAAAGGACATTGTCTGCGAAGGCGCTGAGGTGTACGACGCGTCCGGGCTGGAGGTCTATCCCGGTTTTGTTGAGGCACACTGCCACACCGGTCTGCACGGATACGGAATCGGCTTTGAAGGCGCTGATTACAACGAGATGGGCGATATCGTGGCCTGCCATCTGCGCGCCATCGACGCCATCGAGCCCCGCGATGAAACCCTCGTGGAAGCCCGCGAAGCCGGTGTGACCACGCTTTGTGCAGGCCCCGGCAGCGCCAATGTGCTGGGCGGCACCTTCGCGGCCTACAAGCCTGTGGGAAAGCGCATCGACGATATGGTCATCAAGTCCGAAGTCGCCATGAAGTGCGCCTTTGGCGAAAACCCCAAGCGCTGCTACCGCGAAAAGGGCAACTCCGCCCGCATGACTACGGCTGCCCGTCTTCGTGAGATGCTCTTCAAGGCCCGCGAATATCAGCAGAAGATCGAGCGCGCCGGCGACGACGCCGAAAAGCGTCCGGCCTTTGATATGAAGCTCAACGCCATGCTGCCTGTGCTGCGCAAGGAGATTCCGCTCAAGGCGCATGCCCATCAGGCGGATGACTTCTTCACCGCGCTGCGCATCGCCCGTGAGTTTGACGTCAACATCACCCTTGAGCATGTCACCGAAGGCCATCTGGTTCCTGAAGAACTCGCCAAGGAAAATGTGATGCTGGCCGTTGGCCCCACGCTGACCCATGCCAGCAAGTTCGAACTGCGCAACAAGAGCTGGGAGACCCCCGGCGTGCTCAGCAAGGCCGGCTGCCATGTGTCCATCATCACTGACGCGCCCGTGATTCCGCAGAAGTACCTGCCTCTTTGCGCGGGTCTGGCTGTGAAGGCTGGCATGGATCCCTTTGAAGCCCTTAAGGCCATCACCATCCATCCTGCCGAGCACGCGCTGGTGGCGGATCGCGTGGGTTCTCTGGAAGCTGGCAAGGACGCCGACGTGGTCATCACCGACGGCTGCCCCTTTGAAGTCTCCACCACCGTCAAGGCCGTTTTCATCGACGGAAACAAGGTGCACGAAGCGTAACAATTGAAAAACTTTTTCCGCCGGGATGCAGAAGCGTTCCGGCGGCTTTTCGTTGTCTTGACAGGCTTTCGGGCGCATGGTATGCTTCATGATGAAGGAATTTGTGCTTTTTTGCATGAATGGTTTCCTTCCATACGTTAGGATAACGAGTGCGCAGCCAAAAGGAGCTCTGCTGAATGAAGAAGTTTTTCCAAAGAAGCGTCGCTGTACTGCTGACTTTGCTTTGCCTCTGTCCCATGATTCCGTCCGCTCAGGCCAAAACGGTCGAAGAGTGGCTGGAGGGCTTTGATACCGGCGAAGTGTGGTTCGGCGAGGATTTTCATTATGATATCACCGACGAGGAAGCATGCTGGGAGCTTCTGATGAAGCCCATCACCATCCTCGACGCCGACCAGCGCGAGGCGATCTATCCGCGTCAGACGCCGGATGGCAAGAAGGTCAACAACGACAAGCTCGGCGGCTTTATCAACGGCGCATCCGCAGCCGTGCACGTGCTGGGCGAGGACGAGGGCGGCTGGACGCTGATTGAAGGACTGGACTACTACAACCGCGTCATCCGCGGCTATGTGCGCACGCGCCTTCTCAAGGAAGTTACGCCCAATGAAAAGTATGGCGTGATCATCGACAAGCTCACCCAGCGCCTGTACGTCTTCATCGACGGCAAGCTCTGGGACAGCTGTCTGATTTCCACTGGCTTGCCCAACGATGAGCAGCCCTATAACGAAACTGCCGCAGGCGAGTACCTGATCTGCAGCTGGGTGGGTGATTTTGATTCCGAAGGCATGGTGTGCGCTACGGCGCTGCGCTTCAACGGCGGCGACATGATCCATGAGGTGCCTCATAACGTGCGCAGCGACGGCAGCGTCAGCTATACCCGCTGGGAGGCGCTGCTGGGACTCAAGGCCAGCCACGGCTGTGTCCGCACTCAGCGTATCCCCACCGAAAAAGGCCTTAACGCCCGCTGGCTGTGGGACAATCTCAAAAAGGGAACCAAGGTGGTCATCTGGGATGATAAGGGGCGTAAAATGCCCTATCCCGAGGATGAGCGCGAGCTGTACTACAACCCCGACGGCGGCAGCCGCTATCATGCCGACCAGTACTGCTCCAGCGTGCGCGACAAGTATAAGCCTCTTAAGGCCTTTACCTACGGCAAGCTCGACAGCGGCCGATTCCTGGATCTGGATCACTGCACCACCTGTCAGCCGCCGCGCCGCAAGAGCCTGATTGCCAAGGAAAACCTGCAGCGCGGAGCCATCACGCGGGAGGAATACCTTGCCGCGCTCACGCCGATTCTCTATCCGGACGATCAGCTGGCGCTTTTCTACAATCCCAACGGCGGCAAGTACTATCACGCCAGCGCCAACTGTACCAGCGTCAAGGAACGCTATCTGCCGCTGACAGGTTTTCCGTATGCGGATCTGGATACGGGCGATTACGCCGCACTGACGCCCTGCCCCTACTGCAACCCCGTTCAGCGCAGAGCGGATATTGACGAGCGCAACCGCGAAATGGGACTGGATCCTGAATCTATCGATCAGACGCTGCGCGAGGAGGCGGCGGAGGATGAGCTCTATCAGGAGCCTGAACCCGCCATTGTTGTGGAGGATCTGGACACCGAAGAGGTCTCAATCACAATTTCCGGCTGACCAAGGAGTAGCATATGAAGAAAATCATCCTGATTTGGCTGTGCATGCTGCTGGCGCTCTCTCCGCTTTCGGCGCTGGCTGCGGGCGAAAAGAACAAGGAAGGCCTGCCCACCGGCAATCTGGCCGGGTTTGACGGCGGATGGACGTGGTTCGGTGCGGACTTCCACTATGACATCACCGACGAGGAAGCCTGCTGGGAGCTGCTGCAGCGTCCCATCACCGTGCTTGATGCTGAGGAGAACAGCCCGGTCTATCTGATGGATTCTCCCGGCGGCGAACGCATTATCAATGAATGGCAGGGCGGCTTCATCAATGGCGGACAGGCGGCTGTGCATGTGCTGGGCGAGGATGAGGACGGCTGGACGCTCATCGAAGGCATTGATTACTACGACCGCGTCATCCGCGGCTACGTGCGCACGAAGCTGCTCAAGCAGGTGACGCCCAACAGCAAGTACGGCATCATCATCGACAAGCTCACCCAGCGGCTGTACATGTTCATCGACGGCAAGCTCTGGTCGGACTGCGCGGTGTCGACGGGTCTGGTGGATATCAAGCTCAATCAGCCCTACAACGAGACCGCTACCGGCGAGTATCTGATCGGCAACTGGGTCGGCGGCTTTGATTCTGAGGGCATGTACTGCGCCATGGGCATCCGCTTTAACGGCGGAGATCTGCTGCATGAGGTGCCCGGCGTGCCTCAGCGCGACGGAAGCTATACCTACACCAAGTTCGGTTCCCAGCTGGGCCGTAAGGCAAGCCACGGCTGCGTGCGTGTACAGCGCACGCCCAACGAGGATGGACTTTGCATCTCCTGGCTTTGGGAAAATCTCAAGCGCAACACCAAGGTGATTGTCTGGGACGACGACGGGCGCGAGATTCCCGTCCCCGACGACGATACGCCGCTTTACTACAATCCCAACGGCGGTTCAAGCTACCATGCCTACGCCACCTGCAAAAGCGTGCGCGACAAGTATCTGCCGCTGACCGGCTTCACCTATGCAGAGCTGGATACCACCTACAAAAAGCTTGAGCCCTGCGCCAACTGCGTGCCTGTGCAGCGCAAGTCCGTCATCGCTGAACGCGAGGCGGAGAACATCAAACTGGGCGAGCACTTCCAAAATCCCATGTTCACGGGCGAAGAGGTTCCCTCTGGCGTGAGCGTGAGCGCCTCCGTTTCGCAGGAGGAAGAGGAGAGCTACGGCGAGGTCAGCATTATTATCAAATAAGCAGACTGTCGATCAACCCTTAGGGAGGTATCGGAGGGATCGTAATCCCTCCGATTTTTGTTCGTATCGACCGGCCTTGCCGGTCGGGCGGGGAGTTTTCGCGCTTGCGCGAAAACATTCCAACAGTTATTTGGCGGAAAAGATCGCCGCAGGCGAGCTTTTTCGACACGCTGCTTATTATCAAATAAGCATAGCTTCTTTGTGAAAAAAGAGCCAAATCGGCTCTTTTTTGTTCAATAGGGTAAAATGTTTATGCTCTTTTACAAAAATACTTGTATACTAGTAAACATTATGATACACTACAATCACTAAATCAAGGAGGGCGACTTCCCATGAAAATGACTTTCCGCTGGTACGGTTCTCAGATTGATCCCATCCCCCTGAAGTATGTGAAGCAGATTCCCGGCATGAGCGGCCTGATGGGCCTTCTGGACAAGCCCGCGGGCGTTGTCTGGGAAGAGGACGAGATCAAGGCGCTGGTGGACGAAGTGCATGCTGCCGGTCTTGAGTTTGAAGTTGTCGAGAGCGTGAACGTTCACGAGGATATCAAGATGGGTCTGCCCACCCGCGACGAATACATTGCCAACTACATCACCACCATCCGCAATCTGGCCAAGTTCGGCGTGAAGGTCATCGTTTACAACTTCATGCCCGTGTTTGACTGGCTGCGCACCGACCTGGCCCGCGAAATTCCCGAGGATGGCTCCAACTCCCTGTACTTCAACGAGGTGGATCTGGGCGAAATGGGCCCCATGGAAATCGTGCGCCGCACCGCCGAGGATTCGAAGGGCTTCACCCTGCCCGGCTGGGAGCCCGAGCGTCTGGCTCTGCTGGAGACCACTCTGAAGCAGTACGAAGGCATCACCCCCGACATGCTGCGCGAGAACTACAAGTACTTCCTGGAGCGCGTCTGCCCCGTTTGTGAGGAAGTCGGCATCCGCATGGCCTGCCATCCCGACGATCCTGCCTGGCCCATCTTCGGCCTGCCCCGCATCGCTCACAGCCAGGAAGACTACGACAAGATCGTGAAGCTCTACGACAGCCCCGCCAACACCCTGTGCCTGTGCACCGGCTCTCTGGGCTCCAACCCCGAGAATGATATTCCCTCCATCATTCGTCACTTTGGCGAAATGGACCGCATCGGTGCCATGCATGTGCGCAACGTGAAGTTCCTGGGCTACCGCCACTTCCGCGAGGCTGCCCACCTGTCTTCCACCGGCGATCTGGACATGTTCGCCATCATGAAGGTCATCTACGACACCTGCCCCGATACCTATATCCGCCCCGACCATGGCCGCATGATCTGGGATGAGCAGGGTCGCCCCGG